>CAYQCT010000087.1:6004-14625 GCA_964416015.1 uncultured Tepidisphaerales bacterium
GGCGTTGCGCACGGTGCCGAGGCGGTGGGCGATGATGAAACTCGTTCGGCCGTGCATCAGTCGTTCCAAAGCTTCCTGGACCAGCCGTTCCGACTCGACGTCGAGTGCGCTTGTCGCCTCGTCGAGAATGAGAAGACGTGGGTTCTTCAGGATCGCCCGGGCGATGCTCAGCCGCTGCCGTTGGCCGCCAGAGAGGTTGACGCCGCGTTCGCCCAGCGGCGTGTCGTAGCCCTCGGGGAGCTCGCGGATGAACCCGTCCGCGTTGGCCGCCTGCGCGGCTTCGACGACTTCGTCGAAGCTCGCGTCCGGTCGGCCGTAGAGCAGATTGTCCTTGACGTTGCCGCTGAACAGGAAGCTGTCCTGCTGCACGATGCCGATCGACTCGCGGAGCGGCGACTTGCGATAATCCCGCACGTCTCGGCCGTCGATGCGGATCGCCCCTTCGCTCACGTCGTACAGCCGCGGCAGCAGGCTGACGAGCGTCGTCTTGCCGCTGCCCGATGGGCCAACCAGCGCCACGCGTTGCCCGGCCGGTACGTCGAAGCTCAGGCCGTCCAGCACCCATCGCCGCTGCACCGGTGGCGGCGGTGGCAGCTCGCCGCGTCGCTCGAGGTCTCGCCGGCGACGTTCCAGCCGCATCTGCCGCGCCAGCTCGTCCCGCACCAATCGCCGCCGATCCACGCCGCGCAGCGTCGTCAGATCCTGCGAGGGATCCCGCGTCGGCTCCAGCTCCTGACCCGTCAGCGGATCGCGATCACCTCGCTCGTCGTCCCGCGCCAGACTCGTGCGACTCTCGTCCGAATCGTCGGCGTAGCTGAAGCGGACGTCCTCGAAAGTCACCTGCCCGTGTTCCGGCGGACGATCATGCGCGTCAGGCCGCTCCGTCACGCGCGGCGTGATCTCGAAGACGCGGAAGACGCGTTCGATGCTGACCATGCACGTTTGAAAAACTACATTGACTTCTCCAAACCGCTGCACCGGGAAATACATCAAAGCGAGCGAGCCGTTGAAGGCGACAAGTTCGCCGGCCGTGATGCTGCCGGTGCGAAGGGCGAGCAGGCTGCCGACGAGGATGACGGCGCACGAGCCGGCCTTGGTCAGCGACTCGCCCGCCGTCTCGGTCACGGCAGCTAAACCCTTCTGATGGACGACGCGGTCGTAGTGCTCCTCGGTATCTTGCCGGAATCGAGCACCTTCGCGTCCCTCGGCGGCGGACGTCTGCACGAGGGCGATGCCGGCGAGTTGCTCCTGGACGTTGCCGCTGATCTTGCCGATGGAGCGTTGCACGAGTTTCCCCGCGTGCCGGACGCGTGGCCGCAGGAACTTGAGCACGAGGCTGTACATCGGCAGCACGGCCAGCGCGATGACCGTGAGCGTCGGGCTGATCCAGAGCAGCACGCCGATGCCGAGCAGCAACGCGCCCATGTCCATCACGACCGCGACGACGCCGCCGTTGACGAGCTGGGCGGCCTGGCTGATGTCGGTGATGACGCGGCTGACGATGCTGCCGGTGCGCTCCTTCGAGTAAAAGTGCAGGCTCAGCCGATGCAGGTGGCCGAAAAGGTCCTGGCGAATGTCGCGGATCACGCGAAAGGCGAGTTGGCCGGTGAGATAGCTGCGCAGGTACGTTGCCGCGGCGTAGACGACAAGGGCAACGACGCTCGCGACGGTCAGTCCGACGAGCCAGCGTGTGCGACTCTCCTCGCCCGCGTCCGTCGGCACGACCCGTTCGATGGCGAGGCCGAAGATGACGGGGAAGGCGAAGTTGACGCTGAACTTCGCGACGCCCGCCACGAGTGCCGCGAACAGCAGCGGCTTGTAGCGGAACAGGTAGCCGGCGAACTTGCGAAGCGCCGGCGAGATTCGCGGCGATGCCGGCGAGATCCGCGGCGGTTTGGCTTGGCCCGAGTCGGCACGCTTCGCCGCGGGGTCGGCGAGAACAGGTGCATTCATGTGGCAGGTGGCGTGGCGTGAGCCGACGCACTCTCCAAGGACATCACTAGTCACGCTGCGGCGGCAAGTCGAACGTTTGTCTTCGATAAAGCCTCTGCCAGGGCGGCAGAATCGTTGGGATTCTGCAGACTTATCGGGCTGTTGCAGCGTCGGCACCACGCGGCAGATTCTGCCGCAGTCGCCGCGGCGGTCGTTGGCGAGTCGCCCCAACCCGCACGCAAGTGTTTCAGAACCGACAAGACGCTCGCGTGCTCGTCCTAGCGTCGGGGCGATGTCCGATTCCGTCACGCTGCAGCTGGGCCACTCGCCGGATCCTGACGATGCGTTCATGTTCTACGCCCTCGCGCAGGACCCGCCGCTCGTCGACGCCGGCCGCTGGCGGTTCGAGCACGTCATGCAGGACATCCAAACGCTCAGCGACCGTGCCACCCGCGGCGACCTCGAGTTCACCGCCATCAGCGTCGCCGCCTACCCGCTCGTCGCTGACAAGTATGCCATCACCAGCTGCGGCGCGAGCATGGGCGACGGCTACGGCCCGATGCTCGTCGCCCGCGAGCCAATGACGCTCGACGAACTCAAGAGCAAGAAGCTCAAGATCGCCGTCCCCGGCACGCTGACGAGCGCGTTCCTCAGTTGCCAGCTCTGTCTCGGGAAGGCGGGCCAGGCGTTCGACTACGAAGTCGTCATGTTTGATGAAATCCCGCAGGCGGTCCTTAACGGAAAGGCCGACGTCGGCTTGCTCATCCACGAGGGTCAGCTCACCTACGGCGAGATGGGCCTGCATTTGATCGTCGACCTCGGCATCTGGTGGGGCGAGCGGACGGGCCTGCCGCTGCCGCTGGGGTGTAATTGCGTCCGTCGCGACCTCGACTCGCTCTATGGAACCGGAAGTATGAAAGAGGCGACGCGGGTTCTGAAGGACAGCATCCAGTACAGCCTCGATCATCGTGACGCGGCGGTGCAATACAGCATGAAGTACGGCCGGGATCTGGACACGGCGACGGCCGACAAGTTCGTCGGCATGTACGTCAACGACTGGACCCTCGACTACGGCGACCGCGGCCGCGAGGCCATCACACGCTTCCTCCAGGAAGGCGCCGACGCCGGCTACGTGACGCCGACGGCCGAGGTCGAATTTGTCTCGCCGTAGACGGTTACCGGCGTCGCCAGAGCGAGTACATTGTTGACCAATCGTTCCGCACGCGTTCGAAGCCAAGCGTCTTCAGGTCTTCATCGTTCAGATGCGCATCCCACGTCGCGTGAACCCGCACGACCCAGTCGGCCCGATCGAGTTCGGCTTCGATTTGTGGCGGCTTGGCGAGGTAGGTCACGTCCCGTTCGGCGTCAAAGCTTCGTGCCGTTGCCGCCTCCGGGCGGTGGGCGAAGACGAGCAACGCGGGATCGTCGGGTGAAGCCACCGTTCCCGGCAAAGCTGCGACTTCGGCGATGACCTGCGAGTAGGTCCCGTCTCCATGACGCGCCCGATCCGTGGCCCAAACCGCCGCCTTCGGCACCGCCGCCGCGTGCAGCAGGACGAGCCCCGCCAGCACCGTCCGCACGCCGGGCCGGTCGAGGTCGATCCGGTGCCAGCACAAGGCCGCGAGTGTCGAACACAAGGCGAGGCCGGGCCACGCGCTGTTGATCGCGCCGCCGTCCTTGACCTGTCCCAACCACCCGGCAGCGAGCAGCACGAAGGCCGCCACAGCAAGGCCGAGTATCGTCCTGTCTACGCGTGCTCCTCGCGTCAGGTGCGCGACGATGCCGGTCCAAAAGACGGGCACGATCAGCGCGTACAAAATCGCCACGTCCGGGCCCGTCCGCCACCGCATCGGCCACAGGCCCGGCGCGACCACGGCGTGTCGCCAGAGGTCCGGCATCGCGAGCTTCATTACGACTGCCGACGTCGCGATCGCGAGCAACGCGACGCCGCCGATGGTTAGGGTGGACTTCTGCCGCATGACGAGTCCTGCAACGACCGCCGCAACGGCGAACGCCACCGCCGGCTGCTTCGACCACGCCGCTAGAACGAACGCCGGCACCGCCCACCAACGGCTTCGCAAGGCGAGGAACAAGCCTGCAAACCCCAGTGCCGCCGCCAGCGCGTCCGGCCGCGTCTCCGCGTAGATCGCGCGGCAACGCATCGCGTCGGCCAGCACCAACGTCACGGTCAGCAACGTCGCCGTCCGATCCCGCGTCGATCGCCAGACGAAGCCGCCCAGCACCGTCAGCGTCGCCGCGACCGCGAGCAGACTGAGCAGTCGCGGCGTCCACAGGTTCGGCTGGAATGCGGTGAACAGAGCGGCATTCGCCCACGTCACCACCGGCCCGTACATGTGCGTCGCCGGCCCGTCCGCCGCCGGCTGATACACCGTCGATCCCTGCGTCAGCCGCCAGGCGTCACGAACGATCACGCTCTCCCATGGCGAGAGCGGGAAAGGCCGGCTGATCCGCCAGGCTGCGGAGATGCTGACCGCCGCGAGCACCGCCAGCACGGACGTCAGCAGGATCGCCCGCTCGAGACGTCGCACGCTCAGACCTCCGCCTTCGGGTCGCGTCGCATCAGCGCGATCAGCCCGTCCCGCGGGTCGAGGCCGTCGAAGAGGACGGCGGCGACGGCCCGGCAGATCGGCAGTTCGACGCCGTGCTTCTGCGCGAGTTGCAGAATCGCCTTTGCCGTCGGCACACCTTCGCAGACACTGCCGAGGGCGGCGGTCGCCTGCTCCAGCGTCTTGCCGAGGCCGATCGATTCGCCGACGCGACGGTTGCGACCGTCGGGGCTGAAGCAGGTCGTCACGAGATCACCCACGCCGGCCAGTCCACTGAAGGTATCAGGCCGAGCGCCCAGGGCTTCGCCGAGTCGACGGATCTCCGCCAGGCCGCGCGTGAGCAAAGCCGCCTTTGCGTTGTCGCCCAGGCCGAGCCCGTCGACGATGCCGGCGGCGAGCGCGATGACGTTCTTCGTCGCCCCGGCCAGCTCGACGCCGACCACGTCGTCGCTCGTGTAGACGCGGAATGCGTCGGTCGCAAACAGGTCGCGGACGTAGTCGCGTGTCGCCTCGTCCTTCGCCGCGACGACGGCTCCGGTCGGCTTGCCGTCGACGACTTCGCCGGCAATGTTCGGCCCGCTCAGGACGGCGACGGGCCGCTTGGGGAACCAGTGTCGCATCGTCTCGCTCGGCCGCCGACCGCTGCTCAGGTCGACGCCCTTGGCACACGAGACGATCGGGCCGTTCGTCAAGATCCCGGAGAAATCGTTCAGGACGTAGTCGAGCACCTGCGTCGGCACTGCCACGACGGTCGCATCGCCTGCCGCCGGGTGGATCGTCGCGGAGCAGCGCTCCGGCAGGCGAACTCCGGGCAGCTGCGGACTTTCGCCGACCTTCTCGATGTGCTGGACCGCATCGCGTCGCCCGACGAGCACGACCGGTCGGCCGTTGTCGCAGAGCAGCCGGGCGCACATCGCCGCCATCTGCCCGGTCCCGATGACGACGATTTCACCGGCGGCCATGTGGCGATGCTACTTCGCCGGTTCGCGCCTGACGACGCCGACGATCTCCCACGAGTCGCCGACGCCGGATGTAGCCATGGCTACAATGGCGGCGACTCGTCATGCGATTGCTCCTCTGCCTCATCGTCGGTCTGTCGACGCTCGCGATGCTTGCCGGCTGTGACGCGGGAGAGACGACCGAGGTCGAGGCTTCCGATTCGTATGAAGTCGTAGCGACCATCGGCATGATCGGCGACCTTGTCGAACGCGTCGCCGGCGATCGGGCCAACGTCACGACGCTCATGGGCGCCGGTGTCGATCCGCACCTGTACAACCCGACGCGGACGGATCTGCAGACGCTCCAGAACGCCGACGTCATCTTCTACAACGGCCTGTTGCTCGAGGGGAAGATGACCGACACGCTCGTCCGCGCCGGCACGAGCGGCAAAGCGGTGCACGCGGTGACGAGTCTGATCGACGAGGCCTCGCTGCTCGAACCGGAGGAGTTCGAGGGGCTGTACGACCCGCACGTCTGGATGGACCCGGCGGCTTGGGCGAAGGCGGTCGACAAGATCGAGGCGAAGCTCGCCGAGCACGATCCGGCCGGGGCGGCGACCTACCAGGAGAATGCGGACGCCCTTCGCCAGGAGCTGGCGGCGCTCGATGCGTACGCGGAGCGGGTGCTGGCGAGCGTGCCGGAGGGTCAACGCGTGCTGGTCACGGCACACGACGCGTTCAACTACTTCGGCGAACGATTCGGCTACGAAGTTGTCGGCCTGCAGGGGCTCAGCACCGAAAGCTCGGCGGGCGTGCGGGACGTCGAGCGGATCGTTGGTCTGCTGGTCGAGCGCGACATCGGAGCCGTCTTCATCGAGTCGACGATCAACCCGCGAAACGTCGAGGCGCTCGTCGACGGGGCCAAAGCGCAGGGACACGACGTCGTCGTCGGCGGCGAGCTGTTCAGCGACGCGATGGGCAAACGCGGCACGTACGAGGGCACCTACGTCGGCATGATCGACCACAACGTGACGACGATCGCCCGCGCCCTCGGCGGCGACGCACCGGCGGGCGGGATGCAGGGCAAGCTGACGCCGGCGGGCGAGTAGTTCATGCTGCCCGACGCTTTCAACCTCGCCGATCGGCCGGAACATTCGCCGCAAAGTCCGATGTCGGTGCACGCGATGACGGTCGCGTACCACCGAAAACCGGTGCTGTGGGACGTCGATTATGACGTGCCGCCGGGCAAGCTGATTGCAATCGTCGGGCCGAACGGCGCGGGCAAGAGCACGCTGCTCAAGGCGTGCCTCGGGCTGGTGCCGCGAGCGAGCGGGCAGGTCGAGTTCTGGGGCGAGCCGTACGCGAAGCAACGCAGCCGCGTCGGCTACGTGCCGCAGCGGGAAAGCGTGGATTGGGACTTTCCAGTGAGCGCGCTCGACGTCGTCTGCATGGGCCGATACCGCAAGATCGGCTGGTTCCTGCCGGTAAGTCGGGCGCATCGCGAGGTCGCGCGGGCGTGCATGGAGCGGGTCGGCATGCTCGCCTACGCCAACCGACAGATCAGCCAGCTCTCCGGCGGCCAGCAGCAACGCGTCGCCCTCGCCCGCGCTCTGGCGCAGGAGGCGGAGCTCTACTTCATGGATGAGCCGTTCGCCGGCGTCGACGCGGCGACAGAGAAGGCGATCATCGAGGTCCTCCGCACGCTCCGCGACGAAGGCAAGACGGTGCTCGTCGTGCATCACGACCTCCCGACCGTGCCGGAATACTTCGACGAAGTTGTTTTGTTGAACATGCGCGTGGTCGCGAGCGGGCCGGTGGCGACGACGTTCACGCAGGCGAACCTGCATCGCACCTACGGCGGCCGGTTGACGCTGCTGGATCAGGCGAGCGAGGCGCTTGCCCAAGCGACGGCAGGAGCGCCGCGAACGTGATCCCGTGGGCCGACATCGTGCACCGCAGCGGCGACAGCCTGCGCAGCGTTTCGAACAAATGGCCGGAATTGTCAGAGGTTTGGCGTGTCCTGACCTTTGGCGGCGGGTACAACACGAACCTCGTCCTCATCGCCACGACGCTGCTCGGCATCGCCGCGGGCATCGTCGGCGTCTTCGCGTTGCTCCGCAAGCGGTCGCTCATGAGCGACGCGTTGGCCCACGCGACGCTGCCGGGCATCGCGTTGGCTTTCATAGTTGCCTATCTCCTTGGTGTGCAGGGCCGGACGCTGCCGGTCTTGCTTCTAGGAGCGACTGTAACGGGCGTGCTCGGCGTACTATGCGTGCAGTGGTTGCTGAAGGTGCCGCGGGTGCACGAGGACGCAGCGATCGGGATCGTGCTGAGCGTCTTTTTCGGCGTCGGGGCGGTGCTGGTGAGCGTGATCCAGAACCTGCCCAACGCCGGGGCCGGCGGGTTGACGGGGTTCATCTACGGCCAGACCGCGGCGATGACGCCGTTCGACGCGAGGCTGATGGCCGGCATCGCGATTGCGGCGGTGCTGGCGGCGGCGGTGCTGTTGAAGGAGCTGGCGATCGTCTGCTTCAACGACGGCTTCGCCCGCGTCGACGGCTGGCCGGTCGCGTTGATCGACTTGCTGATGATGTCGCTCGTCGTCGTCGTGACGGTCGCGGGATTGCAGGCGGTCGGCCTGATCCTGGTCGTCGCGATGCTGATCATTCCGGCGGTTTCGGCACGATTCTGGACCGAGCGGTTGTGGCTGCTCGTCGTGCTGGCGGGCGTGATCGGCGGGTTGAGCGGGTACCTGGGCAGTGCGACGTCGGCGCTCTTGCCACGCAAGCCGGCCGGGGCGGTGATCGTGTTGGTGGCCGGCGGTTTGTTCGTCGTCAGCATGCTGCTCGCGCCGCGGCGGGGCGTGGTTGCGTCGATCGTGCGAAGGGCGCGGCTGCGGCTGAAGATCGCGATGGACCACGTCGTCGAAGCCGCCATCGGCGGCGGCGGGCGGTTGGACGCGTCGGCCTACGCAGGTCTTGCGGCGTTGCGTGGCTGGAACTTCTGGCAACGCTGGTCGCTGCCGTTGGTCGTCCGTCGCGAAGGTCTTGCAACGGCCGACGGTGACGGGCTTTTGCTAACCGACGTCGGCCGGGAGCGGGGCGAGCGCGTCGCGCGGAATCATCGGCTGTGGGAGCGGTATCTGGTGACGCACGCCGACATCGCCCCGAGCCACATCGACTGG
>CAYQCT010000088.1:0-2516 GCA_964416015.1 uncultured Tepidisphaerales bacterium
TCGAGCTGCTGGTCGTCATCGGCATCATCGCCCTGCTGATCAGCATCCTTCTGCCCACGCTCAGCCGCGCCCGCGCCTCGGCGAACAACGTCAAGTGCCTCAGCAACCAGCGACAGTTCGGCCAAGGAAGCCTGCTGCAGTTCAACGATCTGGGCCGGCTGCAGACAACGACCGATCAGTCGTACTTCACGACGCCGGAGATCTCGAACCAGTTCATGAACCGCCAGGACGACACGACCGGCGACGTGATCCTGCTCGACTGGGTCAGCGCGCTCTACCCGTACATGGGCGGCGACGACGTCGAGAGCATCGTCGCCAGCGACGAGATCAGCGACGTCTTCATGTGCCCGACGGACAAGTGGCTCGCAGCCGATCCCGAGGGCTACTTCCCCGGCAACAACTTCCAGGCGACCTTCGGCGCCGACTTCAACGACTACGTCCGTGCGAGCTACGGCATCAATGCCGACATCACCTCCGACGTGAAGAATGGCCGCGGTCGGTACAACAACCCGTCGGAGATCGGCGTCTGGAACGGCCCGGGCAACTACCCCGGCAAGACCAAGACCGGCCAGCCGGCCAGCGGCAACCTGGTCAAGGTCGTCGACCCGGCCTCGACGCTCCTCTTCGCCGACGCGGGCGTTCGGCCGTACGTCGATCCGGCCTTCCCGATGCTCAACCGCCGGGACATCCTCGCCTACACGACCAACTTCATGGCCGACAGCTCCGAGCTCGAGCCCGACCTGTACGGCGGGACGCTGGCCGGCATCATGCAGACGCCGTGGCTCCGCTCGAAGGTGCCGTTGAGCCGGCACGAGGATGATGCGACCAACGCCCTGCCCGATGCCAACGCGGTCGGCAGCGGTGGCTTCATCAACGTCATCTTCGCCGACGGCCACGCGTCCCGCGTCGCCTACGGCACCGGTGGCGACTTCGGCGACTTCAAGAACGTCAAGGTCACGCCCTGGGCCCTCGACTGATCGACGTGCGGCAACGTCATGAACGCCTCCTCGCGGGCGGCTGACCAAGAGGTCGGCCGCCCGCGTCGCGTTTGCCTTCGAAGGTGACGCCGACGCAGCTGTCGCAGTAGCGTGCACTGATGCCGACCGATGTTGATCAAGCTGCCGGGTCTCCGCCGCGTGTTGCCGTTGTGGGCGTGGGCGGGTACGCGGGCGACATCATCCGCCTGCTCCTGAGAAACCCGGACCAGCTGACGCTTGCCGCGGTCTGCGATCCGGATCCGACGCGGCTGGCCGAGGCCCGGGAGACGTACGCCGAGCACGAATTGGCCTTCTACGACGGCATCGACGCGATGCTCGACGCCCTGCCGGCGGACGTGGTCGGTGTCTGGCTGCCGGTGCCGATCCATCTGCACGTCGACTTCACCCGCAAGGTACTCGCCAGCGGCCGGGCCGTGATGCTCGAGAAGCCGGTCGCGGGCTCGGTGCAGCAGGTCGACGAAATCATCGCGCTTGCCGACGCGGCGCGGCCGAAGCTGGGCGTGAGCGAGCCGGTCTGCATCGGCTATCAGCACATGTACCAGCCGTCGACGCGTCTGCTGAAGCAGGCGTTGGTCGGCGGACGCATCGGCAAGGTCGAGTCGGCGAAGGTTCTCGCCTGCTGGCCCCGCGACAGCATCTACTACGGTCGCAACGACTGGGCCGGCGCGGTCAAGCGGCACGGGACGTTCGTGCTCGACTCGCCGGCGAACAACGCGCTGGCACACGTTGTGAACGTCGCGCTGTTCTTCCTCGGACAGGAGGCGGAGACGCCGGCCGACGTGCAGCGGGTCGAGGCGGAGCTGGTCCGCGTCAACGAGATCGAAAACTTCGACACCTGCGGCCTACGCATATTGGCCGGTGGAGATCGGCGGTTGCTGGTGCTGCTGACGCACGCCTGCGGTGAGTCGGTCCGGCCGCAGATCCACCTGCAGGGCTCGCGTGGCAAGGCGACCTGGGACGCCGACGGCACGCTGACGCTCGGCGGCCCGGTGCGGGACGACGAGAAGAGTTTGCGGGTTTCGTTCGGCGACCGAACGCCGATGCTTCGCGGCTGGCGACAGGTTCTGCGAGGCGAGGCAGCGTTGTCGACGGACGGGCCGCTCGCGACGCCGCAGCGGTGTCGGCCGCAGACGCTGGTCGTCAATGCCGCCTCGCAAGCCGCGGCGGTGCGGACCATCGAGCCGCCGTTGATGCAGACGCACGAACTCGGCGACGGCGTGACGCGGCGGCAGATCGTCGGGATCGAAGCCGACTTCCAGCGCTGCTTCAACGGTGACCTGCTGCCGAGCGAGGCGGGGCTCGACTGGGCCGCGCCGGGCGGAGCCGTAGAAGTCGACGCGGGTTGGACCTTCAGCGGGCCGAAGGCATGAGAGCAGCGGAGTGTGTCAGATGCGAGCTACTGCGGTCGCATCCGTAGAGCAAACCGCGTGACGTGCTCCGCCGCTCGGCTGAGCAGATCGGCCGTGTCGCGTTCGGCGACGGCGAGCTGCACGTCGGCGGCATCGATAATGCTGAAGG
>CAYQCT010000088.1:2546-2763 GCA_964416015.1 uncultured Tepidisphaerales bacterium
CGACGCCGCCCGCGAGCACAACGCACGGCACCTCTAATCTCCGGCAGAGACGCGCGACCGTGCCCGGCACTTTGCCGTCGAGACTCGAGCGATCGAATCGGCCTTCGCCGGTAAAGGCGAGCTGCGTCCCGGCGAGTCGATCGTTCAACCCGCAGACGTCAGCGACTGCCGCCGCACCCGGTGCGGCGACGGCATTGCCGGCGAGCATCAGACCGAA
>CAYQCT010000088.1:2773-14499 GCA_964416015.1 uncultured Tepidisphaerales bacterium
GCCAGGCCGCCAGCGGCGCCGGTGCCGGGCGTGGCGGCTTCGTCGAGTCGATCACAGACCTGGGCCGCATGCAGCAGGCCGTGCTCCAGCTCTTCGACCTCTGCAGCCGACGCGCCCTTCTGCGGCGCAAAAACTCGGGCCGCGCCTGATGCACCGAGGAGTGGGTTCGTCACGTCGCAGAGGCAGGTGATGCGAATCCGCCGCGCCACCGCCGGCACATCCACGCGGCGGAGGCGGACCAGATCGCCGCCGCGGCAGGGCCCCGTCAGTTCGCCATCGTCGTCATATAGGTGCAGGCCAAGTGCCTGCGCCGCGCCGAGTCCACCGTCACAGGTGGCCGAACCGCCGAGGCCGACGACGACGCTACGGCAGCCTAAATCGTCGGCGTACGCGATCATCTCGCCGACGCCGAAGCTCGTGGTCCGAACCGGGTTGCGGTCCTTCCTCGACACAAGACTCAGTCCCGCAGCGCTGCTCATGTCGAGTACCGCCCGCTTGCCGCCGTCGAGAAGCAACATCCTGGCTGTGACCCGCTGACCCGGCGACGGCCCGGCGACGTCACGCTCGACCCACCGCGCATCCCGCGACCCTCGTGCGACCGCCTCGGCCGTTCCCTCGCCGCCGTCGGCCATCGGACAGCGGTCGACCTCGGCCTCGGGCGCCGCCTGGCGAACGCCTAGTGCGATGGCTTCGCAGGCTTCCTCGGCCGACAACGCGTGCTTGAACTTGTCGCTGGCGACGACCACGCGAAAGCCCAACCCACGGGAAGATGGTGGCGGGGCGTCGAACACCGCGTTGCCCGGGAACAAAGCTCATACCGTGCCCGGCTGGCCGGCGGCACAGCAGCAGATGATTCACGTCGATCCAACAGGTAGGACGCCGCTCCGGGATGGTCTGGACGCATTCTGCGTTCTTGCAGTGCTGCTTTTTGCGATTGGATCAGCCGCAGTCAGTCTTACGAGCAGCGGCTTCCTGGAGGCCGACGGGGTGACGCACTTCCTTTACGCGCGACACGCTCTGTCGGAGCCGTGGGTTTTGGCGGACGTTTGGGGGCGGCCAACGGTCAAGCTGCTGCACGTCCTTCCGGCGCAGGTACCGGGCCAGATCCTCGGGCTGCCGACGGCGTTGGTGGCGGTGCGGCTGACGTCGCTGGCGATGGCGTTGGTGGCGGCGCTGCTGACGTGGCGGATCGCCAGGCGACTCGGGGGGCCGCGGCCGATGTGGGCAGGTCTCTGCCTGCTGGCGTCCCCGCTGGTCTTCCTGCACGCGTCGGCCGTCCTGACGGAGCTGCCGTTCGCCGCACTCGCCGCGGCGGCGACGCTCTGCTACGCCCGACGGCAGTTCCTGCTCGCCGCGCTGCTGGTCGGTCTGCTGCCGGCGACGCGGCCCGAGGGGATCGGGGTCCTGCTCGTGACGGCCGTGGCGTTGCTGCTGCATCGCAAGTGGCTCATCCTGCCGGCGTTGGCGGTCGGGCCGTTGCTGTGGGCGGTGGCGGGTTGGTGGCTGACCGGCCGACCGGCGGCACCGGCGGACTCGGCCGTCGCGACGCGGCTGGGCATGCTGCCGGCGCCGATCGTCGATATCCTGGCTTGGCTGCCGGCGGCGTGGCCGTATTCGGGCCAGAGCACCTACGACAGCGGCCCGTTGCTCAAGTTCGTCGGCATGCTCCCGGCCGTCGTGGGGCCCGGGTTGTTGCCGTTCGTGCTCGTCGGCGTCGTCGTCAGCCTGCGTCGCGGCCTGATGTGGCATCGGGAACACGCGGCGCGGGTCGAGCTCGCCGTCGTCGGCCTGCCGGTCGGCGTGCTGGGCGTTCACAGCCTGCTGCACTGGACCGGCAGCATGGCCAGCAGCGGCGACGTGCGGTACCTCGTCGCGGTCACGCCGTATTGGGCCCTGCTGGCATGGCGTGGCTTCACGACGATCGCCCCGCCGTGGCCGCGTCTGACGTTGGCGGTCTTGATCCTCGTTCCGCCGCTGCTGTTGCAGGCGGTTTATCCGGTGGTGCCGCTGCGGGCGGACGCGGGGGCGACGGCGGCGCGGGACGTGGCCGCGTGGTACACGTCGCCCGCGTCGGCCGAGCTTCGCGAGGATCGCCCGCGGCTCGTGGTCGATCACCCGTCCTTCCGCTTCTCCGCCGGCACCACCCCCTTTAACGGCGGCGGCCGCAGCCTGGTGCAAGAAGCCCCGGCCGGGACGCTGTACCTCTGGGACGACATCTACAGCACGCACAATGCAGCCGTCGAGCGAACCGTCGACGCCGCCGCTTTTGCCGCCGCGGGTTGGATCGACCGGACGCCGGCCGATTTTCCCGGTAACTGGCGTCTGTTCGCCAGCCCGAGTGCGCACGACAGCGGCCCGGCGACGAAGCCGGGCCGCTGAGGCTTGCGGATTTGAGCAGCCGATTACTTGCTGCGGCGACGCAGCATCGCCATGCCGACAACGCCCAGCAAACCAGCCGTGGCCGGTTCGGGGATCGCGGTGAGCTGCACGTCGAAGCCGGTCGTGAACGGAGCGGCGGGGTTGCCGATGCTGTAGAAGCCGGGAGTGCCGCCGCCAACGGTGCTCGCCTCAATGTAGAGGGCGGAAGAAGCCGCACCGATCGCGGGCGCGGCGAAGCCGACGACGCCGAGTCGGGTTGCGCCACCCGTCGTGGCCGTCAGTTCCTGCGTGATGACGACCTCGGGGGTCAGGAAGTCGATCGGCGTCGCGAGGCCGTCGAGCCCGGTGAAGTTGACCGTGCTGAACGTGCCGGGAGCGAGGCCGGGGCTGAACGGATCGAACGGGTCGCCGAACGTAGCCGTGCCGGTAAAGCCGCCGATGAGGCCGGTCGATTCGTCGCCGGCGACGAACTCGTTGAAGTCAAAGAAGCGGAACGTGTAGGTCGCCGTCAGCAGGTTGCCCATGCTGCTGCCGGAGTTGAACGTGCTGAAGCGGAACTCCTCGAGGCGGCCCGTGTCGGTGAAGAGCGTGTTGTCGCCGAACGTCGCGTTGAGGTCGGTGCTCGAGAAGGCAGCAGAAGCGGTTCCGTTGATGCCTTGGTAGACGACGGTGGAGCCCGAGACGACGGCTGGCATCACGGTGCCGCCGGCGGAAAGGCCGTCGACCTGCGTCGAGACGGCAGTGGACGACACCTGCGGAGCCGCTTCGGCGACAAGATTGGCCGAGGCGAAGGAGGTGAGGCAGAACGCGGTAGCCGCGGCGGCGGCGAGGATCGGGCGGAACTTCATGGACGATCTAGATAAGCAGTCGGAACAGGATCGGCCACGGCGGCCGGACGTGTTGGAGAGTGTGCCAGCAAGCACGAACGCGGACCGTCCGAAAAAGAGTTTCTAGCGGACGATGCCGACGATCACTGTGAAGCTGGGGGCTCTGTGCCGACCGGGAGGATCAGCAACCGTCGTGCGCCGGCTCGGCCGCTGTCGGATCGTCGTCGTCTTCCTCGGCCTCGATCTTGGCCAGCTTCTTCTTGACGAACCACGTCAGGCCGATCGTCAGCAGGATCGAAAGCGTCAGCCCTACGCCGTACGTCCACCACTCGGCCGCGCTAATGCCTTCTTCCTCGCCGCCGCCGGTCAGGCCCATGTGGCCGGCGCTGCCGAGGTAGGCGTACATGATCCGCGTCGGCGTGCAGGCGATGAACGTCGCGACGGCAAAGATCCAGAGCTTCACCTTCGTCGTGCCGAGGCAGTAGTTTTTGAGCGTCGCCGGCAGAAGCGGATGCGCCCGCAGCATGAGCAGGAACTTCCACGGCTCCTTCTCGCACTTGCTCAGCAGCTTGTCGCACGTCGGATACGCGTCGATCTTGCCGCGAACCCAGTCGCGCATCGCGTGGCGAGCGAGCAGGAACGAGGCGATGCCGCCGATCGTCGCGCCGATGGTGCTCGCCATGACGCCGAACAGGACGCCGAAGACGAGACCGGCACCAATATTCAATGGCGTCGCGGGGGCACCCAGGATGGTCGCGACGACGTAGAGGACGACGAAGACGCTCCAGCCGATCCAGCCGAGCGAGTCGACCCACTTCACCGCCGCCGCAAGCCAATCCGTCACCGGCAGCAGCCAGAACGCCAGGCCGGCGGCGACGAGCACGAGCACCGCGACGACGCCGTGCCAGATCTGGAAGCCGCGATTGGCCTTCTTGTACGTCGTCTTGTCGTCGCACGACGCGGCATCGGCAGAGGCGGAGGTCGCAGCGGTCACGTTCGAGCAACGGTACAGCAGGTGAGGCCGCAACGGAACGTGCGGACGCAAGTCTGCGGGTTACCACAGATCCGCAGCGGCTGCTACGATGCTGCCTGCGCCGCGCCCCCGTTGCGGAGCCTTCACTCGTCCCTGAGCCGCCGATGACGCAGATTGCCCCGCCCGAGCCCCGCCCGTCCGCCCGCAGCCGCCGTCGGATGACGCGTCGCGTCCGCCGCGAGACCGACGGCAGCACGGGCCGCGAAGGCGTCGGGCGTGTCCTGCAGAAGCACCGCGAGATGCGGGATCCGAGCACGCAGAAAATCTACGACCTGCACGCCGGCTTCTACGACCAGACCTTCGGCCGACTCGTCCGCAAACGCATCGGCGTCGCGATTGCCGACCGCATCGAGCTGCAGCAGGGTCAGGTCGCTCTCGACGTCGGCATCGGCACCGGCGGCTCGCTGGCCTACTGGCCCCGCGACCGCGGCCAGGTCGTTGGCGTCGACCTCTCGCCCGGCATGCTCAAGCAGGCGGCGCGGAAGCTGGAAGTCGAAGAACGTAACAACGTAAGCCTCGCCCGCGCCAACGCCCTGAAGCTGCCGTTCGCCGAAGGGGCCTTCGACGCCGTCTTCGTCAGCCACGTCATCAGCGTCGTCAGCGAACCGACGGCCGCCCTTCGCGAGTGCCTCCGCGTCGCGATGCCCGGCTCCCGCGTCGTCCTGCTCAACCATTTCCGTAGCGACAACAAAGTCGTCGGCACCATCGAGAAACTTGTCTGCCCCGTCTGCACGAAGCTCGGCTGGAAGAGCGACCTTGCCCTCGAAGACCTGCTCCGCGGCATCGACAACGCCTCGGTAGAGTCGCGTCACAAGCTGACGAAGCCGGACCTGTGGGAGACCGTCGTCCTCCGCAAGGCGGCGTGAGAAGCGTCAGTCTTCGCGTTCGGGGACGTGCACGAGGTCGAAGACGTAGTTCTCGTATTGCCGTTGTAGCGTCGTGATGTCGACGCCGAAGGTCTGCTCGAGCGCGACCCACGGGTTTCGCGGTGCCGAGCCGTCGGCGTAGGCGGCGAGGAGGTCGGCAACACGGGGGCCGTGTTCCTCGTGCTCCACGAGGAAGCGGGCGAAGGCCCAGGCCTGGGCGTAGAACGTCTCGACCTGGCGGCCGTCGTTGGCACCGACGACGTGGCCGGCGTGCATGGTCAGAAGCTGTCGCAGCGGCCAGAGGCGTTGCCGGCGGACGGCGGTGCGGAGCTGCTTAAGCCGGTTCGCTGCCGGCCGGGGCCGATCCAGCTGATTCGTGTCGAAGCCGACCTCAAAAAGGGTCGCGAGCCCTTCTTCGAGGAACGGCGGCGGACGCGTGCGGAAGCGGGTCGCGATCCACTGGTGAAAGCCTTCGTGCCGCATCGTCCGGTAGAGCTGCGGCCAACCGCCGGCGAAGAAGGTCGCAAAGCTGTCGCCGCTCGCGTAGCCGCCGCGGGCGATGTTGAGGTACAACGCCGCCCGGCTGCCCTGCGTCTTGCGGGTGTGCTCCGCCCATTCGTCGCGATAGGCAAAGATGAACGCCTCGGCCCGCTCCGGCGACTCGCGGTCCGAGATCATCGACGCCAGCGTCGGCGTCCGCGGCGGCGGCCCGGCCGGGGCGAGCCGGTGGTAGAGTTGGATCGCGTCCTCCATCTCCCGCACCATCTCCGCCCGCCGGTCGCCCTCGCGCACGGTCGTCCGCAGCTCGTAGTTTCGCGTTACCAGCGTCCGGCCCTCCGCCGGTCCGTCCGGCCACGCCTCGACGTCGTACAGCGGCTCGACGGCACAACCCGTCAGAACGACGGTGATCAAGGCGAGCAGGCCTGGGAACGTGCGACGCACGCGGACACAGTATCCCGCAGGGCCGCGTCCTACGGTCGGTCGTGCCCGTACGCGTCGACGTCATCAGCATCGGAACGCTCGGCAGCAACCGCATCTGGAACGAGAAGTCCGCGGTACGCACGCCGCACGCGACGACGACGTTGATCCGGGCCAGCGCCGCCGGCGAGTCGCGGGAGCGGCGGATCCTGGTCGATCCCGCCCTGCCGCCGCCGGCGTTGGCGGCGCGGCTGTTCGAGCGGACCGGGCTCAAGCCGAACGAGATCGACACGATCTTTCTGACCTGCTTCAAGCCCGCCCACCGCGGCGGGATCGGGCTCTTCGAGGGCCTGCCCTGGCTGCTGCACGACGTGGAACGCGAGGCCGTCGGCGAGCACCTCGAGCAAATCTCCGAAGCCGCCGGCGAGCAGGTCGCGGTGGCCGAGGCGGAGCTCGACGTCCTTCGCAAGACGCGGCCGCCCGAGGGTGACAAGCTCGCCGAGCAGGTCGACCTCTTTCCCCTGTTCGGCCCCACGCCCGGCACGTGCGGCCTGCTCATCGCTGAGCCGGCCTCGACGACGCTCGTCACCGGCGACGCCGTGCCGACCCGGGATCACCTGCTGGCGGCGCAGCTTCTGCAGGGCACGTTCGATGTCGAAGCCGCGGGTGAAGCGATGCGGGAGGTCTACGAAGTCGCCGACGCAATCGTGCCGGGCCACGACAACTGGTTCGCCAACCCGCGAAGCCACGGACTTTGAAGCCGGCGCTTAGGAGAAGAAGTCGCTCAACGCCTTCTGCGCTGCCGCGACGCCGACGCCCGGCTCGATCGACTGTCCCATCGACCGCAGCGCCAGCTCCGTCGCCGAGACGACGGCCAAGGCGTCGAAGACATCGGTGTAGCCCATGTGATTGACGCGGAAAAGCTTGCCCTTCATGTGCGCCTGGCCGGCGGCGACGTTCATGCCGAACTCCTTCTTGAGCTTCGTACGGAACTTGTCGTCGACGCCGTCAGGGTAGTTGATGGCCGTGACGCTGTCGGCGGGCATCTGGCTGAAGAGCGACAGGCCCATCGCGGTCATGCCGGCCCGCGTCGCCTCGGCGTGGGCGGCCGTGCGATGCCAGACGTTCTCGATGCCCTCGTCGCGGATCATCTTCAGCGAAACCGCCAACGCGTGCACGAGCGTGTTCGCCGGCGTGAACGGCGTGTCCGAATCCGCCGCCGACTTCTTGTACGCCCGCAAATCCAGGTAGAACGGCGTCTGTCCATCGTTGGCCTCGGCTGCCTTCCACGCCCGCTCGCTCAGGCTCACGAAGCCCAGGCCCGGCGGCAGCATCATCGCCTTCTGGCTGCCGCAGACCGCAATGTCAATGTCCCACGCGTCCATCCGAAATGGCATCGCGCCGATGCTCGTGATGCCGTCGACCATCAGCAACGCGTCCGGCGTCTTCTCCCGAACCACCTTCGCCACGCCCTCCATGTCGCACGCCGTCGCGGTGCTCGTTTCGGAGTGCGTGACGATGACGGCGTCGTATTCGGCCGCGTCGAGCTCCTTCGCCATCGACTCCGGCGTGACGTGCGTGCCGTACTCGAGTTCGCGATCGGTCACGTCGATGCCGAACTTCTTGCACTGCTTGCCCCAGCGTTCGCCGAACTTGCCGGAGTTGATGTTGAGCACTTTCTGGCCCGGTTTGACGCAGGTCAGCAGGCCCGCCTCGAAGGCGGCGGTGCCGGAGCCCGTGATGAGGTAGACGTCCTGCTCGGTCTGGAAGGCGAGCTTGAGCCCTTCCTGGCACTCGGCGAAGGCAGCCCGAAACTCGGGCGTGCGGTGGTGGACGATCGGCTTGGCCAGCTCGAGCAACGTCTGCGGCGGCACACTCGTCGGGCCGGGCGTGTAGAGACGATGCTGGACGGCGGACGCAGGACGTTTCTCGGTCGGGGCGGGCATGGATCCGCTTCATACGCGGCGTAGCGCCGGGAGGCAATCTCGTAGGGTGGGCTTCAGCCCACCAACTGCTGTCGGCCGCGGGATGGTGGGCTGAAGCCCACCCTACTAACGGCATCTTCAGTAGCCGCTGCCGGCCCCCGTCGCCGAGCCGTCGGCGAGTCCGCGGCAGGTGGACCAGTTGACGCCGAGCCGCGTGACGCCCATCTCGAGAAACATCTCCGCCCGCTGCCGATCGCGGATACCGCCGGAGGCCTTGACTTCGATCCTGCCCTCGGCCGCGTCGAGCATGGCCCGCACGCCGTCTTCCTGCGCGCCGTCGCCGTGGAAGCCGGTCGAGGTCTTGACGAACGCCGCGCCGGCCTCGATGCAGACGCCGGTGAGCGTGCGGATGATGTCCAGGTCGAGCTGGGCCGTTTCGAAGATGACCTTGACCGGCACGCCCGCCGCCCGGACGACGCCGATGATGTCGTCACGGACGAAGTCGACGTCGCCCGAGCGGGCCCGGCCGTAGTTGGCGACCATGTCGACCTCGGCGGCACCGGCAGCGACGAGCTGCTTCGCCTCGGCTGCCTTCGTCGCCGGCAGGTTCGTGCCGTGCGGGAAACCGACGACGACGCAGACGTCGGTCTCCGAGTTGTCGCAAATCCCCCTCGCCATCGCCACGTCGCACGGCCGGACACACACCGTCCGGGTCCGCAGCTCGACGCAGACCCGGATCGCGTGGTCAGCTTCGTCGCGTGTCAGCTCCGGCTTCAACACGGCGGCATCGAGCGTGCGGGCAAGGTCGGGCATCGGCTACACGCTACACCGACCTCAGCGGAGCCCGCCACGCCCGAACATCGCCTCGGCCTGCGGGCCAAGAAGGTTTTCCAGACGCTTCTCCAGCGGCGGGTGCGTGCTGAACAGGTTCGCCAGCTGACGGCCGCGGAAGTTCATCGGCTCGGCGATCATCAAGGCGTTCATGCTCGGGCTGACGTCCGTCGGAATGGCCGCGTTGCCCTGGTGGACCTTGACGAGCGCGTTGGCGAGGCTCCGCGGCTCGCCCATGATCTCGGCGGCGGTCGTGTCGGCGGCGTACTCGCGGGTACGGCTGATCGCCATCTGCACGACGCCTGCCGCGACGGGGCCGAGGATGAGAATCAGCAGGCCGCCGATCGGGCCCAGCGGCGATTCTTCATCGTCCCCGCCGCCGAACATCGCCATGTAGCCGAGGCCCGTAATCGCACCGCCGAGGGTGGCCGCGATGGTCTGCGTGAGCATGTCGCGGTTCTTGACGTGCGCCAGCTCGTGGGCCATGACGGCGGCGACTTCGTCGCGATTGAGCATCCGCAGCAGGCCTTCGGTCGCACAGACGACCGCCTTCTTCGGCCCCGGCCCGGTGGCGAAGGCGTTGGGGGCCGGATTGTGGCTGACGTAGACCTTGGGCATCGGCAGATTCGCCCGCTGGGCCAGGTCTTCGGTGATCTGGTAGAGCTGGTGGTCCGGCCCGACCTCCTCAGCCTTCATGCTCATCAGCACGAGCTTGTGGCTGAACAGGTACATGCCGACGTTCATGACGGCGGCGAAAAGGATGGCGATCGGGATGAGCCCCGTGCCGCCGATCATCCACGCCGCGGCGAGCACGAGGCCCGTCAACGCCGCCATCAGCAGTCCGCTTTTGAAAAAGTTGATCATGGTGGTCTGGTTGCTTGCGATACTACTGGCGAACCGCGTGCCAGTTGCAACGGCTCACGCTACGTCCTCTGCGGCCTGCTCCGGCACCTCGGCTGCGAAGGTGGCAGGGACGTGTTCGGATTGGCAGGTCGAACGCCCGAGGAGGCATTTGGAGATGTAGCAGCGGCGGCTCGCCGCTGCCGTCCAGACTCTTTGCTTCTGCCAGATCAGAGGCAGCGGCGAGCCGCCGCTGCTACGTCTTCGAGCGTCTGCTAGTTTGTAGAGATGCCGACCCTGCTTGCAAACAAGCACGCCCTCGTCACCGGCGCCAGCCGCGGCATCGGTGCGGCGATCGCCCGGCGACTGGCGGCGGACGGGGCGGCCGTCGCGATCCACTACAACGCCGCCGCCGACAAGGCGGAGCAGGTTGCTCGCGACATAAGCGACGCCAGTGGCGTCGCTACGACGCACCAGGCCGATCTGAGCCAGCCAAACGGTGCGGCCGACCTCGCGAAGCAGCTCGCGAAGCCGATCGACCTGCTCGTCAACAACGCCGGCATCGCCGAGTTCGTGCCGTTGGCGGATGAGAGCGACGAGTTGATCGACCGGACGTGGACCGTCAACGTCCGCAGCGTCCTGATCCTGAGCCGCGAGATTACACGGACGATGCCCGACGGCGGTCGGCTGGTTCACATCGGCAGCGTCGCCGGCGAAGCGGCGACGTTTGCCGGCAACAGCGTCTACAGCATGAGCAAGTTCGCCCTCCGCGGCCTCTCCCGCGGCTTCGCCCGCGACCTGGGCCCGCGTGGCATCACCAGCAACGTCGTCCAGCCGGGCCCGATCGACACCGACCTCAACCCGGCCGACCACGCCGGCGCGGACGGACAACGTGCGATGACCGCCCTCGGCCGCTACGGCACGCCCGACGAAGTCGCATCGGCGGTGGCCTGGCTTTGCTCGCCTGAGGCGTCCTACGTCACCGCCGCCGAACTAAATGTCGCCGGCGGCTGGGGCGCGTGAGCGGGAAGAAGCGTGACGACGAGGCACGACCTTGAGGGAGAGCGATCGCCGGAGGCGATGTCGGTCCTGTCGATGACATCGAACCGAACATTGGCTTCGCCAATCGCTCTCCCTCACGGTCGTGCCTCGTTGCGATGCCAACTACAGGTCGAGCGACTGCAGGCCGCGGACTTCACCTTCGTCGGCCGACTCATCAACCGCCGGCTCCTTCGACGCCTGCCGCAGGACGCTTCGGCAGGCGGAGGCCAACGCGACGTCGTCGATCTCGGCCAGCGGCAGGTATTGGCCCGGCTGCTTCTTCGGAGCGAACAGGTGGTTCGTCACGAGGCTGATCCGCTCGAACGCCGCCTTGTCCGTCGGTCGACCGGCGTCGTCTTCGGCCAACGCCAGCGTCGTCCGCAGCGGGCCGGCAACGGTCGCCTTCGTCGGCGGGTCGAGCAATGCCGTGATCAGTCGGATTCGGCCCGGCGTGACCAGCACGAGCTTCACCGCCGCCTTGCCGCCGGGCAGAACGGCGAGGTAGCGGAACTGCTCGACCGGCCGGGCGTGCCGATTGGCGTCTTCGGCCAAAGCCGCCAACGCATCGGCCTGCTTCTTCAGCCCGGCGGCGGCTTCGTACCGCTGCTCGACGGCGGCGGCCTGCATCCGGAGCGTCGCGTCCTCCGCCGCCCGCGACGGCTCGCAGGCCGCCTCGACCGCGGTCGCGAACAGCGCCCGGTACGCGTCGAGCGAGACGCCGCGCGGCGGTCCTTCGCAGGGGCCGACGCAGGTGCCCATCTGCCGCCACTGGCACGGGTCGATCTGCTTGCTCGTGAGCCGTTCCCAGTCGCGGCAGAGGTCGAAGGCCGCCTCGACGCCGCGGATGAAGCGGTCGGCGGCGTGCTTGTCCTGGAAGGGCCCGAGGTAGACGCCCGTCTTCTTGTCGAGCTTGTTCTGCCGGACCAGCCGCGGGTAGGTGACGGCCGGGTTGGTGTGGACGAACCAAGCGGGGTTGAAGCCGAGAACGCCGGCGTAGCTGTCGGGAAAGAGCTGCCGGGCGGCTTCGAGGTACTGCCAGTCCTGCTCGAAGGGCGAGTCGACGCGG
>CAYQCT010000089.1:0-4946 GCA_964416015.1 uncultured Tepidisphaerales bacterium
TCGAAGGCGACGCGGCAGCTCTAGTGGATGCCGCGGTCTTCGTCGACGGCTTTGTCCGCCTCGACGCCGCGGACCGGGCGACGCTCGTCGCGGCCTCGCGTGTCGCGTCGTCGCTGCTCGTCACGTTCTGCCTCGACGCCGACGCCGGTCTCACGCCGCCGGCCTTTGCCGAAACGGCGGCGTCGCGGGCGGCGTTGCAGGCGGATCTCCGGCGACTCGACGTAAAGCAGATTGAGACGATCGCGCTCGCCGACCAGCACCGGTTGGCGACGCCGACGCTGCGTCTGCTGGAACGTGACCTGACACAGCCGCGGCCGTCGCAGTCGCTGGCCGCGCCCGAAGGTGTGCGTCTCATTCTCGCTGCCGACCGGCGGGCCGAGGCCGAGGCGGCGGCGCGGCAGGGGAAGGACTGGACGCTCGAAGGCCTCCGCCTACGCGACTGCCTCGTGCTCGCGCGTGACCTGACGACCTACGGCCCGCTGCTCGAAGCGGCCTTCGCCGACGCCGGCCTCGCCACGTTCAGCGACCGCCGGCAGTCGGCCCGCGGGCACCCGCTGGTGCGGGCGGCGCGGGCGCTGCTGCGATGTGCCGCGTTCGACTTGCCGCGGCAGGATGCGCTGACGCTGGTCAAGCTGATGCACTCGGACGCGGACCGGCGGCGGGCGGACGTGTTGGAGAACTACGTGCTCGAACACCGCTTGCGTGGCCGACGCGACTGGGAGCGCGAGGCGGATTGGCAGACGCGGCGTGCGGTCGAGGTGGACGACGAAGCGCCGCCGCCGCTCGACGAAGACGCCGCCGAGGCCGACGCGGCGCGGCGAGCCGTGGCCGAGGCGGTGAAGCCGTTGGCGGCGAGCCTGCGCGGGCTCGACGCCTCGTTCCGACAGCACGCGGACGCCCTTCGCGATACGCTCACTTCCGCTCGTTTTCCCCTCGATCCGCAGCCGCACGACGACCTGCGCGACCGCGGTGTGCGGGCGGCGGTGTCCGCGCTTCTTGCCGACGCCGCCGACCTTCTCGCCGATCGGCCGCTGGCCGGGCGGGCGTTTGTTGCACTCGTGGAGCAGGCGTTGGACAAGCTCACGTTCGCCGTGCCGCCGCCGACGTTGGACGCGGTCGTGCTGGGCGATCCGGAGCGGACGGTGCTGCCGGACGGGTGTCGGCGGTGCGTGGTGGTCGGGCTGGACGACGCGACCTTTCCCTCGCCGGCCTCGGGCCGAAGCGTGTTGGGCGACGAGGAACGGCGGGCGTTGCGGCGGCGTGGTGTGGAGGTCGAGGCGGACGCGACGGGCGAGCTGGCGCGGGAGTCGCGGCACGCGTACGCCGCCTTCACGCAGGCGGCCGAGGCGTTGACGCTGGTTCGCGCCAGTCGCGACGCCGGGGGCCAGTCGCTGGCTCCGTCGCCGTACTGGCGTGCGGTCGAGCGACTGCTGAATGTACCGGAAGAATCGCCATTGCCGCACGACGTTGCCTCGCCTCGTGCCGCCGCCGTGGCCGCGGCGGCGTGGGCTCGCGACGGTGCCGATCCGGCCGAACCGACCGCGGCGGTTTATGACGCGATTCGATCATTACCGTCCGACGACGTCGAGGCGGCCTGGCGAGGTCTGACCTGGCGGAACACGCCGCGCTTGTCGAACCCGACCGTCGCCCGCCTCTTCGGCGCGACACTGGCGACCAGCATCAGTCGCCTCGAAACCTTCGCCGCCTGTCCGATGCGTCACTACGCGCAGCACGCGCTCAAGCTCCGCGTCCGCGACGAGCCCGAGGCCACGCCACGCGACGTCGGCCTCGTCTATCACGACGTGCTCGAGCGGACGATCCGTCAGGCGATCGAGGAGGAGCTGGACCTGACCGATCCGGCCGCCGTCGCGGTGGTGAGCGAGCAGCTGCCGGCGGTGACGGAGCAGATTGCGGCACGGCTTCGCGGCGGGTTGCTCGCTGAGGACGGTCGCGGTCGGTACATCGTCGGCCGCGTCGCGCGGACGCTTCGCGTCGCGCTTGCCGGGCAACGCGCGGCGTTGGGCGTTGGTAACTTTCGCCCGAAACACGTCGAGCTGACCTTCGGCGGCGAGGGCCAGGATCTGCCGCCGCTCGAACTGCCGACGCCCGGCGGACGACGCGTGCGGCTGCACGGCCGCATCGACCGCGTCGACGTCAGCCGCGGCGGCGATGCGTTGCTCGTCGTCGACTACAAGGCACGTCGCGGCGAGGTCAAGCTCTCGCTTCTCGACGTCGCCGACGGCCTCTCGTTGCAGCTCGTGGGGTACCTGCTCGTGCTTCAGGAACATGCCGACGCGCTCGCCGCAACCTCGCCGCAGCCGGTTGCGGCGATGTACGTCCGCCTTGTTCGCGGCGTTGAGCCGTTGAAGAAGGGCATCGCGGAACTGGCCGATTCTCCGCAGGAACAGACGCTCGCATGGGATCTTCGCGTCAAGCCGCGTGGCCTGATCGACGCGGACGCCCTGCCGCTTCTGGACGCCGATTTTGCCAATGACGAGCCCGACGCGACGGGGCATCGGCCGCACCGTAGCGAGGCATTTCACGCACAGACGACGCGGACCGGCGAGCCGTACAAGAACGCGGACGCGGTTCCGTCGGAGGCGTTTGACGCGGTGCTGGATCACGTTCGGACGCTCGTGCCGCAGCTGGCGGAGCAGGTCATGAGCGGCGACGTGTCGGTCTCGCCCTACCGCCGCGGCCGACAGACGCCGTGCGGGACGTGCGCGTTCCGCCCGCTCTGTCGGCACGAGCCGCGGCAGGGATATCGCGACCTCGTGCCGGACCCGACGCTACTGGCGACGCTGCGAGGAGGCGGCGAATGAAGTGGACGTCGCAGCAGAAAGACGCGGTCCAATCGACCGGTACGTCGCTCGTGGTTTCGGCCGCCGCGGGCTCGGGAAAGACGGCGGTGCTGGCGGCGCGGTTCGTGCGGCTCGTCGTCGAAGAACGTCTCGGCGTCGAAGAGATTCTGGTCGCAAC
This sequence comes from uncultured Tepidisphaerales bacterium, assembly GCA_964416015.1. Lineage (GTDB taxonomy): Bacteria > Planctomycetota > Phycisphaerae > Tepidisphaerales > Tepidisphaeraceae > JBCDKH01. Next base: position 2,980 of record CAYQCT010000089.1, read on the forward strand.
GTTCACGAACGCTGCCGCGCGGCAGATGCGGGATCGCATCGCCGCGCGTCTCGCCGAGGCCGCCGTTGCGGCGACGGAGCCGGCGGAGCAGCAACGCTTGACGGAACAACTCGCCGCCCTGCCGCGGGCGAGCATCGGCACGCTGAGCAGCTTCTGCTCGACGCTCGTCCGCCGACACTTCGACCGTGCGAATGTCGACCCGGCGTTCGGTGTTCTCGACGAGGACCACGCGCGGACGCTGCGTCGGCAGGCGGCGCGGGACGTCGTCGAGGCCGCGTTGGCGAAGGACGACGAGGCGGCAGTGCAGCTGATCGACGACGTCTTCGACGGCCGCGACCGCACGCTGGCCGACACGCTCGTCGAGGCGCGGGCGGTGTCGATGAGCACGCCGGACCCGGGTGCGTGGCTGACGCGGTCGCTCGAAGTCGCCGACGCCGTCGCGGCTGACCCGATCGGCGGCGGCATCGGCGAGGCGTTGCTGGCCGTCGTGCGGAGCAAGATCGGGGACCTGCCACAGCTCGCCGACAAAGCCGACGCCGCGGCGGCGCGGGCGGCGGGCGAGAAGAAGCTGGCGAAGCTCGCCGGCTTCACGTCGCAGCTCGCCGAGGCCGCGCGGCAGCTCGACGAAAATCTCGCCGCCGGCCGACTCGTGCTGCCGACGCTGCCGGCGCGGATGCCGTCGGTGGCGAACGACGTGCCGGGCAAGGCCGAGCTGAAGGCGGCGGCCGACGCGGTGCGGGACGCGCTGAAGGAGCCGATCCTGGCGGAATTGGCCGCCTTCGATCATCCCGACGCCCGTGCCGCCTGCCGCGAGGCGGCGACGCTCACGCACGCCTTCGTCGGCCTCTGCCGTGCATTCGCCGCGACGTACGCCGAGTCGAAGACGCGGCTGCGTGTGCTCGACTTCGCCGATCTCGAACATGCCGCGCTCGCGTTGCTCCGTAACGACCAGGAACCGTCGGCCGTCGCGACAGAACAACAGGCTCGCTTCGCGCACGTGCTCGTCGACGAGTCGCAAGACATCAACGCGGTGCAGGACGAGCTGCTGCGGTTGGTCTCGCGTGAGTCGTCTTCGCAGCCGAACAACCTGTTCTGCGTCGGCGACGTGAAGCAGAGCGTCTATCGGTTTCGGCTCGCCGAGCCGCGAATGTTTTTGCGTCGTCTCGCAGCCGAGGGCGCGGGTCGGCGGCGGATCGACTTGGCCGGCAACTTCCGCTCCCGGCCGCCGTTGCTCGCAGCGATCAACCACACCTTCGGCCGGCTCATGACAGAGCCGGCGGCGGTCGACATCGACTACCGCGACCGCCACGCCCTGCTGCCGAACCCGGCGTATCCGCCGGTGCCCGAGCGTGGCTTCGACGGCGGGCCGATCGCCTTGCACGTGCTCGATCCCGCCGCCGAGGTTGAGGAGGACGCGGACGAAGGCGACTCGCTCGAACGCATCGAACGCGAAGCCGTTTTCGTCGCAGAGCAGGTACGCCGGTGGATCGACGACGGCCGACAGGTGCTGGGCGAAAACGGCGAGGTCGAGCCGCTCGGCTACCGACACGTCGCGGTGCTGATGCGGTCGCAGAAGTACAACAGCCGGCAGTTCGCCAGTGCGTTGCGGCGGCAAGGCGTGCCGTGCCACGCGGAGGTCGGCACGGGCTTTTTCGACGCGTTGGAAGTGCGCGACGCGATGAGCGTGCTGCGGTCGATCGACAACCGCCGCCAGGACGTGCCGTTGGCGTCGTACCTCCGCTCACCGGCAGCGCGATTGCCGGGCGACGCGGCGGATCATCTCGGGCGAATTCGGCTGCAGTCGCCGGACGTCGACAGCTTCCACGAAGCCGCCGTCGCATTCGCCGCGGAGGACGATGCGTTGCAGGCGGCGCTGGATCGGCTCGACGCGTGGGACGAGATCTTCCGCACGCGGCCGCTCGCCGAGGCGGTCTGGCACGTGCTCAGCGACGGCGGCCTCGATGGCC
>CAYQCT010000089.1:4956-8774 GCA_964416015.1 uncultured Tepidisphaerales bacterium
CGCGTACGCGGGCGCGCTCGACGACGGCCAGCAACGGACGGCAAACCTGCTGTCGCTGCACGCCCGCGCCGCCGAGTTCGACGCGACCGGCGCGGGCGGGCTCGGGGCGTTTCTGGCGTTCCTCGACGAAGTTGCCGACGCCGGCGAGGTCGGACAGCCGCCGGCGGTCGCGCCAGGTGAGGACGCGGTGCGTGTGATGAGCGTGCACGCGGCCAAGGGTCTCGAGTTTCCCGTCGTCTTCCTCGTCGACTGCGGCAAGCGGCACAACACGCGCGACGCGACCGGCCTCGTCCTGGCGGATCGCGACCGCGGCGTGGCGTTGCCGGCGGTCTGTCGCAAGCGGATGGTGCGGTTCGATTCGCCGCAGCAGATCCTGGCGCGGACCGAGGCGCGGCGGGCGTCGGTCGCGGAGGAGCTGCGGATCTTGTACGTGGCGATGACGCGGGCGCGGGAGCATCTCGTCTGCGTCGGGCACGCACCGCGGGAGGCCGACGCGTTGCTGGCGAAGTGCGCCGACGTCGACGGGCCGATGCCGGGGCGACAGGTGTTGCAGGGGCAGTCGTTTCTCGACTGGCTCGTCGCGGCGGCGAACGGGGCGACGGCATTCAAGGTGCAGGTGCATCCCGCGGCCGACTACGACCGGCTCGATCGGCTGGCGCAGGACGAGGCCGTGCCGGCGGCGGTGCTGCTTCGCGAGGAGATGCCGGCAACGGACGAAGCCCGCGTCGCGGCCGCCGCGACGATCGCGCGGCTGACGACGCCTTACCCGCACATTGCTGCAACGGAGGCACCGGCCGAGGACCGCTTGCCGGGGCCGCGGCGGCGGGACGAGGCGGCGGGCGAGATGGTGGACGTCGACGCGTTGCTTGCACGGGCGACGGCGATTTATCGGGACGTTCCGCTGTACCGCCAGGAGGTTGCAGATGCCGCAGAAGGTGCGATCTTGCGGGGGCGGTGCGAGGTGTTGCTGCAGTTCGGTCGTGACGTCAAGCCGCCGGCGGCGGTGGTCGATGAGCGGGGGGACGCCCGGGCCGCGTGGGCCGCCGCCGCGTGTGGGGCGCGGGCGACCCAAGCCGACGTCGGCGTCTACGCCGGCCGCGGCACGACCGTCCGTCACCTCGGCACCGCTCGTCCCGACCCACCCGACCTCGCGTGACGCACCTCGACCCCAAGACCTTCCTGAACCTGCCGGCGGCGGTGACGCCCAGGCTCTCGCGGGTCCGCCGGTCGATCGCCAATCTCGCCGGTCCCGCCGCGTCGTGGCTTGCCGAACTGCTCAAGCCGCGCCAGACGCCGGTGCGTCTTGTCGCGCTCGACCTCGACGGCACGCTGCTCGACTCGAACAAGCGCATCAGCGGCCGGACGGTCAAGGCGATCCGCCTCATGCCGGAGCTGGGCGTACGCGTCGCCATCGCCAGCGCCCGGCCGCCGCGGTCGTGCCGGGCGATCTACGACGGCCTCGGCCTCGACACGTGGCAGGTCAACTACAACGGCGCCCTGCTCTGGGACCCGCCCGGCGGCCGACCGGTGCGACATTGGCCGATGCAGGGCGAGCTCGTGTGGAAGATGGTCAATCTTGCCCGGCAGGAAGTGCCCGGCGTGCAGGTCGCCGCCGAGGTCGTCGATCGCTGGTACACGGACAAGCACGACCCGTATCGCACGACCGTCACCGGCAAGCTCTTCCGCCCCGACGTCGTCGCGCCGCTGGCCGCGTGGGGCAAGCAGAGCACGACGAAGCTGATGTTCCTCGCCGAGCCGCGGAAGGTGGCCAAGGTCCGCGAAGCCTTGCGTCGCGAGTTCGGCAGCCAGGCGAACGTCGTGCACGCCGACCCGGACCTCGTGCAAGTCATGGACCGCACGGCCGGCAAAGACGTCGCGCTCGCCCACGTCGCCCAGCACCACGGCATCGACCGTGCCGAGACGATGGCCGTCGGCGACGCGTTGAACGACCTCGAGATGCTGCAGTGGGCGGCCGTGCCGGTGGCGATGAAGAACGGCTGCGAGGACTGTCGGCGGATCGCCAATTGGGTCGCGCCGACCAACGACGACGACGGCGTCTACCAAGCCCTGCTGAAGTTCGTCCCGCAGGCCCGCGAGCGTCTGAGCCAGGCGGCGTGACGCGGCGCCGTACGGTGCCGGCGTGGCGCTGCCGGACCTGCCGTACATCACCGACGATCTGCCCGGCATCGGCGGCAAGATCCGCGTGCGGGACGAGGACTTCTTCGTCCAGGAGCTGCCGCTCTATGAAGCCTCCGGCGAGGGCGAACACATCCTGGCCGAGGTGCAGAAAGTCGGCATCGACACGCGAGAGATGGTCCGCCGACTTGCCAACGCACTCGACCTCCGGCCGGCCGACATTGGCACGGCGGGCCTGAAAGATCGGCACGCGGTGGCGGTGCAGCTGGTCAGCATCCACGCCCTACCGGCGAGCGGGATCGACGAGGAGCGCGTGATGCGAGTCGAAGCCGAGGGGCTGGTCGTGCGGTGGGCGGCGCGGCACGCGAACAAGCTGCGGCCGGGGCATGCGGCGGGCAATCGCTTTGCCATCCGCATCCGCGAGATCGACAACCCGGCGACGGCAGCCGTCCGCGTGCGGCCGGTGCTGGATCGACTGAACGACGTGGGCCTGCCGAACTACTACGGCGAGCAGCGATTCGGCACCGACCCGACGCGGCCGAACGACAAGCTGGGGCTGCTGCTGTTGCGTGGCGAAAATGAAGCCTTCCTGAAGGCGTACCTCGGCGGCGACGACTTTCGCGAAGACGTTGCCGCGGCCCGGCGGATCTATGACGAAGGCGACGCGGCGGCGGCGTTCGAGGCGTGGCCGATGAACATCAAGCACGAACGCCGGGTGCTCGAGAAGCTCGTCCGCACCGGCGACCCGGCGAAGGCGGTGAAGGCGGTCGACAAGTCGCTCCGCCGGCTGCTGATGAACGCGGCGCAGTCGGCGGTCTTCAACGCCGTCACCGCCGATCGTGTACGCGATGGCCTACTCGGCAGGCTGGTCCGCGGTGATGCGGCGATGAAGCGACACGACGACCTGCGGACCGGCGGCGTCTTCACGGTGCACGACGCGGCGGCGGAACAGTCGCGGGCCGACGCGTGGGAGCTGACGCCGACCGGCCCGATGCCCGGCGGCAAGATGCACCCGCGCCCGACACACGACGCCGCCGACCGCGAAACGGCGGCGCTGACACGACTCGGCGTCACCACCGGCGACTTCGAGACGATGCCCGGTGCCCGCCGCCCGATGCGGATTCGGCCGAGCGACACCCGCGTCTCCGCCGGCGTCGACGACCACGGCGGCCACGTCACCATTGCCTTCAGCCTGCCGGCCGGCAGCTTCGCGACGGTCGTGCTCCGTGAGGTCATGAAGCCGGACCGCGTTGCGGCCTCACTCGGCGGCGACGCGGCGGTGGCGTAGGAGCCAGGGGATCACGTCCGGCAGCGAGCGGGCGACGACGCTGACATGTGCTTCATCGTCGTATAGACGAAACTCCACCGGGACCCCCAGCGCCTGCAAGGCCTCGGCCGACGCGCGAAGCCGGGCCTCGGGGAAGATGCGGTCGTGGCCGGCGGCGACGACGAAGGTCGGCACGCTCACCAGCGGATTGGCCCCGGCGATCCGCGTCCCGCCCGCGAGCAGGCCGGCCGCGGCGACGAGTTCGTGACCCGCCGGCGCCGGATCCGTGCCGCCGCTGGTCAGCAGCGACGCGGTGATCGCGCCCAGCGAATGGCCGACGAGGTAGACGCGGTCGCGATCGATCGGGTACGCCGCGGCCGCAGTTTCGATGATGTCGCCGAGGTTGCTGGCGTCG
>CAYQCT010000089.1:8784-10314 GCA_964416015.1 uncultured Tepidisphaerales bacterium
AGGACGTCGTAGGTTCGCGGCGTGACGACGACAAAGCCGTGCCGGTCGGCAAGGCGTTTGATGAGGCCCGCGCCGTAGCCGACCATGAACAGGTTCTCGTCGCCGCCGGCACCGTGCATCGCGACGACCAGCGGCAGCGACCGGTCCGCCTGCCGCGCACGCTGCAGGTGGCGCGGCGAGACATAGACGCGGCCCGGCACGCGGCCCAGCATCCGCCAGAAGTCGCCGGTGCGGTCGACGTACGGATCCCGCCCGGCTTCGACGGCGTCGACTTCGGCGGGAAGATCGCGGGCGAGCTCCGCCTGGTCGACGAGCAACATCGCCGTCCGCCGCTCGGCCTCGGGCACTGCGAGCAGGCCCAGCCGCGCCCGCACGGTCGCGGCGGCGGCCGACTGCGCAAGCTCCGGCGGCAACGCGTCGAGCCGTTCCTGCAACGCCGCCTGCAAGGCCTCCGGCTTTTGCGGCAGGACGCTGAACGTGCTGCGGACCCAACCCGCGCGGCCCTGCTCGCCGTGGACGCGAACTTCGTACGTCGCCGCCTCGCGACGCGGCTGCCAGCGGAACCGCGTCCCACTCGTCGGCACGGCACGCACGCCGACGGTCTCGCCGTCGCGGACGATCTCGATCCACAACTTCTCCGGCCGATTTTCAACGGCGAAGGCGGGTGCGAGCGGCCGGGCAGCGCGTAGCGCGGCTCGACCCGAACGAGCGTCGCCCGGGCCGCCCGCGCGGCCGGCGTCGCCAGCTCCGGCGGCAGCATCCCGGCCAGCGACCGCTCGAGTTCCTCCGTCGCCCGCGCGAAGCGGCCGCGGAAGACGAGGTGCGTCATCCAGTCGAACCGCCGGTTGTGGTACGACCGATCCTGCGTCGGCGGGTTGTCAACGTGGACCTGCTCGTACAGAAGAAAGGTGCGGCCGACGTCCTCGCGATCGACCTCGATCTCCGGCTCCGCCCGCGCGGCCGACGTGAGCAGGACCGTCAGCAGCAGCGAGCGCAACAGCACGACGCCGATTCTACGTTTCAAGAAGCGACGCCGTCCGCCGGAATCTGCCGGGCGGATCTACGCTGACGCTGTGGCGAGGCGACCGGAGCGAACGAGCAGCCTGCCAGTCGCCGATCCGTGGTATCGCGACGGCCTGAACTTCCGCTGCTCGGCGTGCGGCAACTGCTGCACCGGGCCCAAGGGCTACGTCTGGGTGACGGACGAAGAGGTCGCGAAGATGGCCGCTCATCGGGGCGAGATTGAGCGCGACTTTCGACGACATCACGTGCGGAAGGTGCAGGGTCGGCTGAGCCTGCGGGAAGATCGCAACGAGGCCGGCGAGTACGACTGCCGCTTCCTGAAGCCGCTGCCGGGCGATCGGCCGGGACGGCGGAAGCGTGGTTGTTCCATCTACGAGGTGCGACCTCGGCAGTGCCGAACGTGGCCGTTCTGGGATGGCGTCGTCGGCTCGGCGGCGAGCTGGCAGGCGGCGAAGCAGACGTGCCCCGGCATGGACGATGTAAACGGCCGTCGGTTCGAGCCGGCGG
>CAYQCT010000089.1:10324-14459 GCA_964416015.1 uncultured Tepidisphaerales bacterium
GGAAATCTCCGCCGATCTGAAGCGAATTGAGCTCCGTCGGTTCGAGCCGGCGGAGATCGACCGGCTGCGCGCTGCCGAGGACTGGCCCGAGCGTCCGCCGTCGAGCGATCCGGCGTGAGTGACGTCGCCGGCCGATAATGCAGCTTGTGCAAGTGGCGCAGGTTCGGCATCATGGCGCTTGCCGATCCTCCGGAACAGCCGCCATGAAGCACAACCGTCTCGCCCAAGCCGCCGCCCGCGCCGCCCGTCCGCTCACGGAGGCCCTCGAGCCACGTAAGCTGCTGACCGTCGCCTTCGATGCCCCGACCGGCGTCGTCACCGTCACCCTCGGCGCCAACGACGACATCGTCCAGTTCGAAGCACAGGGCGACAGCGTCGGCGTCACCGGCTTCCGCGTCATCACCTCGCAGGCGACGACGACGCTCGCCGGCGAGGCCGAATCCGACTTCGACGCCTACATCAACGCTGCTACCGCGGACGAGACGAGCGTCTTCTTCGACGTGCCGCGAATCGGCGAAGTGCCCGAGGCCGGCGACGCGCGGGTCGTCGTGATCCGGTCCGGCGGCGGCGCGGACCTGATCATCGGCGGCAACAACCTGCCCGTGCCGCTCGACGTCGACTCGGGCAACGGCAACGACACCATCTCCGGCGGACCGCGCGGCGACACGATCGTGGCCGGCATCGGCGACGACTACATCTTCGGCGGCGGCGGCAACGACCTGATCACCGGCAACGAAGGCGCCGACCGTATGCTCGGCGGCGACGGCAGCGACACCGCCGACTACCGCCAACGCGTCAACGACGTCTTCGTCGACCTCGGCTCCGACGGCGACGACGGAGAGCTCGGGGAAAACGACAACGTCGCCCGCGACATCGAACGCGTCACCTCCGGTTCCGGCAACGACCGGCTCACCGCTGCGAATCCGGGCAGCTACGCCCTCTCCGGCGGATTCGGCGACGACACCCTCACCGGCAGCTTCGGCGATGACACGCTCAACGGCGGCGAAGGGGCCGACGTCCTCATCGGCAACGAGGGCGACGACCTCATCCTCGCCGCTGACGGTACCGGCACCGACTTCGTCGACGAAGGATCAGGCAGCGACGTCGTCATCGGCGAAGTGCTCAGCGGCAACAACGACGACGTCTCTGTCTCCGCCGAAGACCGCTTCGTCCGCGTCACCGGCGAGTTCAGCCGACCCGCTCCCACGATCAACCGCGGCGACCGCTTCGACCTCGACAGCGACCCCGACGGCGTCCTGATCGTTTCCGGAAGCGCCAGCGACGACCGCATCTTCCTCAGCCGATTCGGCACGGACGACCTCATCGTCGAGATCGAATCGACCGGCGGCGGAAACTTTGCCGGCGTCTTCGACCGCAGCGAGTTCACCGGCGTTCGCGTGCTCGGCCTCGGCGGCGACGACCTCATCGCGGCCGAGTCGATGACGTTCAACGGCGACGCGCTCGGCGTCTCCTTGGACGGCGGCGCAGGCGACGACACGCTCGTCGGCAGTGCCGGCGGCGACGTGCTCGCGGGCGGCGGACGCGGCATCATCGTCTCCGCCGACGGCACGACCGTTCTCGAGACCGACGACGACTTCCTGCTCGGCTTCGGCGGCGACGACACGCTCGACGGCGGATACGGCGCCGATCGATTTGTCGGCGGCGACGGCTTCGACAGCGTCGTCTACTCCGCCCGCACCCAGCCCCTCGTCGTCGGCATCGGCCTGCTCGCCGACGACGGCGAACGCGACGAAGGCGACGACGTCGAGCTCGGCATCGAAGCCATCCGCGGCGGCAGCGGCGACGACGACTTCAGCACCATCAGCGGCGATCGCGTCACCTTCTTCGGCAACGGCGGCGACGACACCCTCACCGGCGGCAGCGGCGACGATGTCTTCGACGGCGGTGCCGGCAACGACGTCATGGTCGGCAACGCCGGCGACGACCTCTTCGCCGCCGCCGACGGCGAAATCGACACCCTCACCGGCGGCAGCGGCAACGACACCGCCCAGGCCGACGCCAACGACATCCTCGACAGCGTCGATCGGCTGTAGGAGCCGATTGAGAACGTAGCAGCGGCGGCTCGCCGCTGCCTCTGGATCCGGGATCTTCTGCGAAACTGGACGGCAGCGGCGAGCCGCCGCTGCTACGACCAGAGAACTCCAACGGCACCCAGTGATGTTGCGCTGGGGTAGCCGCGGAGCTTGCTTCACATCTTGGTTTAAGACCGGAATTGCGAAGCAACCTCCGCGGCTACCCCGGATTTTGCGGGACCACCGTACTGTGGTTCTTTTACGCAGGATCGTGTTCTCGTTCGACAATGCCGACTCGTTGCACGTTGATTCAGACGCCGCCGACGATCGTCTCGAAGCCGAGCTGCCCGTTGTGCCGGCGGAACCGAGTGCGATACGTCCGGCCGTCGCCGGGCGCGTACGTCATCGCCGGCAAGTCGCCGCCGGGGTCGTACTCGAACCGCAGCCGCCGACCCAGCGGCCGACCGCGTTCGTCGGCGAAGTAGACCTTCGGATCGAACGGCACCTTGTACGTCACGCCCCACTCCGTCCGCGTCAGCGTCAGCCCGTATCGCGTCGCATATCGGCGGAAGTCAGCGACCTTTTCAAAGGTCACGCCTTTGTCGAAGAGCAGGATCAGCATCGTCGCCCGCGTGCCCTGCCGCTCGACCGCTTCGGCGACGGGCGTTGGTCGTAGCTGCAGGATGTACTCCTCGAATCGCCGTTGGAAGCCGGCGATGTTGTCGCCGAAGTGCGTCCGCCAAGCGCGGGCCGCCGTGTTGCCGCGGGCGACGTCGCGGAGGTAGCTATTGAATCGGTCGCGGTACAGCGGCGAGCCGTCGCTGCCGCGGGCGTACACGAGAAAGTGCACCATCGCCCACGACTGCCCGTACATGGCCCGGCCGGTCGGCAGGTCGAGCATCTTGTGGTTCCACGTCCGCCGATCGAAGCGCAGCATTGTCTCGAACTCGATCAGCCAGCCACGCCGCGTGAGGTTCTGCACGAGCCGCAAGACGCTCGGCGGCACCTGCCCCATCAGGAGTTGATCGCCCTGCCGCACGCCGTTCTCGAAGACCTGGGCGAGCCCTTCGTCGACCCAAACCGGCAGGCCGGGACCAAGGCGTTCGCTGGCGAACTGGTGGAAGGCTTCGTGGCGGAGCGTCCGCTTGAGCTCGCCCATGCCGCCGCCGCCGAGGAAGCCGGAGAGTTCGCCGGTGTTCGGGTTGAATAGGCCTGCGCTGTTGGTGGCGCCGTGGCCGTGATGGGCGTGGTAGTCCGGCTCGCGGGCGAACAGCCGGACGTCGCTGCGCCCGCGGCCGGCCAGATGGTTCGGCGGCGTCAGGCCGGCCAGTCGACGGGCATAATCGGCATGGCACCGCTCGAGCTCTTCCATCACGTCGCCCGCCAGCGAGGCCGGCAGGTCGGTCGTGACGCGATAGTTCGCTGTCTCGAACGTACGACCGGCCCCGCCGTGTCCCGCGGCACCGACGGCGGCGAGCGTCGTCAGCACGCCCGCGAACGCGATGAAAACGAGTCGGAGCATGACGCGGCGGCGAGGCACGGCAGAAAGATCGGGTACGCGGCCGACGCAGGCCAATCGCCGGCGCGGTAGACGGCGCTACGATGGCCGCCCGCCCGCACCCGTCGCGTTATCGGGCGTATCGGCGATCGCATCGCCTTGCCTGCACCCGTTCCCATGCCCGACGAACCGAGCCCCGCGCCCGCTGCCAACGAATACGAACAGGAACGCCGCAAGAAGCGGGACGCCCTCCGCGCCGCCGGCCACGACGTTTACGGCCGCCGAACCGCCGGCATCGAGCCCATCGCCAGCTATGAGGGCAAAGAAGGCGAAGGCGACACCGGCCCGACCGCGAAGGTGCAGGGCCGGATCGTTCTCAAGCGCGACATGGGCAAGCTCAGCTTCCTCACCCTCCGCGACGACACCGGCGACGTCCAGGTCGGCCTGCAGAAGAACCGCCTCGACGAAGACGACTGGACCATCCGCAACGCCCTCGACCTCGGCGACATCATCGTCGCCGAAGGCCCGCTCGGCGTTACGAAGACGGGCCAGCCAACCGTGTGGGCCGAGTCGGTGAGTATGGCCAGCAAGAGCCTCGTCGTCC
>CAYQCT010000090.1:0-14209 GCA_964416015.1 uncultured Tepidisphaerales bacterium
GCCTGCCACGCCGCCGTCTGGTCGGCGAGGGCCGCCACGCGTGGCAGGAGAAACTCGATCCGCCGGACCTTCGCCAGCTCCGCCAGCACGCCCGGCGTCGCCGCGGGATCGATCGCAGCGACGGCTTGCTCCATCTCGACAACCGCCGTCAGCTCGTCCGCCAACCGCCCGGGCTCGCCCGCGTCGGCCAGCCGCTCGAACCCGGCCGCGACGGCGTCGACGTCGGACAGGTCCGCGAACGAGCCGAGCAATTCGTTGATCGGCGGCAATGGCGCGTTCAACTCGACCGCCGCCGCCTGCACGCGACGCAGCTGCGCCGGCATGGCATCGTCGGCCGTCCGCCAAAGCTCGAGCGCTTGTCGCAACGCCGCTGCTCGTTCATCCGTCGGCCGGCGCAGGACGTCGAGCAGATCGGTCCGCGCGTCATCGCCCCATAAGCCGGCGCTTTGCAAGGCCGATCGGTACCGACCGCCGGCGTCGTCGAGGACGGGCGCGAGGCGACGCAGCAGGTCGTCCTGATCCGCTGCCGCCGTCTGCTGCCGCGGCGTCTTCGGCTCCAGTGGTGCAGGTTCGTCTGGTCCGCCGCGAAGCAGGAGCACGCCCGCGACGCCGGCGATGCCGACGGCCGCCGCAGCAGCCAGGACCGGCATACGCCGCCGCCGTTGCAGCGAATCGAGTTCGGCAAGCAGCTCCTTGGGCCGCGTCGTGGCCGAGGTGTGCCGCCACTTGTCCAGCAGCCGCTGCCAGTCGCCGCCGTCGGCCAGCGGCGAGAAGACGTCGGCCAACGTACGCGCGTCCGCGGCGTAGTTGCTCGCTCGCGTCGCCGGCGTGCCGAGCTGCACCTGCGCCTGCCGGGCGTCCGCCGACGTCAGCCGGATCGTTTCCGCCGACAGATTGCCGTGCGGCCGCCCCGCCGCGGCGTCGAGCTCGACGAGCGCGGTCAACACGTCTCGCGTCAGCCGATGCAACGCTCTGCGCGACACCGGAGCGTCCGCCAGCTCCGCCGCCGCGGCCGCGTACACCACGGCCTCGACCGCCGGCCCGTCTTCCCACGCGAGTTGGCCCGTCTCGAGCACCGGCGCCCACCGCGGCGACGCCTCGGCCAGTTCGCCGTGCAGCAGGCCTGCCGCTGCGAATCGTCGCTTCGCCGAGGCGTCGTTCGTCAGGGCCGGATCGAGCACGCGTACGACCACCCGCCGCCCGTCCGCTTCGGCAAGGAACGCCCGCACACCCGGTTCGTCGACGGCCATCTCCGACCGCACGCCGAAGCGGCCGATCTGTGCGGGCTGGTCGGCGAGAGGCTTCACGATGTTCTAAGCGAGCGGCAGCGACACCGCGGGCCGGTCGGCGTCCCGTTTCCGCTGCCGCTTGCGTTCACCCTTGATCAACGGCTTGCCCAGCACTTGGTCCGCGTGTCGGCGGAGCTGGTCGGCGCTGGTGAAGAGGTGGTCGTAGTCGTACTCGCCGCCGTGCCACTCGCAGTTGTCGGTCGTGTACGTCCGGCAGATCCGCGGCCGCGTCTCGTAGATGCCGCAGCGGTTGTCCGGCTGCAGGTGTTTGCACTTGCTGGCGAAGGCGAGATACCACTGCTCGTCCTCGACGAAGATGTGGACGCCTTCGTGCATGAGGTACCAGCGGATGTTGTCGTAGTCCTCGGCCGTCTCCGGATTGTCCAGCGGCAACGCGACTTGCCGACAGCACAAGGCGGCACACTTGCTGCAGAGCGGTGTGACGTCGTCGCCCGTGGTACATCCTGGCATAACTGGGCAATGTATCGGCTTGCGAGGAGATTGCGCATCGGCGGCGGCTCTACGATGGTGCGTGCGGATCATCGCCGGCGAGTTCCGCGGCCGCCGGTTGTTGCCGCCGGCGGATGCGGCGACGCGGCCGATTACGGACCGGGCCAAGCAGTCGCTGTTCGACGTGCTCGCCCCGCGGCTCGACGAAGCGTCCGTCGCCGACGTCTTCGCCGGCACGGGCAGCATGGGCCTCGAGTCGCTCAGCCGCGGGGCGACGTCGTGCGTCTTCTACGAACGCCATCGGCCGGCGCTGGAGCGGCTGCGACGGAACATCGACGCGGTCGGCGTGGCCGAGCGTTGCAAGATCGAGACGGGCGACATCTACCGCATGTGCGACGTGCCGGCGGTCGACGTGGCGTTCCTGGATCCGCCCTACGTCCACCTGCGTCAGCGGCCAGCGGACGTGGCCCGGCTAATTGCTGCGTGGCGGAGCACGATCAACCCCGGCGGCGTCGTCCTCGTCCGCCACGACGCGGCCGATGATCGTGTGGATCTCGGTCCGGGCGAAGTCAGCCGCCGCGTCTGGGGCGGGATGACGATGCGGTGGTTCGAGCGGTAATCCGGCCGCCGGTTTGGCTGTTGCGTGATACAATTAAGCCATGAGTGCGATCGTGCAGGAGCTGATGCGACGCCGCGACCTGCCGACGGTGATGGGTGAGTTGCAGGAAGCCATCGCCGACGAGGCGGAGCGGCGGGCGGAGTTCGTGAACTGGCTGGACGACCGGACCTATGCCGAGTTCATTCGAGGTGAGGTTGTGGTGCACTCGCCCGAGCGCTGGGGTCACGGACGAACGGAGAAACGGCTTGAGAAGCTGCTCGAAGGCTTCGTCGACATCCGCCTTCTCGGGGCGGTCGAAGGCAACAAGCTCGTCCGTTTCCCCCGGGACGACTACATCCCCGACCTGAACTTCTGGCCGAAGTCCGTCAGCGACACATTTGCCGACGACACGACGATCTTCCCGGTCCCGGAGCTGATCGTCGAGATCCTGAGCGAGTCGACGGCGGAGAACGATCGTGGCATTAAGTACGAGACCTACGCCGCCGCCGGTGTTCGGGAGTACCTGATCGTCGACCCGGAGCAGAAGCTGATCGAGCAGCACGAGCTGGACACTGCCACCGGCACCTTCCGCCTGCGGGCGGCGTGCCGGGCGCAGTCGCGGATCATCAGTCGCGTCCTCGACGGCCTCGTCTTTCCCGCCGACGCCGCCTTCAGCGACGAGGCGAATCGGCGGGCCGTTGAGGCGATCCGACGTTCGTGAGCTTTCCGATCCCGGCGGATTCTGCCTGACTCACCACAGCAACGTCGCCGCATCGAAGACCGGCCCGTCCGTACATGCCAATCGGTACCGCCAGCCGGCTTCGGTATCGGCGTCCTTCTGGCGGATCACGCAGGACTGACACGTGCCCATGCCGCACGCCATCGCGCGTTCGACGGCGACCTGGCACGGCACGCCACGCTCGGCGGCGACGGCGGCTGTGGCCTTCATCATCGGCTCCGGGCCGCAGCAGTAGATCGTCGGCCGGCGGCTGCCAACCTCCCAGGAGTCGTCGAACCAGGCGTCCAGATACTTCGCCAACGGCTCGGTCACGCGGCCGTGCCAGCCGTAGCTGCCGTCGTCGGTGCTGACGATCGTGGCAAAGCCGTAATCGGCGAACTCGGCCACGTTGTACAGGCCAGCCATGCTCTGCGACGTCCGGCCCGGCGGCGGCGGCAGGGAACCGTCGGTGATCGTCAGGCTCAGCAGGTCCAGCTGCATCGCACCGGCAAAGGCGACGGCCTTGCGACGCGACTCGTCGTCGGCGTCCTGATTCAGCTCGGCGAGGCGTTGGGCGAGGTAGATCATCGGCGGAATCCCGACGCCGCCACCGACGAGCAAGGCGATGCCGCCCGGCGGCGGCGTTTCAAAGCCGACGCCGAGCGGGCCGATCAGGTCGACCTGCTCGCCCTCCCGCAGCTTTGCCAGCCAAGCCGTGCCCGGACCAATGTCGCGGTTGATCAGGTCCAGCTCCTCCCCGCGTCGCCCGGCGATGCTGAACGGCCTCCGCAGGATCGGCGTCGGCTCGAGCAAGTCGCGGTGGTCCGTCACGATCTGCTCGCCCGGCCGCCACTCACGTACGACCTCCTCGACGGCCCCGACGGGCGCGGCATCGACGTCGCGGCACTTGACCTGCACGAACTGCCCTGGCCGACTCGCCGGCAGGCCGGGCACGCGAAGCGTCAGACGATTGTGCTCCCGGCACATCGGCTGATTTCGAACAACTTCAGCGACAAAGGTGCCACGCGTCCGCACGGGCGGAGCGTACGAGCCTCACGGTTGGGGTCGACTTGCCGAAGATTCCGGCAGTCGGGATGACAGGATTTGAACCTGCGACCTCTGCGTCCCGAACACAGCGCTCTACCAAGCTGAGCTACATCCCGTGACGTCCCGCGACAGTCTCTGACGCGGGCGAACAGTCTAGCGCCGGGTCCGGCCGGGGCAACCGCGTCGCTACCGAAGGTCGGCGTGGCTCGACCCCGGCGGCAGGATTCCGGCGACGCGGGCGGCGGTGCGGCGGACGCGGGGAAGCTGCGCCGCGAGCTGGTGGCCTGGGCAGGCGGTGGCGCTGGTATCGCGGTGGCCGATGACGCGGCCGGGCGGGATGTCGTACTGCCGCATGAGGTGGGCGATCAGGACCGACAGGCTGCGAAGCTGCTTCGGACTCGGCGGGCTCACGTCGAAGTCGCCGACGAGGCAGATGCCGACGCCGACTTCGTTGAAGCGGTTGTCGGCGCTCTTGGCGTGGGCGCCGTGCTTTTGCTTGAGCCAGCGTGGGCCGACCTCGACGGCGCCGTCGGTGGTGTCGCTGCCGTTGCCGATGACGAAGTGATACCCGAGTTCGTCCCAGCCTTTGCCGCGGTGCATGCGGTCGAAGTGTCGGCCGCCGCCGGTGTCGGTGGCGGAGTGGTGAATGACGATGTACCGCCACGGCCGCGGCCGGACGACCGGGATCCAGCTCCGCGGCACACGCAGCGTGTTGGCCCGCGGCCCGGTTTGGGGTGGCGTGACGACGCCGGGCGAGGGCGGCAGCACGGGATCAGGAATGGCCGCCGTCACGGGCTTGGCAGGCGGCTGCGCCACCTTGGCCGCGGGCGGATGCTCGGGCTCGATGAAGCCGCTGGAGTACCGGCTTTCCGACGCACAACCCGCCGCCAGCAACAGGCACGCGGCGAGCGTGCCAACGCGGCGGATGTGGCATCGAAAGGCGGACGTCATAACGAAGAAGCTGCGGTCGACCATCCTTGGCCTACCTCCGGTCGAGGAGTAGCGGGCTCGTGACACCTCCATGTGTCGCCGCGAGGACCTGCACCGTACCAATCGGACCCCCACCCCGGCAAGCTCCACCCAATCCGATCCGCCGATCCCGATCTATTGGGACGTCGCCGGCTGCCTCGCCTTGCGGAGCAGGTAGCACAGAAGCAGCTTCTCCTCGTCCGCCATGTGGCCCAGCGTCTGACAGTGCAACGCGTCGACGTGCGGACGGAGCCGCGTCAGAAGATCCGCACCGGCCTCGACAAGATGGATCAGGACCACGCGGCGGTCGTTCTTGCTCCTTTCAGGCCGGACGAGCTTGCGGCGGTGCAACGCGCGGACGAGCCGCGTCACGTCGTGGCCGTGGCTGATGAGTTCGTCCCGCACCTGCGACAACGGCACGCCCCCAGGCCCGTGGCCGGCGGCGATGCGGAGAATGTTGTACTGCGGCTGGCTGAGCCCATACTCAGCAAACAGCTCGTTGAACGGCCGTGCCGTGGCCGAGGCGGAACGCTGCAGATGCAGCCACGCCTGCTGGTCCAGCGAGTCGAAGCCGGCCGTCTTGCCCAGCTCCTGACGCAGGTCGTCCGCGAGCTTGTCCCCATCCAGTGACTTGAAGATGTCCCCGATTCCCATGGGAAGACCATATGTTCGGGACCTGGTTTGGCAAGTTCTGCATGCGTTGTTACACAGCCACCGCGTCCAGAGCCGACTCGAGCCGTTCGATCTCGACGTCGTGCAGGCCCATCTCGCGGAGATCGGCCTCGATTTCTGCGGCGTAGCTCGCGTTGCTCACGATCACCACGTCCGGCTCGTAATCCCGCAGCACGTCCGGCGGCGAGACCGAATGCCCCGTCACCGGCAGGAACATGCCCTGTCGACTCGGATTGATGTCGACGCAGCAGCCGATCCGATCGGCCGAGGCGTCGCAGTGGGTCAGAAGGTGAATCGCCCGCGCTCCGCAACCCCAAAGTGCAACGCGTCGGCCGCCGGCAAACCAGTTGTCGAGACGCAGCGACCACATCGCGCTCATCGTCCGATGTGCTTCGGCAAATTCGCCAGTCAATGCGACGACCGCCGCCACCGTCGCCGCGTCCGCTCCCGCCTCCGGCTGCGATGTCACGGGCTCCGCATCGACGACCAGATTCTGCCCGTCGCCGAACGCGGCCTCCAGGCGGGTCGGCTCGTAGCCGACGCTCCGCAGCAGCCGATCCAGCGATGGCGGCGTGTACCAGTTGGCGTGCTCGTAGACCGCGTTCCACACGCACGGCCCGTCGAGCAAGTGTCCGCCGTGCGGCACTTCGAGGTACAACGGCACGCCTTCACCGCCCGGCGTGCGGCGGTCGCGAAGCAGGCGCAGCAGGTCGGCCGGTTCGCCGAAGTACTGCAGCACACTCCGCAGCACGATCAGGTTCACCGCCGGCAACGCCGCCGCGGCTTCGGCCGTGAACAGGCCGCGGACGAAACGAAGTGCGTCGCCGCCCTGCCGATCATCATTGAGATACGTCGGATCAAAGCCGATTCCACGGCAACGCGAGGCCGCGTGCAACGCGTGCAGGAAATCGCCCTTGCCGCAGCCGATCTCGAGGACCGTCGCGTCTTCAGTCAGGTCGCATCGTCCGGCGAGTCGCGCGGCTTCATCATTCAGGTACGAGCGGTAGGCCGGCGAGCTGGCAAGGTTGATGTCGTACGCCGCGTCGAAGGTCAACGCGTCGCGGTTGAAGGCCCGGTTCCAGACGTGGCCGCAGGCGTCGCATGCGGCGTAGGCGATGGTGCCACGAGATGCCGCGACCGCCGCCCGTCGGCTGCTGTAGATGCGGCCTTCCTGCGTCGGCACGTCGGGCAGAACGAAGAACTCGCCGTCCGGCATCGCGCCGCACGCCACGCACGTCGGCCGATGCCGCGCGCCGCCGTTGCTCGTAGGGTCCCGCATCCTGCGAAGATGCGCCATCCGGCCCCGGCGGGCGGCGGAACGTCCCAGAATCCTTTGGCAATCCGCAGCTATCGGACCGCGCCCACTTCACCGCCACGAACCCGACCGACGCAAGATGCACGTCCTCCAAGGCCTCGCCGAGCTCGCCGCCGTGCCCGACGGGGCGGCCCTGACCGTCGGCAACTTCGACGGCATCCACGTCGGCCACCTCGCGATCGTCGAACGCCTCCACGGTGCCTCGGCACGCTGCGTCGTCACGTTCGAGCCGCACCCGGTCACGCGCCTGCGGCCGGAGCTCGCCCCGCCGCGGCTGGCGAGTGCGGAGCGGCGACGCGAGCTGTTGGCGGCGGCGGGCGTGACGCATCTGGTCGAGCTGCCGCCGGTCGACGAGGTGTTGGCTTTGTCAGCCCGGGCGTTCTTCGACCGCATCATGGCAGATGTCGCGCCGTCGCTCTGGATCGAAGGCCACGACTTCCGCTTCGGCCAAGGCGCGGCCGGTGTCGTCGCGGCGTTGCAGCAGTGGACCGAGGCGACGCCGACGCGGGTCGAGCTGGTCGAGCCGGCGATGGTTCGACTGCCGACGTTGCACGTGGTGCCGGCGAGCAGCTCGCTGACGCGTTGGCTGATCTCGCACGGCCGCCTGCAGGAAGCCGCCGCCGTCCTGGGTCGGCCGCACGCGGTGCCGGGCATTGTGGAAAAGGGGCACCAGCGGGGTCGCACGCTCGGCTTCCCGACGGCCAACCTGCGCCACGACGCCGCCTTTTGCGTCCCCGTCGATGGCGTCTACGCGGGCCACGTCACGATCGACGGCGTCGACAAGCCCGCGGCGATCAGCGTAGGTACGAACCCGACCTTCAACGACCGGCGGCGGACGATCGAAGCCCACCTGCTCGACTTCGACGAGGACCTCTACGGCCGCGACATTGCTGTCGCCTTCACCCGCTGGCTTCGTCCCCAGGCGCGGTACGACGGGCCGGACGCACTCGTCGAGCAACTCCACCGCGACGTCGCCGCGACGCGCGCGGCGTGAAGTCGCAGCTCAGCCGAGCGTCTTGACCAGCTCCGGCACGTCCACACGATGTGTGTAGCGGACGCTCATCTCGTGCCGGCCGTTGGTGATCGGGCGAGCGCGGGTGATTTCGCCTTCGAAGGTGCGGTGCGGGCGGTCGTCGACGAGTTCCACGACGCGGACACCGGTGCCGACAGGCAGGGCTTCGCGGAGGTAGAACGCACTGCCGCTGAGGCTGGCGTCGCGGATGGTGACGTCGTACGACTCGCCGCGGGCGAGGCCGGAGACGACTTCGACCTTCGCTGCCCGGCGGACCGGGCCGCGGCGGTCGCGTCGGCGGTCACGGTCGAGCGTGACGGCGGGCGCGACACGATTCGTCAAGCGGGTCGGCCGATTCGGCCGGGCGGGCGGGGAGACTGGAGCTGGCGACATGCGGTGTTCGGGATGCGGCGTCCCTCCGACGCGGCCGAGCGGCCGGCGGTCGAAGCTTCACGCGACAAAGGATCTACAAAGAAGGTAATACCGCGTGCGAATCTCCCGTCGCGTTCGGCTCCCGCACGCGACGGAGCCCGAACCTCGTGCGCCGGCTACGCACGCTCATCTCTATCTCAGCCGGTTCTATCGGCGCCTCCCGACTCCAGAAGGCACCACTGGCGGCGGCGTTCGGCAGGACCAAATCCTGGCTCCGAAAGCTGCCCGTCGTAGCGATGGCTCCGACCCGCCACCCTTGGCAATCGTCGTGCCGGCGAAGCGGCGGACCCGACATCTTATCGACCTTCGCAGGCGTCGAATCAACCACCTGCCACATTTTCCGGACGTTCCTGCTCCGCAACCTCGCGAATGTTCCCGAGATGTGCCTTGCCAACCGTGCGACAAAACGGTAGGTTTTGCGATGACAGACGACGCTGCGTCCGGCCGTTCGGCCGCATTGACAGGTCGCCCGGCAGAGCCCGCCGCTCTGCCCGCCCGCCGAGGAACTCTGCTCGCACGTGCGAGCCGCCCCGGCCCGCGTGCCGATACGTCTCGCGTCGCGTTCGCACACGTTGCGTTCCGACATCAACCGGAGAGTCGCCATGCCCATCACCTCGCCCCACTCCGCCTCGGTCCAGCCTCCCGTGCCCGACCCGTCCGGCGAGACGCACGTCCACGCGTCGCTGCCGGAAGACACCGTCCGCGCGGTGACGTATCGGCCCGCCCAGCCGGGGCCGGTCGTCCCGCGGATGCCTCGTGTCGGCCTGCCGGAAAAGCTCTACCTGAAGGCTGCCAAGGAAGCGACCGACCGCGGCGACGACCTCACGCACGAGGCGGCGAAGGTCGGGCAGTATCTCACGCTCGCCCTGGCGGATCCGGACGCCGATTGGCCGCACGTCGTCAAGATGTTCCGCCACGCCCTCAAGCGGCACTGCCGCCCGCCGGAGCACGCGGATGAGGTGACGCGAGCCTGGTTCAAGAAGCTCGCCGACCACGTCCGCAAACACGCCGGCCGCGAGGCGTTGCGGCGGGCCGCGGAGCAGGACGAATGCTATGAAACGCGGCTGAACCTGGGCCAGACGGAAGACGAGATCGCCGAAGACGCCGAGGAATTCTTCAACGACATCTGTCCGCACTGCGAGACGTGCCCGGGGTTGTACCTCGAAGACGACTGGCGACAGCTGAAGATCTTCCGCGACCGCTGGGCGTGACGCTACCGCAGCACGTCCGCCAGCCGACGGACGCGTCCGACATCGACGGGCGCATCGACCCGTCCTTCCCGCTTCAGCCACGAACCGACGATGAAGCCGGCGATGACGTCCCGCAATGCCGCCGCCGATTCCGGATCGACCCCGCTGCCGACGAAGACGGAGGAATCGGCCGCCAGTTCGGCAACGCGTCGCGCGTGATCCAGATCCGTCGGCAGGCCCGTCCCGCCGCCGGTGACGACGAGGCCGTCCGCCCCACCGCGCCTTACAGTGTCCGCAACTTCCTCCGCCAACGGCCGCTCGGCGAGGGCGACGCTGTGTTTGACATCCACGTCGGCCAGCACCCGCACGGTTGGTGCCAGCCTCGCCCGGTCCCGCGCCACATCCGCCGCCTCCCCCTCGATGATGCCCTGATCCGTCAGCCGGGCCCCGCAGAGGACGTTGATGCGAACGAAGCTCGCCCCCGTCGCCGCGGCGATTGCCAACGCACTTCGGCCGTCGTTTCGTAGCACGTTCACGCCAACCGGCAGCTCGCCGACTTCTTCTACGACCGCCGCGACCGCGACCGTCATTGCCGCGACCGTCGCCGGCGGGACGTGCGACTTATAGAACGGAACATCGAAGAAGTTCTCCACCATCACCGCGTCGCAACCGCCCTCGGCCAACGCCGCCGCGTCTCGACGCGCGGCCTCGAGCACGTCGCGCATCGACCCGCCGTATCGCGGCGAAGCGGGCAGTGCCGCGAGGTGCACCATGCCGACGAGTGCGGGTCGATCCGGGACGAACACGACATCACGTTACGTGCTCGTCCCGCCGATCCCTAGGCTTTGCAAGTGGCGACCCACACGCTCCGCGACATCGCCGCCCTTCTCGACGTCACGCCGCCGACGGCGGACCTCGAGATCGACGGCATCAACACCCTCGCCGAAGCCGGGCCGCGGGAGCTGAGCTTCTTCGGCGACGCCCGCTATCGGCAGGAGGCCGAGGCGACGAAGGCAGGTGCGTTGCTCGTCTCGCCCGAGCTCGCCGACGCGGTCGCGGGCCGATCGTTGCTGGTCGTGGATCGGCCGGACGTGGCGATCTACCAGGTGCTGTCGCTCTTCGATCCACCCGTGCCGCGGCCGGAGGTCGGTGTCGATCCGGCGGCACACGTCGCTGCATCCGCGACGCTCGGCGCCGAATGTCGCGTCGGGCCCAACGTCTTCATCGGCGAGCACGCGACGATCGGTGCCGGCTGCGTCCTGCACGCCGGCTGCCACGTTTTCGGCCACGTCACCGTCGGCGACCACTGCGAGCTCTTCCCCGGCGTCGTGATCCGCGAACGGACCCGCCTCGGCAACGGCGTCGTCGTCCACGCCAACGTCGCCCTCGGCACCGACGGCTTCGGGTACAAGTTCGACGGCCGCGCTCATCGCAAGCTCCCCCACGTCGGCGGCCTCGTCGTCGGAAACGACGTCGAGATCGGTGCCGGCACGACCATCGACCGCGGCAAGTTCTCCAACACCGAGATCGGCGCAGGCACGAAGATCGACAATCTCGTGCAGATCGCCCACAACGTCCGCATCGGCCGGGCGTGCATCGTCTGCGCCAACGTCGGCATCGCCGGCAGCACCACGCTCGGCGACGGCGTCATCATTGCCGGCGGGGCTGGTTTGAAGGACCACATCCACATCGGCACCGGCGCTCGCGTCGGCGGATTCACCGGCGTCCACGCCGACGTACCCGACGGCACCAGCGTGCTGGGCGCACCAGCCCGTCCGCAACGCGACTACCTCCGCGAACAAGCCGCCAGCCGCCGACTGCCCGACCTGCTCGCCGAAGTCCGCTCGCTCCGGCAACGGCTCGACAAGCTGGAGAAGTCGGCGTCTACTTAAGCTCGACCGTCCAATACGCCTCGTCGAGGAACTGCTTCCACGACGCGTACCGGTCGTCGCCGAGGCGGATGTTGACCGTTGGCGAGCGTTTGGGCTTGCCCGGCTGGCTGAGCAGCTTCATGTTCGCCTGCGCCGGCGTCCGACCGCCCTTCTTGACGTTGCAGGCGATACAGCAGGTCGCGATGTTCTGCCACGTCGTCGGGCCCTGCTGGCTACGCGGAATGACGTGGTCGAGGCTCAGCTCGCTCGTGCCGAACCGCCGACCGCAGTACTGGCAGCAGTTGCCGTCGCGGGCGAAGATGTTGCGCCGGTTGAACTTCACCTCCTGCCGCGGCAACCGGTCGTAGCCGAGCAGCCGGATAATCCGCGGCACGGCGATCGGCACACGCACGGTCGAGACCCAGTCGTACTCTTCCGGCTCGAACTCCGCGTGCAGCTCGCTCAGCTCCGCCCAACTGGCGAAGTCGAGATTCTCCCACTGCCCGACCGTCCCGTCGGCCTTGGTGCGGATGTGAATGACCTCCGCCAGCTCCTTGCAGAGCATCGCAAATGCACGCCGGACGTTAACGACGCGGACCGCTTGGTAATGCCGGTTCAGGACGAGAACGCTCGCCGCAAGCCCTCCGGCAAGAACGGGCGCGGCGGCGTCTGGGGTTGTTGGCGCGGCTGTGGACATCGCGTCTGCTCGGTTGGAAGAACCCTACGTCGCACCCGAACAGATGCCAAGCCGAAACGGGTTGCACGCCGGGCGATTTAACCCGACGCTCACCGATCCGCCGCGCGTTTGCCCGTTCCGCCATTCATTCGCCGGCGGTACGTTCGTCGCGTGGCCAAGGCCTTCCTGATCAGCCTCCTCGCGGTAGCGTTCGCCGGATCGGCGGCCGCGTCGCCCTTCGCGTCGGACAAGAAGGCTCAGGTGGATCTCGTCATCGACCACATGAAAGCCGCGCCCGGCGATGAGGTGCGGATCGGGGTCCGCTTCACGATGAAGCCGACGTGGCACATCTATTGGAAGAACCCCGGCGACGCCGGCACCGCCCCGAGCTTCGCCTGGACCCTGCCGGAGGGGGTCGAGGCGAGCGAGCCGCAATTCCCCGTGCCCGTTTCGTTCCAAGGCGGCGGGCTGACGGCGTATGGGTACAAGGAGACGATCATCTTCCCCGCCACGCTCACCGTGCCCGCCAACGCGACGCCGGGCAGCGAGCTGACCATCGAGCTGGCGACGGACTATCTCGTTTGCGACCCGAACGTTTGCATTCCAGAGTCCGCGACGGCCCGTCTGACGCTGCCGATCGCGGCCGAGGCGGAGATAGACGTCGAGGCGACGAATACGCTGCTCGCTGCACGTGGCCGTCTGCCGATGGACCAGCGGGGGGGCCGCGAGGCCGGGGCCGACATTCTGGCGGCCGAGCCGACGCGGGTCATCGCGACGCTGCCGGAAGGCGCGACCGACGTCGAGCTGTTCCCGCTACCGCCGAAGAATCTCGAGGCGACGCCGGGCGACGTGGTCGAGAATCCGCCCGGCACCAACCAGTACGCCCTGCCCCTTCGCCTTCGCCGCCTGGGCAACGCGCAGTACCGCGACTTCCCGGCCGTCGTCGCGTGGACGACGGCCGACGGCCGCCGCATGGGTGCGAGCATCACGATCACCGGCTGGATGGAAGGCGCCCGCTAATTCCTTCTCGCAGCCGCAGCAGCTTTTCGCAGACCTATCCTCTCCCGTTCCGCCCGGCCGCGTGGCTTGGCACTGGACGATCCGGTTTCCTCCTTCTTTTTCGGAGACGCTCATGACCCGCAACGACCGCCGCACCACCGCCGCCGTCGCGATCGGCATCACCGCCGGCTTCGCTTTCCTGGCCTCGCTCTTCGTCGGCATCAACGCCGCCGACGCCGGCGAGAAGCACGCCGCCAAGGCCGCCGTCGGCCAGATGGCCCCCGACTTCACCCTCATGGACCAGGACGGCAATCCGGTCAGCCTCGCCGACCACCGCGGCAAGATCGTCGTGCTCGAGCAGTTCAACGACCAGTGCCCCTTCGTCGTGAAGTTCTACAAAGAGGGCCACATGAACCAGTTCGCCAGCGAAGCCGGCGACGACGTCGTCTGGCTTGCCATCGACTCGAGCAACTTCAGCAACGTTGAAGAGAACAAAGCCATCAGCGAAGAGTGGGGCATCGAGCGTCCGCTCCTCGACGACAGCGACGGCACGGTCGGCAAGATGTACGGCGCCAAGACTACGCCGCACATGTACGTGATCGACACCGAAGGCAAGCTGGTCTACGCCGGCGCCATCGACTCGAAGAAGTCGACGAACACCGAAGATATCGCCGGTGCCGAGAACTACGTCATGAAGGCGATCGAGGCCGTCCGCGCAGGTGAGACGGTCTCTCCCGCCGAGACGAAGCCGTACGGCTGCTCGGTCAAGTACTGAGTTCACCTATAGCTCGGTCCACAAATTTGCACGCCCGGCCGGTCGGCCGGGCGTGTTTCTTTGGATACAAGAGGGGCAACCCTCCTACGAGCGGCAGACCTTCGTCTCTAGGGTCCTGGGGCGGTAGCCTGCAGCAGTTGTCCAATAGGGATCCTGAAAGGACCGTGCGCTTCTTCCATGCGAGCCCTGAGCGTGA
>CAYQCT010000091.1:0-5763 GCA_964416015.1 uncultured Tepidisphaerales bacterium
AGCGGCGAGCCGCCGCTGCTACGACCGGAGGTTCACACGGCTCCTAGGAAAGCTGCCCCGCCGATAACGCCGCGTGAGGTTCCGAACGCTGCCGCATCGCATTGGTTGCCACCGATGCATGCGGCAATGCCACGCCAAATCCGCTCGTCGCTACGCCGCCTGGGCCTGCCGAGGCCGTACCCGCTCGCTTGGGAGCTGGCCGTGGACCTGACCGCCGTCTCGGCCCTGACCGCGACGCTCGCGTTCGGCAGCCTGCTGCTCGCTTGACTTCAGCCGACCCGCAATCGCGTCGGCCTGCAACGACCGCAACCGATCGCCCCACGCCTGCCGCGACATCGTTCCAGCCCGTGCCCGCGCCGCCTCGCCCAGTGCCTGCCGCGCCGCCGGGTCCTCGCGAAGCCGAACCAGCTCCGCCGCCGCCGCCTTCACGAATCTCGTCGGCCCGCCCGGCACCGGCACGCGAATGCCGGCCGCGCTCACGATCGTCCGCGGCGACAAATGATCCGCCACAATGCACGGCACGCCAGCGCTCATCGCCTCGAACAGGTGCCCGCTCGTGTCCCGCATCGCCGTCAGCATGTAGACGTCAGCCGACGCGACCCACCGAAGCGTCTCCGTGTGCGGAATGTCTCCGAGGTAACGGACCTGCCGTTCGACGCCGAGACTTCGCGACAGCTTCTCCAGCACCGGCCGGAAGTGGCCGTCGCAGGAGTGCACGTACTCGCAGCTCATGTCGCCACGGAAGCTCTGTGCGAACGCCCGCAACACAAGGTCGTGCCGCTTCCAGTACGTGAGTCCGCCACCGCTGACGACGCGGAAGACGCCGTCCGGTTTCGGCACCGGCTTCACGTTCTGCATCACCTCGAGATCGCACGGCAGCGAGAACGCCCGCTCGATGTGCCGCACGCCGAGCGACCGCAGGCGACGCACCGTCTCGTCCGGCTCCGCGATGCCGACGACGCTCCGGGCGCAGCGACGCAACGCCGGGTCGAAGTTGAACGTCGCCCTTGCCGCGATCCGCGCCGCCTCCTTCATCCGGCCGCGCCAGCCGATGCCCCGGCGGTACGGCCGCGGCACCGTCTCGCCCGCACCGAGCGGGCCCCACAAGACGGGCACGCCCTCTGCTGTCAAAGTCGCGGCCGGCGTCGGCATCCACCAGCGTGTCAGCGACACGTGCTGCGCTACGGCAAAATCGACCTCCTCATGCAGCCGCCGCGCGACCCGCGCCGCCTCGCGACACCAGGCGTAGTAGTACAGGTTGAACAGCGATGCCCCGCCGCCTTCCCACTTCGCCATGCGACCCGGAACGTCAACATAAACAGGAGTCAAAGGCTGCACGTTCGGCTGCGCGTTCCACGCTGCAACGCCCTCGCAGAGTGGCCCGCGATGTGCTGGGTGCACCAGGATCCATGTCGGCCGCTCCCGCGCCGACTCCGTCGCCGCCGCCCATCCGATGCCTGCCTCGCTGCCACGATTTGGCTCGCAGCCATACGCGACCAGGAGCACACGTTGATGCGCAGTATCGATCATATCGCCAACTTTCTGCAGTAGAACCCCTCGGCGTATCCGGTTGGTGATGCACACTCGAGTCCGCGCAAGCGAGCGAGACCACGGAAGGTCTCTTCGTCGAACCAGTGCTTGTTACATTGGCTTCGGAATATGTTCAGGACTGCACATTTCCGATCGAGATCCTCTTGGCTCGTGTAGGCGAAGAAATTGGGACTGCCGAGGTCGCCGTCGTACTTAGGGATCTCGTAGCCGAGCACCAAATGGTCGCGGAACGTCTGCCCTGCCAGCTCGCCGAGAAGGCGATGATCCTGGTGCGCGTCATCGGGCCGATGGCAGAAGACGACGTCGGGCTCGGCATCCCGGAGTCGGCTGAACGCCGCCTTCGTCCCGAGCCAATCGCCGGGCAAGTGTGCGTCCTTCATGCCGAAGCAGTGAACGTCGGCTTTACGATTGTTTCCGATCATTTCCCGCGCCGCCTCCCGCGCCTCCGCCTGCCTGCGTTCATCACCGCAGAAGACGGCCCAAGTCACGCGAGCGTCGGGCGCTTCTCGCAGCAGTCGCAGCATCGTCGCGCCGCAGCCGATCTCGATGTCGTCGGAGTGTGCTCCGACGCACAAGATGCTCTGCACGCGGGATAGGTCGGTCAGGTCGATCATGATTCACCCTGCCCGTCGCACAGCCGGCGTCGGTTGCTTCATCATCCGGAGCAACGCCGCGTCGCGATCTTCCTGCTTCTTGTCCTGCCAGATCATCCACGGCGCGTCGCCGCTCTGCACCATGTTCGACAGCTGCTGCTGTTCTTTGAACGTGTCCATCGCCGCGAAGAAGTCGTCGTGTCGCCAGCTCGTGAGCCGCTTCTGTTCGATGAGCCGATCGAATGCGGGACCGACCAATTCTTCGCCCGGGCCGAGGACGTCGAAGACGTCGCGGTGCAGGACGAAGTAGCCGGCGTTGATCCAGACGTCGCAGTCGGTGACGGTCCGCAGCCCCGTCACGCTCCCGCCTTCGTTGGCCTCGACGCAATGGAACGATTGGCTCGGCCGGACTCGCAGGAAGCTCGCCGGCGTCTTGCTGGCTGCGTAGTGTTTATGCGCATGTCCGATCATTTGATCGAGCGACGCGTTCGTCAGGCCGTCGGCGTAGTTGGCCAGGAACCACTCGTCCTCCTCCAAGTACGGCCGCACGGCCGAAAGCCGCTGACCGATATTCGCATTTGTGCCCGTATCAACGAACGTGATCGACCAGCGGGACGTGTCGTCGGTGACGAGGCTGAGCCGGTCCCGCGGGTGCGTCGTCGCGTCCCCCGACCGTCGACCGCGGCGGGTGCCGCTGGCGGGTTTAAGCACGAAATCGTTCGTAAGCGTCTCGTCGTACTCGAGGAAGTACTTCTTGATGACATCCGCCCCGTGCCCGAGGCAGAGGATGAAGTCGGTGTGGCCCTGGTGGGCGTACCAACGCATGATGTGCCAGAGCACCGGCCGGTAGCCGAGGGGCACCATCGGCTTCGGAATTTTATGATCGAAGTCGCGCAGCCGCAGGCCCTGTCCGCCGCAGAAGAGAACGACTTTGTAGCCGGTCCTCGCGGGTTCGAGTGCGGGCTTGGCGGTGGGTGGCTTCGGCTTGCTCATGCGATCTCCGTCCTCAGTCCGATGCCGGCGTAGCGCGGAACCGAATCCGCCGCCAGCATGCGCCTTCCGTCGACCACCACGGGCGGCGACTTGAGCAGGTTCACCCAGTTCGGCACGCCCGCGTACTCCGGCCACGCGGTGCAGAGAACAACTGCCGCTGCCTCCGCACATGCCGCGGCGGCATCCGCCGCGATCTCCACGTCGTCGCCGAACCGCTTCTTCGTCGCCGCGCCCGCCGCGGGATCGTGGGCGACGACCGTCGCCCCATGCTCGCGAAGCAGCTCGATGATCGGCTCCGCCGGGCTCTGCCGCAGGTCGGCCGTGCCCGGCTTGAAGGCGGTGCCCAGGATCAGCACACGCTGTCCCGTCAGCTCGCCCACGTTCTCCTCGACCCGTCGCACGATCGCCTCGGCCCGCGCGTCGTTCGTTGCCGCGACGGCATCAAGCACGCGCGGCTTATGCTCATGTTCACGCATAAAGCCGGCGAGCGCTGCGACGTCCTTCGGCAAGCACGATCCGCCGTAGCCACAGCCGGGCAACAAGAAGGAGGCAAGGCCCGCTGTCGTGCCGTCGCGGGTCAGGTAGCGCGAAAGGTGCACGCCGCGCATGACGTCCATCGCGTCGACCTCGCCCACTGCTTCGCAAGCGTCTGCGATCTCGTTGGCGAAGCTGACGCACGTCGCGAGCAGCGCGTTGCTCGCGTATTTGATCGCCTCGGCCGTCGTCGGCGTCGTCTCGATCCGCGGCACGTCGCCGAAGCCCGCGTGCAGGTCGCGAAGCATCGCCAACGTCCGCTCGTCCGTCGCGCCGTACACCAGCCGGTCGGGCCGGAGGAAGTCTTCGACTGCGGTGCCCTCGCTGAGAAATTCGGGGCAGGACCCGACGCCACCTTCGACGAGATCGAGCGCGTCCGCGAACGCGCTAGTCGCCGTCCCGGGGACGCACGTACTTTTGAGCACCACCGCGTGGTAAGTCTTCTTTGATCGAGCCGCCTCGCCGACCTGCTTTGCCGCGGCGAGGACCATCGTCAGGTCGATCCGCCCCGCCGCCGCGTCGAAGGGCGTCGGCACCGCGACCATTGTCAGGTCGCTCGCCTCGACAGCCGACGCGAGATCCGTCGTCGCTCGCAGACGTCCCGGCACGTTCTTCGCCAAAAGCTTCTCGAGGCCCGGCTCGTGCAGGAAGCTTTGGCCGGTGTTCACCGCGTCGACCTTCTCGCGGTCGACGTCGACGCAGGTCACGTCGTGCCCGTGCTCGGCGTAGCAGGCGGCGCTGACGAGGCCGACGTAACCCGTGCCGACGATGGAGATGCGGAGCGACATCGGCGGATTCCTCAGGCGGCGCGGGCGGCGGGCACGCGCTCTTCATCCGTCGCCGGGTGGCCGGCGTACCAGGCGAGCGTCTTGCGCAGGCCCGTCGCGAGGTCAACCTGCGGGTCGAAGCCGATCTGCTCGCGGGCCTTGGTCATCACCGGGCAGCGGCGGTTCGGGTTGTCCTTCAAGTAGTCGGCATCGGGCGGCGGCGCGGTGACAACCTTGCCGTCGTAGCCGAACAGCTCGCGACCGGCGGCGGTCATCTCGCGGGCGAAGTCGCCGATGCTGACTTCCGGCGTCTCGATGCCGATGTTGTACGGCTCGCCGTCGCCGCCGTTGACGAGCACTTTGTAGTACCCGATGATCGCGTCGGCGACGTAGCAGAACGTCCGCGTCGCGGTGCCGTCGCTGAGCATGACGATGTCTTCACCGGCGAGGACATTACGAGCGAAATCGCTCACAACGCGTCGGTCGTCCAGCTTCAGGCCGGGGCCGTAGTTGTTAAACGGGCGAGCGATCTTCACCGGCAGGCCCAGGTGCTGGGCGTAGACGACGCAGAGCGTCTCGCCGAACCGTTTGGCCTCGTCGTAGCAAGCGCGAGGCCCGGTGCAGCTGACGAGGCCGCGGTACGTTTCGGGCGTCGGGACGACCTCCGGATCGCCGTAGACCTCGCTGCTGCTGTAGAAGAGAATGCCGCGTGGCGAGGGCGTTTGGTTATGAGCGAGATCGAGCATTTGCCGAAGGCCGCCGATGTTGGCGTCGATCGTCTCGATCGGCCGGGCGCGGTAGAACGTCGGCGAAGCGATGCTGGCGGCGTGGATGACCCAGTCGAGCCCGGCGTCGCGTACGGCGGCGGGCATCTCGTGGCGGACGTCCCACTTCAGGAGCTTCACGCCGTCCGCCGACTCCATCTCGCCCAGCCAGTCCGGCGTGCCGCGAAGGTAGCTATCGCTGACGGTGACGTCGATGCGATCGGCCTTCTTCGCCACCGCGTTCCAGGCGGCGACCGCGTGCGTCAGGTAGTAGCCGAGGAAGCCGGCCCCGCCCGTGATGAGCAGCCGGGCGAGCATGTACTCGCGGTCGTCGTCGACGACCTGCTTAGACGAGGTGATGTGATCAGTAAGTTGCATATCGAGTGGGCTGGCTAGAAGACCTCGACCTGCGGGATCGGCACGACGAACTTCCCGCCCCAGGCGCGGATGCCGGCCATCTGGTTTGCGATTTCATGACGCAGGTTCCACGGCAGGATGAGCAGGTAATCCGGCCGTCGTTCGGCGACGGCGTCGGGCGAGAGGATCGGGATGCGGCTGCCC
>CAYQCT010000091.1:5773-13003 GCA_964416015.1 uncultured Tepidisphaerales bacterium
AGGAAGTTGCCCTGCTTCTTCGGGTTGCGGTCGACGGTGAAGTCGATCGTGTCCGTGCCGATGCCGCAGTAGTTGAGCAGCGTGTTGCCCTTGCCGGGCGCGCCGTAGGCGGCGACGGTCTTGCCGCGTCGCTTGGCGTCGATGAGGAAGCAGAGCAGCTTGCGCTTCGTCTCGCGAACGGTTTCGGCGAAGCCGTCGTAGGTCGCGACGTCCTCCCGACCCGCGGCGGCGTCAAGGGCCATCTGTTCCGCGACGGCCGGCGTTTCTGGGTGGTCGGCATCGGCCCGGCAGCAGTAACAGCGGGCACTGCCGCCGTGCGTCTCGGTGAGCTTCACGTCGAAAACACGCAGGCCGTGCCGCTCGAAGGCGAGCTTGGCGGTCGAGAACCAGAAGTAGCTCCAGTGCTCGTGGTAGATCGTGTCGAACTGGTTCTCCTCGAGCTGCCGGCGGACGTGCGGGAACTCGACGGTCAGCACGCCCTGCGGCTTGAGCAACGTCGCGAGACCGGCAACGAAGTCGTTGAGGTCCGGGACGTGGGCCAGCACATTGTTTGCTGCGACGACGTCGGCCGGCCCGTGTCGTTTTACGAAGGCGGCGGCGGTGGCGTGGCCGAGGAAGAAGGCGTCAGTCGGCACGCCCGCTTCGACCGCAGCATCGGCAACGTTCTCCGCCGGCTCGATGCCATAAACTGGAACGCCGCGCGACTGGAACGCCTTGAGCAGCGTGCCGTCGTTGCTAGCGACTTCGACAGCGAGCGACGTTGCGTCGAGGCCGAGCCGCTCGATCATCTCGTCGGCGTAGTCGGCGACGTGCCGCTTCCAGGTCTCGCTGAATCCGCTGAAGAAGGCGTAGTCGGCGAAGATCTCGGCCGGGTCGGGACCATTCGGCAATTGCACAAGTCTGCACGTATTGCAGACGAACGCGTGCAGCGGGTACGTCTTCTCCGCTTCGTAGAAGTTGCCGGGCTCGACGTGGCGTTGGCAGAATGGGTGCGTGCCGAGGTCGGCGAAGCTGCGGGTAACGGTGTCGCCGCAGAGGCGACAGGCGAGAGAGGTTGGCGAGCCGGCGGCGGACATGGGTCAGCCGGCACATCGGCCATATGTGGGCGGTGGTGTAGGTCGCACGTTCGGCATGCCGCGTCAATCTACTACGACCGGAACCGGGAACGTGACTTTTTGCGGAAACGGCTGCCGGTTTCTCGGCACGACGCAGGCAGTGTGCGTTAGCGTTCCTGTGCGGGGCGAGCGACGGGAGAGAGAAGCTCGTTCTGATAACGCCCTCGCGGGCATAAGAAACGACGGCCTCGGCTGGTTTGTCGGCGGAGGCATTGCAGGTTGAGGATGTACGGCCGCCCGGAGGAGCGGCCCGGCCCGCCGCCGCGTCGGCGGCGGGCTGCTAGCTCAGGGAGTCCCGCACCCGCGGGGCCGCGTTGGGACGCGTTGCGAGAGAGACGATGCTGAAACAGATCAACATTCCAGTACCGCCGGGCGAGTCGCCACCGTTGCCATCCCGCTTCGGGGCGATGCGGACGGTCGTTCAATCGTTCGTCTTGCCGCGTCGATCGCAGCCGCTCGACTTGCACACGCGGCGTGAAGTGCGTCAGCGGATCCACCGCGACCGCCTGCTCAGCGACCGGTCCGGCCGGCAGTTCGCGACGGTCGTATTCGCTGCCACCGGGCCGGCGGAGCTGCGGGATCTCGCGCAGACGCTTTGCCGACGGAGCAGGGAGACGGACGAGGTCGGACCCGCGCCGCGAGAGCTTTGCCACGAGCACGATGCACCGACGCGGCTGTGTCTTGTCGTGCTGATGCCGGAGACGACACGCCAAGGTGCCGAGGCGTTCGCTCGCGACATCGCGCGGCGGTTCGGGGAAGAGCGTCGGCCGACCTGGAGCGTTGCGGTGTATCCGTCATCAGATCCGGTCGAGCGGTCGTCGTCAGAGGATGGGTCGACGGCGACTCGCATCGGCCCGGATCGACCCGCGCGACGGCAGGAGTCGGCCCTTTCGATGCCGGTGTGGAAGCGGAGCCTCGACGTTGCAACGGCCATCTCCTGTCTTGTCGTCGTTGGGCCGCTGATGGCGTTGCTGGCGGTGATCATCCGCCTCGACAGCGACGGTCCCGCACTTTTCTGGCAGAAGCGGACCGGCCGCGGCGGACGCGTCTTCTGGATCGCCAAGTTCCGCACGATGCACACCGACGCCGAGGAACGGCAGAAGGCGCTGCTGGCCGAGAGCGAGCAGGACGGGCCGGCGTTCAAGTTGCGGCACGACCCGCGGGTCACACGCTTCGGACGATTGCTACGGCAGACGAGTCTTGACGAGCTGCCGCAGTTGTGGAACGTGCTGGTCGGCGAGATGACGCTGGTCGGCCCGCGGCCGCTGCCGGTCCACGAGGCGGACGCGTGTCAGGGTTGGCAGCAGCGACGGCTCGACGTGACGCCGGGCCTGACGTGCATCTGGCAGGTGCACGGCCGAAGCCGGGTGCTCTTTGACGATTGGATGCGGATGGACCTGCAGTACGTCCGCCGCAGCGGGCAACGTTGGGGCGTCGTGCACGACCTCACGCTCCTGGCGAAGACGCCGGCGGCGGTCGTGCTGAAGCGTGGCTTTTAGCGTCAATCACTCCGGCTGCGCCTCGTCGGGATCATCACCGAGCAGGCCGCCAAGACCTTTGCGCAGCTGCCGCTTGGCCTCGTCGCCCGCCTGATCCCGCAGCCCCTCGGCGGCCTTGTCGAGATCGCCGGAGGCGGCATCGCGGATCGCGTCGCCTACGGCGCCGCCGAGCTCTGCCGACAGCTCCTCCGAGAGCATGTCGCCGAGCTTGTCGCCGTAAGCGGCGACGACGCTGGCCAGATCGCCCTGCAGCAGCTGCCGGACTTCCGCCGGCAGCGACTCGTTCTGTGCCGCCTCGGCAGCCAGCGCCATCGCGATCTCGACGGCGACGCGTCCGAGCTCCGCCCCGTTCTGCGCCTCGTCCGCTGTGCCGACTTCGAGAAGCGAAACGTCCGGCAGCGTCAGCCCGTACTCCGCCTCGAGGCCCGGCACGTTCGGCCGAATGACGACGCGTGCGTTCGTCACGAGAACCTCCTCGATCAACAGCTTCGTCGTCTCCTCGTCGGCCGCTTCCTCCTCGTCCGTTGCCAGCCGCGACATCAGTTCTCGCAGGTTCAGCCGAAACTGATCCGTCAATCCCTCGGCGTCGCCACGCTCGATGACGAGCTGCGGCGAATGCACTGCGACCCGATCAACGCGTACCGGATCGTCCCGAAGACCTCGCCAGCCGACGGAGGCCGAAACTTGGCCGAGCTCGAAGAGGTGCTCGGCCGCATATCCGTCGGGATTGGCGATGGTCAGTCCGTCGAGCGAAAGCGAGCCGCCGAAGAGCGAGACGCTGGCCGCTTCCAATTGGGTCGCGAGGGACAGCTGAGCGGTTCCTTCGTCTTCGACGGTCGACTTGACGATGCCGTCGAGTCGTTGGACAAGGACGAAGCCGACGACGAGCAAAATGAGCAGGACCACGCCGAATCCGCCGAGCGTCCACTTGAGAAGTTTCGCCTGCATTCGTCCAGTCTACGAAGCATCCCGACGCGACGCCCGATAGTGTCGCGCATGCTGGCCCGCTGCGTCGTGTTGCTTTGCCTCTTCCTCGGCAGCGACGCGACGGCGGCGGAGTTGCGGGCGGAGCATTTGGCGCTCGTCGTCAACAAGAACACGCCGGCCGGGCGAGAACTGGCGGAGTTCTACGCATCGACGCGGGACGTGCCGGACGGGCGGATCATCGAGCTGGACCTGCCGCGGGGCGAGCGGATTACGCGGGCGGACTTCGAGGAAAAAGTGCTCGTGCCGGTGCGGGCGGCGCTACGCGAGCGTGGGCTGGCGGAGCAGGTGCGGTGCCTGGTGACGTTCCACGGGGTGCCGTTGGCGGTGCATGCCCTGCAGCTGACGTCGGCGGAGAAGCTGGAGCGGCAGGAGGTCGACGCGCTGGCACGGCAGGCGGTCGAGGCGATTCGGCCGGCGGTCGAGGAAGCGGCCAACGCGGCTGCGTTGCTCGGCGTGCCGATCCCGGCGGCCGAGCGATTGCCGTTCGGCACGCCGCTGCAGAAGCAGTTGCAACGCCTCGAGATTGCCGAGAAGGCCATCACGGCAAAAGCGCGGGAGCTGTCGCCGGAGGAGCAGGCGGCGCTTGCGGGCACGTTCGAGGTGATCCGCGAAGACCTGCAACGGCCGGCGGCTCTGGGTCTGCCCGCCTCTGACGAGACGGCTCTGCAGCGGGCGATGCTGCGGCCGCTGGATGCTGAGAGCCGGCAGGAGGCGCGGCTGCAAGCGGGGCGCGGGCCGTCGATCCTGCTCGCGCAGGTCGTGGCGTCGCACCAGCGTCGGCTGACGGAGAAGCAGACAGACGCGGCCTTCGACAGCGAGCTCGCCCTGCTTTGGCACGAGGGCAAGCAGACGCCGACGCTGGCGTTGTGGCAGCCGAATCCGCTTCGTGGTCAGCCGAGCCTCGATGCCGCCTTTGCCGACAAGAGCCGGCCGCGGCCGATGCTGACGAGTCGCCTCGACGGGCCGACGGAGCAGGCGGTCCGCAGCCTCATCGTCGAGTCGACCGTCGTCGAGCAGGTCGGTCTGACCGGGACGATCGTGATCGACTCTCGCGGGCTCCGCGTCAACCCGGCCAAACCGGACGGCTACGCGCCGTTCGATCAGCAGCTCCGCGACCTGGCGGCCTTGCTCGAGACGCGGGCGACGCTGCCGGTGGTGCACGACGACGAGCCGGGTGTGATGCGGCGTTCACCGGACGGCGCGGCGGCGGTCGAAGACGTCGCCGTCTACGTCGGCTGGTACCAGGTGCGGAAGTATGAAGACGCCTTCGACTTCGCCGCGGGCGCGGTCGGCTACCACGTCGCGTCGTTCGAGCTGCGGACCATCCGCAATGCGGCAAGCGCGACGTGGGCGATCAACCTGCTGCGGGACGGCGTCGTGGCGACGACGGGGCCGGTGAACGAGCCGTACCTGTCGGCCTTCCCGCCGCCGGGCCAATTCGTGCCTTTGCTGTTGCAAGGGGATCGGACGCTGGCGGAGGTGTACTGGGCGACGGTGCCGCAGACGTCGTGGATGATGGGGCTGATCGGCGACCCGCTGTACCGGCCGTTCGCGAAGCAGCCGGGCATTCTGGATGTGCATCGATAAGAGGTAGAGGCGTGACGGGTCGGGTGCGACCGATAACAGAAGGTCGGCGGCATCGGCGTGTTGCGGATGTGACAAACGGAGTCGCGGGCAAAGCCGCAGCCGCTTCGAGCCGACATGGTTGGCGGAGCGGCGTGTGCCCGGTCCGCCGCCGCGACTGTCCGTCCGAGTCTTTACCCTGAGTCCCATGAGTTGTCAGCTGATCTGCCCGAACCTGCGTTGCCGCAAGATTCTCAAGGTGCCGGAAGAGGCCCGGGGCAAGGTGGTGCGTTGTCAGTATTGCCAGACGATGCTGCGTGTCCCGCCGCATCGTCGACTCGCCTCGCCGCCGCCGCCGGATGCGAGGATGGGCGGCTTCTCGCCGCCAGACCTGTCGGAGCTGAAGCAGGCGGGTTGAGGTTTCGGGCGGTGGGAGAGTCGCGTTCGAAAGACGAAGCCGCGGGGCCTGCCCCGCAAGCCTAGTCCTTTTGCACGTGCGAGCGCGGGGCAGGACTCGCGGCTACTGCGGCGCACCGAACGCACCCGAAGATCTAGGAGCCGCTTGAAAACGTAGCAGCGGCGGCTCGCCGCTGCCTTCGGATCCGGGATCTTCTGCGAGAACGGACGGCAGCGGCGAGCCGCCGCTGATACGAATCAAGTTTTCGAACGGCTCCTAGATAAACCAAAGAAGCCGCCAGGCTCCTCGCGGAGCCGGGCGACTTGGGTTGTTGCGCGGGGCTCAGGCGAAACTCGCCTTAGCCGGCGTACGGCAGCAGGAAGCTGTCGTTCGCGCTCTCCGGGCTGCCGTTGGCGTCCGGATCAGCGGGGGTGCCGGTGAAGTTGGTGACGCCGACGGTCGCCGTGTCCGTCGTGCCGTCAAAGATGAAACCGTTGACGTCCGACGCAGTGCCATCTGCACGCTGCGTGTAGATGTTGTCGTCCTGGGCCCCACAGAACGGGGTGTTCTCGAAGCGGACGCTGCCGTCGGCGAAGAGAACGTTCTGGCCGGTGCGACCGTGGTTCGGGCTGTTGCCGAACTCCTTAACGCGGCTGGAGGCGTTGACGGCCGGGTTGACCGCACCACCACTGCCGTCTGCCGTCTCGAAGGTGACGTCGGCCCGGCCATCGACGATGCCCGGGTTGATGTCAGCCGCAATTGCGACCGACGGGCCGAGCGTGTCGGTCCACTTGGCACCCTTGGCCACAGCACCCGTGTCCGGGTACATGTTGTAGAAGCTGTAGCTGCAGTTGTCGGTGTAGTTGCCGAAGTTGACGTAGTCACGCTTCGTCGTGCCGTCGGCGAGGTTGAGCTCGCTGGCGTTGCTGCTCGGGCAGAGGAAGACCTCGGGGGTGAGGTCGCTCTCGCGAATCAGCTGCCATACGGCACCGCCGATGTCGTTGATGATCGCGCCATCATCGGGCTCGAGCTCGCCGGCAGCGTTCGTCGCGAACGGCGATGCGTTGACAACCGAGCCGTCACCCGTACCGGCCAACGCGTTCGCGGTGCCGGAGTTGATCGTGAGTGCGTGCGAAATGCTGTCCGTCGTGCCCGCGTAATCGGTAGCCGCGACGACGCGGGGGTACGAGGCAGTCTTGACGTCCTCGATCGCGTACTGGCGCATGGCCTGACCGATCGAGCGGAGGTTGGCACCGCACTTGATCTTGTTCGCTGCTTCGCGAGCCTTGTTGAGGCTCGGCAGCAGGATGCTGATCAGGAGGGCGATGATGCCGATGACGACGAGGAGTTCCACCAGGGTGAAACCGCGGCGACGGCCGCTAGTAGTGTTGCGCTGCATGACAGCGTCTCCTTTCGATCCCGAAGGATGCGAGGGAACTTGGTGCCGAGGCCGTCTTCCGTCACGTGCGGGCGTCGTCTGCGTCGCGTCCTCGGATCCTGCCCTGGTGCCGACGGCAGAGCCGCGGGCGGGCATGAAGATATGAGGAATGATGCCGATGGGTGCGGGTTCGACCGGAGTCGAAGCTGCGTCGGGCAAGGTCGTCGGAACGCGTTGCGTCTTACGCCGGTAGGATCAGGGGTGCGGGTTCGGCGGGTGCCGCGACGAACG
>CAYQCT010000091.1:13037-14122 GCA_964416015.1 uncultured Tepidisphaerales bacterium
AGCCGGAAAGGTTCGATCCGGAATGTCCTCTTCTGCGGGGTGACCCGGCCGGGCGGCCGGAGTCGGGCGGGGTCCGCAGCACACCAGCTTCGTGGCTCCTCAACGTGCTGCGGCGACTTACATGCTACCAAGGTGAGAATGCTTGTCAAGACATCTTCGTGCCGGCGCAACAGGCAGATCCTCGCCGATAACTTCTCCGTGCCGCCTAAACAGGCGAGGCAGCCGCCGCCAGTTCTTGCTGACGCTGCCGCAAACGCTCTATCACGGCCTCCGGGACCAGGTCACGCAGCCCTTCGACGCTGCCGCCGAGCGTCACGACCTGCCGGATCAGGCTACTGCTCGTCAGCGCATATTGCCCGCCGGTCATGAGAAACAGCGTCTCGACCGCCCCGACGGCGCGGTTGGCCAAGGCGCTCTGGAACTCGTAGCGAAGGTCCGTCACGTCGCGGATGCCGCGGAGCAGGACGATGGCTTCCTTCGCCCGCACAAAATCCGCCGTCAGGCCGCCGTACCCCTCGGCCGAGACGTTGAAGAGCGCCGGATCGTCCCGCAGCACCTGCCGGACCATCGCGACGCGGTCGTCATGGCTGAACAGCTCGTGCTTCTCCGGGTTCACGCCGACGCCGACGACGAGCTCGTCGAAGAGCTTGGCCCCGCGGCGGATGACGTCGAGGTGGCCGTTCGTGATCGGGTCGAACTGTCCGGGAAAGACTGCCCGGCGGATCTTCGACGCAGACGCGGGCGGCGGCATCATGGCAGCATACCGCATGCAACCGTCAGGGCTCGCCCAGCACGTGCCGAAGCCAATCGTGCCGCCGGGCGAGGTAGAGACGCAGGCCATCGGCACCGTCAATGGCGAAGATCGACGCGGCATCGGGCGAGGCGGCGTCGCGCATGGCCGCCTGCCGTCGCGCCGGATCGTCCGTCGCCGCCAGCACGACCGGCCGGACGGCAGCGACGGCGGCGGCGAACTCGGCGGCAGGCGCGACCGCCGCGAGGACGTGCTTCGCCGCCGTCGGGCTGCCCGCCGAGACCGCCGTCGTCACCGCGCCGGCGAGCAGCATCGTCCCGCATGCGGACCGCTT
>CAYQCT010000092.1:0-8581 GCA_964416015.1 uncultured Tepidisphaerales bacterium
TGCCTTCGAGCGCCGCCCGCAGGCTGATGCCGGCGCGGACCATGACGCTGAGCTGTGCCGTGAACGCCTGGATGTCCTTCGCGCCCGGCCCGAGCGAGAGGTTGACGTCGCGGAGCGACTTGCCGGTGGCGACCGCGGCCGGCGTCAGGCGAAGAACGTACGAGCCGCCCTGGCGAAGCTGCTCCGACGCCGCCGCCAGCGAAGCCGCGGCGAGAACACCGGCCTGCGTTGCGCCGGCGGCGGTGCGAACCTCGTACTGGAACTGCGGCATGACGTCGGTGGCTTATGAGCGATCGTGAGCAATAACGAAACCCACCTCACGCGGCGAGCGCACGCTCGACCTTCTCCGGATGCGCCGCCTGGCTGATGGCGTCATCGCGACTGATCAGGCCGTTGGCGAAGAGCTCCATGATCGAGTCGTCCAGCGACTGCATGCCGATCTGCCGGCTCGTCGAGATGATGTTGGGGATCTCGAAGATGCGGTTCTCGCGGATGCAGTTCCGCACGGCAGGCGTGCAGAGCATGATCTCGACCGCCGGCACCATGCCGCGGCCATCGCTGCGGCGGAAGAGCGTCTGGCTCACGACCGCTTGGAGCGTATTGCTCAACATCGATCGTATCTGGTTCTGCTCGTCGCTTGGATAGATGTCGATGATCCGCTCGATCGTCTGCGGCGCGTTGACCGTGTGCAGCGTGCTCAGCACGAGGTGACCCGTCTCGGCCGCGGTGATAGCGGCGCTGGTGGTTTCGAGGTCACGCATTTCCCCGACGAGGATGACGTCCGGGTCCTGCCGCAACACGTGCCGCAGGCCGCTGGCGAAGGTCGGACAGTCGTCGCCGATCTCGCGTTGCTCGATGGCGCAACGATCGGAAGTGAACGTATATTCGACGGGGTCCTCGATCGTGATGATGTGTGCTGCGTCGCGGCGGTTGATCGAGTCGATCATGCCGGCGAGCGTCGTGCTCTTGCCGCTGCCCGTGCCGCCGGTGACGAGGATCAGGCCGCGCGGCAGGTGCGTGAGCTTCCGCGCCACCTCCGGCAGGCCGAGGTCGTCGAGCGGGCGGACGGTGCTGTTGACGGTGCGGAAGGCGAGTGCGACGGTGCCACGCTGGTAGTGGGCGTTGACGCGAAACCGCGTGCCGCCGCCTTCGCCGCCGTCGGGGAGCTGGTAGCTGAAGTCGGCGTCGCGGAGCTGCTGGAACTTGGCCCAGCGGTCGTCGTCCATCATCACGCGGCAGAGCCCGACGCAATCGTCCGGCTCCATCACCGGAAAGTCCGGCGACCGCTCGACCGTCGTGTGCACCCGAAACAACGGCGGCTGACCCGCGTTGATGTGGATGTCACTCGCGTCGACCGCGTAGGCCTTGCGAAGGAGCTGGTCGAGTTGTTCGTGCGCGTCCACGTCGACTACATCGGATGTAAAGCTGGGTAAATCAAGAAGATTCTGTGACCCGCAGCACTTCGT
Organism: uncultured Tepidisphaerales bacterium; assembly: GCA_964416015.1. Taxonomy (GTDB): domain Bacteria; phylum Planctomycetota; class Phycisphaerae; order Tepidisphaerales; family Tepidisphaeraceae; genus JBCDKH01. The sequence continues at coordinate 1,467 of CAYQCT010000092.1, forward strand.
CGACCGTCGTCAGGCCGGACTCGACCTTCATCCACCCGTCGTCACGCAGCGTCACCAGGCCGGCCTCGCGGCACTTGCGACGCAGCGCATTGACCTCCGGATTTTCGACCGTCGCATCACGCAACGCGTCCGTCATCTCGAGCAACTCGTACAGCCCGGCCCGGCCGCTGTAGCCGGTCTGGCGGCATCGCTCGCAGCCGGCGCCGTGGCTCATCGGCCGCGACGGGTCGAAGCCTTGTCGCTCGTAGACGCGGGCGACGTCGTCCGACGGCTTGAGTTGTTCCTTGCAGTGGCTGCAGATCTTGCGGACAAGCCGCTGCGCGAGGATGCCGTTGACGGCCGCGCTGATGAGATACGGCTCGACGCCGATGTTGATGAGTCGCGTGATGCTGCTGGGCGCGTCGTTCGTGTGCAGCGTGCTTAGCACGAGGTGGCCGGTGAGTGATGCCTGCACGGCGATGCGCGCGGTCTCGCCATCGCGAATCTCACCGAGCATGACGACGTCCGGGTCCTGCCGCAGGAGCGAGCGAAGCGCTGCCGAAAACGTCATGCCGATCTTGTCGGTGACCTGCACCTGGTTCGCCGCGTGCAGGTGATATTCGACGGGATCTTCGACGGTGCTGATGTTGAGCTTCGCGCCGTCCATGACGCGGAGCGAGCTGTAGAGCGTGGTCGTTTTTCCGCTGCCGGTCGGGCCTGTGACGAGGAGGATGCCGTGCGGCTGGTCGATCATCTCGCGCCACGTCGACAGGTGCGCGTCGCTGAAGCCAAGGGCCTCGAGCGGGACGCTGATGCTGCGGTTGTCGAGGACGCGGATGACGATCTTCTCGCCGCCGACGGTCGGCAGCGTGCTCATGCGGAGGTCGATCTTGCGGCCTTGTACGACCGCGCGGATGCGGCCGTCCTGTGGCAGGCGGCGTTCAGCGATGTCGAGATTCGCCATGATCTTCAGGCGGCTGCTGATCGCAGGCGCCATGCCGTGCGGCGGGCTCATCGAGGCGAAGAGGATGCCGTCGATGCGGTAGCGAACCTGGAGCTGCTTCTCCTTCGGCTCGATGTGGATGTCGCTCGCGCCCTGCTTGATCGCGTCGCTGATGAGGTAGTTGACGAAGCGGATGACCGGCGACTCGCTGCCGGCTTTCTCGAGATCCTCCGCATCGTCCGTCTTTTCCTCAACGACCGACACGTCGTCCTCGGCGACTTCGCCGATGATGTCGTCGAGCGCGCCGGTGTCGTCCACGCCGGCCTCGCCGGCCATGGATTCGCAAAGTCGCAGCACGTCGCCCGGCGGCACGACGACCGCGCGGACCTCCGTCGCAAGCCGGCGGCGGAGGTCGTCGAGCAGGAAGACGTCCGACGGATCGCTCACGCCGACGACGGCCGTCTTGTCTTCGCGGCGGACGCACGCGACGCCGAGCCGCTTCATCAGCTCGCTACCGAGCCGGTCGTTCAGGTGGCGTGCTTCGGGCGATACGCTGTCGCTGTCGATACGCTCGAAACCAATCGTTTCCGACTCGGCGACGGCGGCATAGACCTCGGCCTCGTCGGCGCCCGTCTCCGTCAGCACGCGATGCAGCGGCCGGCCCGGCGACTTCGCCCGGACGGCCTCGGCCTGTTCGATGGCTTCGCGCGTGATCGTCCCGCGCGCGAGCAGGACGTCGGTCAGCGACCGCTTCGTCGTCGTTTCGCCGCCGGGCGACCAAAGCTCGGCTCCCGGGTCGCGGAGAAGTCTCACGGCCGACCTCCTGCAGTGGCCTCGACGCCTTCGCGAACGACGGTGACGCCGCGACGGTCGATGGCGAGGACGGTAAAGCCGGCGACGTTGCCGCCGACGCTGACGGGTGCTCCGTTGATCATCGCCGAGGGCGAGCGGCCGGTGAGGACGATGCCGACGTCGAGGGCGGCGGCGTCGCGACGGACGGAGTCGGCTTGCTCGCGGCGGAGTCGCTCCTGCTCGGCGGCGAGGCGGCGGGCGTGTGCGTCGGTCGACGGCGGCGTGACGACATTCTCGTCGGATTCGCCGTCACCGCGGTAGAAGGGGTTCGTCTTGAGCGCGTCGAGCGGCACCTGCTTGCCCGCAGCCAACTCGTCGAAGCGGCCGCGGATCGCTTCGCTGTCGGCGAGGAGATCGCGGACTTCATCGACCTCACCCGCGCCGGCGGCGAGAAAAGTCTTGACGCTTTGTCGGCTCGCTTCGACGGCCGGTGTTGCCGCCTCGGCCGTCGCGGGGCCGCCGGTGCGTTGGTGCATGACGAAGAGGCCGACGCCTGCCGCCGCGGCAAGGACACCGAAGCCGATCGTCGCCTTCTGGTTCCCCGCCTTGGCCGTGTCGGCAACGACGAACTCGTCGCCCGAGCCGGCCAGCGCGGCAGTGAAGGTGGAGCTGGCGTCGCCCTGTTCGTTTTGATCGATGTCGCTCATATCGCGGTCCTTGCTTTTAGAGGCTGCCGGCTCCGTCCGGCTCGAAGAAGATGCTCAGTGTCATCTCGGCCTCCGTCGCCCCGTCGCGGTCGCGGCTACGCGTGAGGTCGAGCGCGGTGACGCGGGTGATCCGATCCATACGCTCAAGTTCGAGCAAATAGCTGTAGTAGCCCTCGAAGTCGCCGGCGAGCTGCAGCTTGATCGGCTGCTCGCTGTAGTGGCTGTCGCTGCGGACCGGTCCCGGCTCGAAGCGGCGGATCTCGAGGTGGTTCTTGCGGGCCGCGTGCCAGACGTCGCGGAGCGTGTGCTGCACGTCGCGTTCGCGTGGCAGCTTCGCCTCGAAGTACTCGACGGCTTCGCGGAGGTCGACGACACGCTGGGCGAGGTCGTCGATGCCGCGCGTCGCCCGGCGAAGCTCGGCGAGTTCGGCACGCTTCGTCTCCATTTCCTGGCGGAACTGTTCGCGGCGCTGGTCGACGCGGCGGAAGCCGAACCACCAGCTGGCACCGAGCAGGCCGACCATGAGCGAGAGCAGGAGCAATTCGCGGAAGCCGAGTTTCATGGCAGCGTCTCCTGGGAGAGGTCGGCGAGAGTCGTCGCCGCTTCGGCCTCGTCGCGCGGCTCGGCCGACGCGTCGAGTTCGAGGGCGATCATGAACATGCGGCTCGGCTCGTCGCCGGTGTTGCCGGCATCGCGGCCGCGGCGGACCCAGCGGAGGTCGACCCGGCGGAAGTAGCCGCCACGCGTCAGGGCGTCGATGTAATCGCTGACCTGGCCCTCGGTCGTCGCTTCGCCCTCGATCGACAGCTTCGTGTCGTACGCCAACGGCGTCGGCGGCGGAGGTGGCGGCGCGGGTTGCCCCGGCTTACGCGGGGGCGGAGGCGGCGTAGCGCGGCGGCGGGATTCGAGCTCCGCCTTCTGCAGCGTCACACCGCCCGGCAGGTGATTCGTGAGCTCCGCGAGCAGGTTGCTCCGCGGCATGCGCTCGAGCAGTGACGCCGTCAGCTCCATGCGGTCGGCGACGGACTTCTGCCGGTCCTTCATCGCGCGGACCTGTTCGATCCGCCGGGCGGCCTCGGCGTACTCGGCGTCGACGGCGGCGAATTGCTCCTCGGCCTGGGCCAGGGCACGCTCGCCGAGGTGCCACGTGACGCCGATGACGCCGACCACGATGGCAAAGAGGCCGAGCAGGACGACGTCGGCGCGGCGGCGCGCGCGGCGGTCGGCGTAGCCGGCGGGCAGGAAGTCGAGCCCGGCAGCGTCCGTGGCGGCGTCCTTGCCACCGCGGAACCGCTGCAGAAGCAGGTTGATCCCGAAGGGACCGCGGTTGATCATCTCGTCGCTCATGCGGCCTCCTTGGTCGAGCGGGTCTGTCCGGCCTTGGCAATGTGCGTCGCCGCAACACCGAGTGCGACCGCCCATTGCGGACGCGGCTGGCCTTCTTCGAAATCAGCCGGCGTGTCGGCGGTCTCGGCGAGCGAGACGCGGGCGGCGAAGTCGCCGATCTGTGCGGCGACGCCGACGCCTTGCGCGAGTCGGCGGCAGCTGGCCGTATCAAGTGCGCCGCCGCCGACGAAGGCGAGCTTCGTCACCGGCATCTCCGGGAACGAGGCGTCGTGGTGCCGACGGCAACGGGCGATCTCGTCGGCAAGTTGGTCGAGTACCGGCGTCGCGGCTTCATGCACGGCGGCGTCGGGCGCGGGTTGTTCTTCGCTGCGACGGGTCGCGGCGGCGAGCATGGCCATGCCGCCTTCGGGCGCGGGATCGGGTGACGGCGTCGGTGCGGGCGCGGCCTGAGCGGCGAGGCGACGATCGGCTTCGACCTCGTCGGGCGAGCGGCCGGTGGCCTTGGCGACGGCGGCATCGACGTCGTGCAGGCCTTGGCCGATGTCGCGGGCGAAGTAGAGGCGGCCGCCGCGGGTGATGCTGACGCGGGTGCCGCGTCGGCCGAGGTCAACGAAGCAGAACGTCGTCGTCGGGTCCGACTCGCGGCTGAAAAAGTTTGCAACGCCGTCCCGCAGCGGGCTCGGCCCGGCGACGACGGACTCGGCATCAAGGCCCGCACGTTCGGCGGCGGCGAGGGCGGCTTCGACCTCGGCGGCACGCGTGGCGACGACGAGCACTTCCTGCCGCGGTCCGTCGGCCGTCTGTACTTCGCCGACGACCTCGTGGCGAAGCGCGGCGCGGGCGGCGTCGAAGGGCAACTTGTCGGCGACTTCCGACGCGACGACCTGCGTCCGTTGACTCGCGTCGAGCTTCGGCAGTCGAACGTGCAGCCACGTCTGGCGACTCGTCGGCAGGTTGAGGATTGCGCGTCGCCCGACGAAGCCGGCGCGGACGGCTTCCTTCAGCGAGTCGCCCGCGTGCTGCCAGTAGGCGGCCGGTTCGTCGGCGACGAACGGCGGCACGTCGATGGCGGCGACGCGGCGGACGCGTTGCGTGCCGGTGGTGGCATCGGGTGCGGCGAGCTGGACGAGTCGGATGGTCTCGCTGCCGAAGTCGACGCAGACGGGCCCGACGCCGCGGGCGTCGGCGGTGCGGCGGGGCAGGGCGAGTTTGCTCAGGTACGACAACACGGGCGATGAGGGACTTCCCATTCATCGGCCCGTCGGGCAAGGCATTGAAGTTGGCCGATCACTCGAGATCCGCCAGGAACTCCGACGCGACGGCATCGGCGACGATCAGGCCGCGGTCCGATAGCCGAACGCCCTCGTCGTCGACTTCGAGCAGGCCCGGCGGTGTGAGGCGATCGAGGACGTCGGCGAATTGTGCGAGCGGGTTGACGCCGGTACGTTCGCGGAAGTCGGCGACGCGGATGCCGCGAGACTGTCGCAGGTTGAGCCACGCGAGTTCGCGGGCACGCGCGTCGGCGTCGAGTCGTTCAAGCTCGATTGCCGGCAGGTCGCCGTCGTCGATGCTGCGTTCCCATCGGCCCAGGTGCGGGTCGTTGCGCCAGCGGACGCCGGCGATGTGGCTGGCGGCGGACGGGCCGAGGCCGACGTAGTCGTCGCCGGTCCAGTAGTGCAGGTTGTGCCGGCAAGGACCGCCGGCGTCTTCTATAGAAGTTGGTCGGGCGAAGTTGCTGAGCTCGTACGCGGCGTAGCCGGCGGCGGCGAGACGTTGTCGGACTTGGCGGAACATTCCGATCTCGGCCTCCTCCTCGATGGCTTCAATTCTGCCGAGCCGGCGGCGGACGGCGAGCGGCGTGTTCGGCTCGTAGGTCAGGCCGTAGCAGGAGACGTGGCCGACGTTGGTCGCGACCGCGGCGTCGAGCGAGCGGCCGAGCGACGCAGGCGTCTGGCCGGGCACGGCGAAGATGAGGTCGAGGCTGAGCCGGTCGATCTTCGCCCGCCGCGCGGCGACGACGGCGGCGGGCACGTCGTCCGGATCGTGATGACGTTCGAGCGTCGCGAGTTCGCCGGGGTCGAAGCTCTGCACGCCGAGGCTGATGCGGGTGACGCCGCACCTTCTATAGAGGTCGAACGTCGCGGCGTCGGCGGTGGCGGGATTGACCTCGACGGTCCATTCGTCGACGCCGGCCAGGTAGAAGCGATCGGCGAGGCCGCGGAGCAGATTCGCCATCGCGTCCGGCGGCAGGAGCGAAGGCGTGCCGCCGCCGAGGAAGACCGTGTCGATCGCGAAGGTGTCTGCGGCCGCGTGCCACAGTTCGGCCTCACGGAGGACGCGGCGCACGAAGTCGCGCATCCGTTCGGGCGTCTGGCGCGTGATGCTGTAGAAGTCGCAGTAGTGGCACTTGTGCCGGCAGAAGGGCACGTGGACGTAGAGCGCACATGGCGTTCCGGCGGCGCGTTCGCGTGCCAGCGGCCGATCGGCGTTGTTATCAGCCGCAGCCGGCGCAGACGTCGCGACGGGCAGGGCGGGCACGGACCGAGCGTAGGGACGACGGCGAGGTTTTACGGAAGAAGGGGCGATAACTGCCGCAGCAGCAGCCGCGTACTCGGACGCATGAGAAGTGGTGGTTCACGTCATGTACCCCCCGCTTTCGCGTCGAAGCAGGGGGCGGATCGCAATTCATCGCTCGCCTCACCCCGCACCGAAGGAGACGCCCGCAGCCGATCGGCTGCATCGACACGAGCGACGCCCGGCACCTCGTAAGAGGGCGCGTCGCATCCCGCAGCTTCGGCTGCACCTCGCAGCTTCGGCTGCACCTCGCAGCTTCGGCTGCACCTCGCAGCTTCGGCTGTGCTTTGCAGCTTCGGCTGTGCTTTGCAGCTTCGGCTGTGAACCCGCGACTTCGGTCGCACGTCGCGGCGGCAGCGTTTGCCGCCGCGACACGCACACGGCGGCGGGCACCTTGCAACGGCATGCCCGCCACCCGCTCCCGCCTCCCGCGGCCCTCGATTCGGCACGGACGTCGACTCGTTGGAGCCGGTGGGGCGGGCGGCCGGGGATATCGGCGCAACGTCGCGTCGGACCCGGCCGGGGCTGCAAGGCCCGAGACGGAACGCACGTATCTCACGGAAGGACCTTTTGTCATGTCACGCATCAACACTAACGTCAACTCGCTCGTCGCCCAGCGCGTTCTGAACAAGAACAACGAGATGACCAACCAGACGCTCAAGCGTCTGAGCACCGGCCTGAAGATCAACAGCGGTGCCGACAACCCGGCCGGTCTGATCGCCTCGGAGAACCTCCGGGCCGAGAAGACCGGCATCACCGCCGCGCTCAACAAC
>CAYQCT010000092.1:8591-13975 GCA_964416015.1 uncultured Tepidisphaerales bacterium
CGCCGAGCGCGCCGGCAACATCATCGCGACGGCCGAGGGCGGCCTGAGCGAGGTCAGCAACCTGCTCAACGAGCTGCAGGGCCTGGTCACCGAGACCGCCAACTCCGGCGGCTTGAGTGACGAAGAGCTCGAGGCCAACCAGCTGCAGGTCGACGCCATCCTGAACACGGTCAACCGCCTGTCGGGCAGCGTCAACTTCCAGGGCCAGAAGCTGCTCGACGGTAGCTACAGCTACCAGACCAGCGGTGCAAACCTGTCGGCCGTCAGCAACCTGAGCGTCAACAGCGCCCGGCTCGCCGACGGTGCCAGCCAGGCCGTCACCGTCGCCGTCACCGCCTCGGCGGCGACGGGTGCGGTCACGTACACCTCGGCCGGTCACACCGACAACTTCACGATCGAGATCGGTGGCAGCAAGGGTACGGAGCAGCTCTCGTTCCTCAGCAGTGTCACCAACGCCGGCATGGCGTCGGCGATCAACGCCCTGACGAACGTCACGGGCGTCTCGGCCGCCACCTCGGGCAGCGTGCTGCTCGTCAACAGCACCGAGTTCGGCAGCGACGAGTTCGCCAGCATCAAGACGATCAGCGGCACCAGCGGCATCACCGACGCCAAGGACTTCGGCACGGACGCGAGCATCACCGTCAACGGTGCGGCCGCCAACGTCGACGGCCTGAACGTCAGCTTCCGCAGCGCCAACCTGGACGTCGAGTTCGACCTCAGCGACAACGCAGCGGTCAACGTCGCCGGTGCCAGCAAGACCTTCAACGTCATCGGCGGCGGGGCGACCTTCGCCCTGGGCTCGAAGGTGACCGAAGGCGACAAGGCCTCGATCGGCATCACCAGCGTCTCGACCGGCAGCCTCGGCCTCGACGGCCAGTTCCTGTCGAGCCTCGCCTCCGGCGGTGCCAACAGCCTGACCAGCGGCAACTTCGTCTCCGCCCAGGAGTCGCTCGACGCCGCCGTCAAGCAGGTCAGCCAGGCCCGTGGCCGTCTGGGCTCGTTCCAGAAGTTCGTCATCGGTTCGACGGTGAATCAGCTAGGCGTCGCGTTCGAGAACGCCGCCGCCGCCGAGAGTGCGATCCGCGACGCGGACTTCGCCGAAGAGACCGCTGCCTTGACCCGCAGCCAGATCCTCGCCCAGGCCAGCACGACCGTGCTGTCCCAGGCGAACCAGCAGCCGCAGCGAGTGCTCAGCCTTCTCGGCTAAGCCTCCCTTCGGCCACGCCTCCTCCCGCGGGAGGGGCGGGCCCTGAAGCTCGCGATCCAGACGCCCCCGACTTCGGTCGGGGGCGTCTTCGTATCCGGACGCTGATGGTCAGCAGCAATCGACTCCTACCCGTAAAGTCGTGTCCATTCCCGTCCGATGTACTCTGGAACCCGCAATGGCGGGCACGCTGATCGGGGGCCTCCAGTGACAAACGAGTCGCATCAACGGAGGGACGACCAGGTCGTGCAAAATCAATGTAAAGAGCCCGCGGGCGCAACCGCCCGAGCCGACACAGCCGACACAGCCGAGACAGCCGAGACCGCGCCTCGCGCGCTCGAGGAGCGATACGCCGTCCCGCTGCAACGCGTGCACCGCACGCGGCTGTTCCTCGAACAGCTCGCAACCTCCACCGCCGACGCCGCGCGTCTGCTTGCCGCGTCGGCCCTCGCGATCGATCACGACCGCCCGCGCGACGTCGTGCAGAACCTGCGTGAGGTGCAAGACGCACTCGCCGCCGCCCCGACCAACGCCCTCTGCGGCGACCACGCCCTCCGCGTCCGAGCCGATCATGGCGGCGGCACGTGTACGGCCGGCTCCAGCGTCCGCCAAAAGGTCAACGCACAACGCGCGGGCTGGACGATCAACTCGGATCCGCAGCGACGCGTGCGGGACGAGGTGACGTCGGTCATCGCCGGAAGCGTGCTCATCCGCGAAGGCGACGCCTATCGGACGTTTCACCTGCGGACGCATTCGCCCTGTCACGCGAAGGTCACGCGACTCCGCGCCGAGGTCCGCTGCGGGCAGCGGGCTTGGAGTGAAGAAGACGCAGCATCGACGGTCCTCACGCTGCGGCCGGCCGACGATCCGTCCCGCGCCGCCAGAGAGCTCAACATCCCGATCGGGCTCCCGCCGATACCGCAGGGCACCGCCCGGCAGATCCGCAAGCTGCTCGGCTCGCGTGCGATGCGTGTCACGCAGCGTGGCCAGACGATCCTGTTCCGCGCGATGCGGGCGGGCCGATCGGGCCGGTTTACCTTAGAAGTTCGCGGCGCGGGATCCGAGGCGTGGATGCTCGATGACGAAGCCGTCGGGACCGATGCCGTCGCGCGGGTCGACGGCCGCCCGACGAAGGCGCTCGAGGATTGGGCCGAGTATCGCCTCGGCCAGGAACATCTGACGTTTGCGCTCTGCGGTCGATTGGCAGCGGCGGGATCGGAACTGACGGTCCACGTCGGCGGCGGCTTTGTGTTGCCGCTCGTTTGTGCCACAGGCGCCGGCGGAGCATCCGTCGGCCGCTGGCTGCCGATGAAGTGGCCGCTGACGTCTACCGGGCAGCTCACGACGCCCACCGCACGCCAGCAGTACCAGATCTCCATCCCGGCGCTGAACGAATCAACCCTCGGCCTCGCGACGCTGCCGCTGGCCGCCGTTCGCACTGCCGCCGAAGCGGGTCGGCTGCCGAGCAATGCCCGGCAAAGCATCTTGGCTGCGATTCGGCAAATGCTCCGCGTGCAGGGCCGGCTGCTCGAAGCCGCCGAGGCGCTGGAACACGCCGCCGTCAACGCCACGGCCGATCTCGCCGCCAGCGGACTCGCCCGTGGCAGCCGCGCCGGCACTTCCGCCCGCCACGCCGCCTGATCCTTTTGACCCAGCCGGTTGCCTCTGCCGCACCGCCGCCCGACCATCGGCCGGTGCAACCCGCCCGCGCCTCCTCCACCATCAACCACCGGCCGCGGCAGATCGCGTGGGTCCTCTACGACTGGGCCAACAGCGGCTACGGCCTCGTCTGGAGCGTCCTCTTCAGTGCCGTCTTCGTCGGCGCGATGCTGCCCAAGCAGCCCGGCTGGCCGCGACGCCTCGCCGACGGCGAGGAGATGGTCGTCACCGGCCTGATGCTGCTGGGCAAGGAAGTGCCGGGAAGTGCGGTCTTTGCCGTGCTCGTCTCGATCGTTGCGACGCTGACGGTGCTGACCGCGCCGGTGCTGGGCGCGCTCGCCGACGCCAAGGGTTGGCAAAAGCGAATGCTCGTGATTACCGCCACCGCCGGCAGCGTCCTGGCGATGGCGACCGCGTTCGTGCCCGGCGAGAGCTGGACCTGGGTCGCCGCGGCCGTGCTGTACGTGCTGAGCTTCTACGCGTTCGGCCTGTCGATCACGTTCTACAACGCGTATCTGCCCATCTGCGCCGGCGTCGTCGGCGAGAACAAGCTCGGCGGCTGGGGCTTTGCCGTCGGCTACATCGGCGGCGCGGTCATGCTCGTGCTCGCTGCGCTGCTCCTGCCGCGTTGGCTCGGTGAGAGCGCGTACGTTTACCACCTCGGCCTCGCGCTGGCGGGTCTTTGGTGGCTCGTCTTCAGCGTGCCAATCTTCCTGCTGATGCCGCCGGTGCCGCCTGCCGCGGATGCCGCAACGCGTCCGCCGGGCGTCTTCGGCCCTTTCGTCCAGGTCGGCCGCACGCTCAAGGACCTGCGCCAGTACCGGATGCTCTTCCTGTTCCTGCTCGCGTTTCTCATCTATATCAACGGTGTCGAGAGCGTCATCAGCCTGTCGAGCGCGTTCGCCGAGGACGTGCTGATGATGGGCGTGGCGGACCTGACGACGATGTTCCTGATCGTGCAGGTCGTTGCCTTCTTCGGTGCCGCCGCGTCGGGCTACGTCGCCGAGTGGTACGGCTGCAAGCCGGTCATTCTGGTCACGCTCGGCCTCTGGTGCGTCGGCGTCTTCGGGACGTACTTCGTGCAGAACGCCTTCCAGTTCACCCTGCTCGGCAGCCTGATCGGCCTCGTGCTCGGCGGCGTGCAGTCCTCGAGCCGGACGCTCATGAGCAAGCTCACGCCGCCCGAGATCCGCAACGAGGCGTTCGGCTTCTACGCGATCGGCACGAAGGCCATGAGCATCTTCGGGCCGCTGCTCTTCGCCATCGTCGGCACCTTCGCCGGCCCTCGACTGGCCGTCTTCGCCGTGCTGCCGTTCCTGCTCGGCGGCCTGATTCTGCTCTCGCGGGTCCGGGAACCTCGCGCGGCGGCGTAGCTCCGGCTCCCGCAGAAACGTGAAGACGCAAAGCCAGAGCAAAGAGAAGGAAGATTGGCATCGTGTCTCTCGGAACCCACTCTTTCTCCTTTGCTCCGTCTTTGCCTCTTCGCGTCTTCGCGCTTCTGCTCCGCTCGGTTTCACGGAACTTGGCGCGCCTGTCGCTTGAAAAGCGGATCAGCCGATGTACACTCCATCCGTCCAGCCGGATGAACGGCTGAATCAGCTTTGCTTCCCGCCGCCGAACCATCTTCCGTCGTCGACCACCTCGCCGGCCTTGCCGACGCGACGCGGCTTCGGCTGTTGCGCGTGCTCGAGGCTGAGGAGCTGACCGTTGCGGACCTGCGGGACGTGCTGCAACTGCCGCAGAGTACGGTAAGTCGGCACCTCAAGACGCTGCTCGACGGCGGCTGGGTCGTGCACCGCCGCGAGGGGACGGCCGGCTTCTACCGGCTGATTCTCGACGAACTCGATCAAGGCCGACGGACGTTGTGGCTCGCAACCCGCGAAACCAGCGGCCACTGGGCGACGGCGGAGCAGGATCTGCTGCGACTCCGCCAGCACCTTGCCACCCGCGGCGAGGGATCGTTCTTCGCGGAGGTCGCCGGCGATTGGCAGGCGATCCGCGACGAGCAGTACGGCCGGTCGTTCGAAGCAATGGCCGCGTTGGCCCTTCTGCCCGCCGACGCAATCGTCGCCGACCTCGGCTGCGGCGGGGGGCACTTCGCCGAGAAGCTCGCCGCGTTCGCCGGCGAGGTCGTCGGCGTTGATGCCTCGCCCGAGATGCTCAAGGCCGCCAGGCGTCGGTTGCGTCCGCTGGACAACGTGAAACTCAAGCAGGCCGAGCTGTCGGCCGTGCCGCTGGACGACGCGACCTGCGACGCCGCCTTTTGCGTTTTGGCCCTGAGCTACACCGAAGACCCCGCCGCCGTCGTCGCGGAGATGCGTCGCCTGCTCAAGCCGACCCCCCACGCCCGCGTGATCATCGTCGACGTGCTCGCCCACGACCGCGACGACTTCCGCCGCCGCATGGGCCAACGCCACCGCGGCTTCGCCGTGGACGAGACCCGGCAACTGCTTCGCGACTTCGCCAACGTCCGCATCCAACCCCTGCCGCCCGAGCCCGACGCGAAGGGGCCGGCGCTGTT
>CAYQCT010000093.1:0-12263 GCA_964416015.1 uncultured Tepidisphaerales bacterium
GTTGTTACTTTCCTTTCCTCCAGGTACTTAGATGTTTCAGTTCCCTGGGTTCGCTCCCGATGCCTATGCGTTCAGCATCGGGTGACATGCATCGCTGCACGACGGGTTTCCCCATTCGGAGATTCACGGGTCATACGCCTAGTTGCCGGCTAACCGTGACTTATCGCAGGCTCTAACGTCCTTCATCGCTTCTCAGTGCCGAGGCATCCACCATGCACCCTTAGTAGCTTGACCACACTTATCGCGACCCGCCAGATACAACTGTGACGAGAACTCGATCCGTGTGTCAGCCGCCGAAAAGGTTCGCTCGACGGAGGAAACGTGCCGCTCGGCCGAAGCCGATCGCCGCTTCCTCCCGCGTTAGTGTGCGTCCCGTACCATTCGGCCGTAGCCGACGCCGGGACGCTCATACCTCGCGTTGAACCTCGTATTCACTTGCCAAAGAACACCGTCGAGACCGTCTTTCGACTTCGCTCAGCGGGGCGGCCACTCTAGGCAGCCGTTCTTTCAGGTCAACCGCATCCTCCAAGTTTCCTTGTTGGTGGGCCGGTGTGGCCCGTTGCGGCTGCGGGGACCAGATTAGGCTGAAATTGGCTGCAGGCAAGGGCGGCGTCAGGTTTTCGTCCCGCCCGCCCCAGCATTCGCAAATATTCAGAACTGCCGCAGGAAGCGGACGTCGTTCTCGACGAACTGGCGGATGTTGCCGATGCCGAACTTGCGCATCGCGATCCGTTCAACGCCGAAGCCGAACGCCCAGCCGGTGAACTCCTGCGGGTCGACGCCGCACGCCTTCAGCACGTTTGGGTGCACCATGCCGCAGCCACCCAGCTCGACCCACTGCTCGCGGTCGGGGAACCAGACGTCAACCTCCGCGCTCGGCTCGGTGAACGGGAAGAAGCTGGGCCGAAACCGCACCTGCGTCTCCTGGCCGAAGTAGGCGCGAACGAACTGCAGGACGGTGCTCTTGAGATCGACCATCGTGATGCCGCGATCGACGACGAGGGCTTCGAGCTGGTGGAACATCGACAGGTGCGTGTCGTCGTGCGTGTCAGGCCGGTAGACGCGGCCGGGGATGACGACGCGGATCGGCGGCGGGCCGGACTGCATGACGCGGACCTGCACGGTGCTGGTCTGCGTCCGCAGCAGCGACCGTTCGGCCCCGGCGTCGGCGTCGTCGGCAAGGTAAAAGTTGTCCAGCGGGTCGCGGGCCGGGTGGCTCGCGGGGATGTTAAGGGCGACGAAGTTGTGGAATTCGTCCTCCAATTCCGGCCCGGCGGCGACGTCGAAGCCCATGCGGCCGAACAGGTCGACGAGGTCGTCGATCGTCGTCAGGATCGGGTGCCGCCGGCCGATCTGCGGGACAACGCCGGGCTCTGTGACGTCGAGCACCGGCCCGGTGTCGGCGGAGGCGAGACCGTCGCGGAGGCTCTCGAACTCCTGCTGGATGTCGCTTTTCAGTCGGTTGAGGGCCTGTCCGAGTTCCTTTCTTGCGTCGCCGGGGACGCGGCCGAGGAGCTTCATCATGCCCTTGAGCTGGCCCTTGTTGCCGAGGTAGGCGATGCGGAAGTCCTCGAGCCCGGCCGCGTCGGCGGCGGCGGCGAGGCGTTGCCTGGCCTGCTGGCGGACGTCGTCGATCTCTTGCAGGACCTGCTGGACGGGCGTACTCATGAGCTGGCCAGTATCATGCCGCCGGGGCGGTCCGACAACCGCCTGCCTGCCGAAGGACGCCACCATGGATCACTCGAAGTTGCCGCGGATGAGCCAGACGCCGTCGCGTCCGGCGGAGCACGACCTGCCGCCGGTGGCTCGGCCTGTGGTGTCGGTCGAGGCGGCGTCGACGGGTTCCGTCGCGCCGCAGATCTTCCTGTCGGCGGTCCTGGGACTCGTCTACACGTACCTCGGCCGCAACTTCGGCGGTTGGCTGCTCGCGACGGTGACGGGGCGGACCTTCGACACGGGCGTTGCGTGGGGGGCACCGGTGAATCCGGGCGATCCGGCGCAGGGAACGCCGGTCGGCTACTTCGAGTTGGCCGGCGGCACGGCGTGGTCCGACATGGCGGTCTTCGTCTTCGGCGTGGCGTTGCTCGTGGAAGCCGCGGCGTTGCTCGCCTCGACCCGCGGCGGCGGCGTGCGGACGGCGATGCTGGGGCTGGCCGTCGCGGTCACGGCGATCGCTGTGCTCGTGAATTTGGGCGTCGCGGGCTACCTGATGTCGCTCGGGGTCGGGTTGCCGCTGTTCTCGATTCTGGCGGTCGCGTTCGGCGGATGGATGTTGTTCTCGCTTTGGGACGAGTTCCGCAGGAGCCGACCGATGGCGGCGTAGGATGTGGGCCTTGATCGAGCCGAAGCGGACGGACCAGCGGAGTCGGGAGGAACGGGCGGTGCTCGTGGGCGTGCTGCTGCCCGACAGCAACGCCGACCCGCGCGATCCGCTGGGCGAGCTGGCGAGCCTCGTCAAGACGGCCGGTGCCAAGCCGGTCGAGCGGATTCTGCAGCACCGCAAGGTCGTCGATGCCGGCACCTACGTCGGCAGCGGCAAGGTCGAAGAGATCGCCGACGCCTGCCGAGCGCACGACGCGGACTTCATCGCCTTCGACAACGACCTGACGCCCGGCCAGATCGGTCAGCTCGAGAAGATCGTCAACACGACGCTCCAGAGCCCGCGTGGTGCCGGTGTGAAGGTGCTCGACCGCAGCGAGATCATCCTCGACATCTTCGCCAATCGCGCCCGGACGCACGAAGCCAAGCTGCAGGTCGAGCTGGCGCAGATGGAGTACACCTACCCGCGGCTGACGAAGATGTGGGGCCACCTCGAACGAATTGCCGGCGGCGGCACGATCGGCGTCGGCACGCGTGGGCCGGGCGAGACGCAGCTCGAGATCGACCGCCGCCTCGTCCGCAAGCGGATCAGCGAGCTCAAGCAACGCATCAGCGACGTTCAAGCTCGCAAAGGCCGCGAAGTCGCCCGGCGGAACACCCGGCACTTCACTTGCTGCCTCGTCGGCTACACGAACGCGGGCAAGTCGACGCTCTTCAACACACTCACCGCTGCCGGGACATACGCGGACGACAAGCTGTTTGCGACGCTCGACACGAAGACCCGCGGCTGGGAGCTTGACCCGCATCATTCCGGCGATCAGGTGTTGCTCAGCGACACGGTCGGCTTCGTCCGCGACCTGCCGCACGATCTGGTGGCGAGTTTCAAGGCGACGCTGGAGGAGGCGATTCACGCGGATCTGCTGCTGCACGTGCTTGACGTGAGTCATCCGCGGGCCGAGCAGCAGCACGCGAGCGTGCGGAACGTCCTCGAGGAGATCGGTGCCGGCGATCGGCCGGAGCTGTTGCTGTTGAACAAGACGGACGACCCCGACGGCCGCCACGCCGCCGATGAGTGGATCGCGTTGCACCCGGACGCGATGCCGATCAGTGCGAAGGAGGGCGTCGGCCTCGACCGCCTTCGTGAGTCGGTCTACGCCGCCTTCCGCGGGACGCAGCGGGAAGTCACGCTCCGCGTCCCGGCGATCGACGGCAAGTCGGTCGCCTGGATCGAACGCGAAAGCCGCGTCCGCGACCGACGCTTTGACGGCGACGACGTCCTCTTCGAAGCCAGCGTCGGCGAGGGGCTTCTCGACGCACTCGAACGGGACCAAGCCGTGACGGTGGTGCAAACGGCATCCGTCCCGACGCGCCGCGGGTCATCGGTGCCGGCATCTGCCGGTTCCTAGGCTTTGGCCATGTCGCGTCCTGCCTTTGACGATCGGCTGGCGACGCTGACGGAGGCCGCCGTTTCGAGCATCAACGGCCTGCCGGTCCTGCACCGGCTCGGGCACGGTTATCTGCCAAATCGCGAGACGGTCCACTCGGCCGTGCGGTGCCTGTTGCAGCTCATCTTCCCGGGCTACTTCGGCCGGCAGGGTTTGACGAAACAGGCGTTGCCGTACCACGTCGGCGAGCTGATGGGTCGGCTGACGGACGAGTTGTACGAGCCGGTGCGGTATTGCCTTCGGTTCCGCGAGAACGCGGGGGACTGTCCGGACGCTGGGGCACGTTGCGACGCCGAGGCCGAGCGGATCGTGCTGGCGTTTCTGGAGCGGTTGCCGGAGGTTCGGCGGCGGTGTGCGAGCGACGTCGCCGCCCACTACGACGGCGACCCGGCGGCGAGCAGTCCCGAAGAAGTCGTCTTCAGCTATCCCGGCCTGTACGCCGTGGCGGTGCAGCGGATGGCGCACGAGTTGTACCGCCTTCAGGTGCCGCTGCTGCCGCGAATCATGACGGAGTTCGCGCACGGCCGGACGGGCATCGACATCCATCCCGGCGCGAAGCTCGGCGAGCGTCTCTTCATCGATCACGGCACGGGCGTCGTCATCGGCGAGACCTGCGTCATCGGCGTCGGCTGCAAGCTCTACCAGGGCGTCACGCTCGGCGCCCTCGCGCCGGCCAAAGGCCAACAACTCCGCGGGCAGCAGCGGCATCCGTCCATCGGCGACGACGTCACCATCTACGCCGGCGCCACCATCCTCGGTGGCGGCAACGTCTTCCTGACCGCCAGCGTGCCGCCCGACACTCGTGTCGTCGCCGAGCCTCCGTCGCTTCGCTACCGCAACGGCCGCGGGGCGACACAGCACGCGGACATTGATTTCCAGATCTAGGAGCCTACTGAGAACGTAGCAGCGGCGGCTCGCCGCTGCCTCTGGATCTGCAATCTTCTGCGATAACGGTTGGCAGCGGCGAGCCGCCGCTGCTACGACACCAGTTCGCCAACGGCACCTGGCAAGCTGCTACGTGTTCGACGGACGGCTACTTCTTCGGGAGCGTCCAATAGTTGACGCGGGAGACGTCGCGAAGCTCATACGTCTGGCCGTCGCCGCGGTAGGAGAGCATGACGTGGCCGCGGTCTTTGGCGAAGGTGAAGGTGCCGCGCACGGTGTCGCCGCTCGAAAGCGTCAAGACGTGACCGTCTTCGGTTTCTTCGGCATGTGTCACGGTCACATCAATCGGTGTCGCGTCGACGGCTCGATTGCTGCGAAGATCCGGAATCATGCGAAACGACAGCGTCGGCTTCGCGGCAAAGTCGTACGCCCGCAATGCGAGCGGCAGGGCGTTGAACGGGATGACCGGCGGGCCGTCGCGGCTGACTTCTGCGGTCGAGCGGCCGTTGCCGGGCATGTAGCTCGACTCCCAATAATTCCATCCCGTTGGCGTGCGGAGAAGCTGGCGAAAGCTCGATCCGCACCACTCCTGCGAGCCGGCATCGATGCGCGTCAACGAAAGGTCGCCATAGTCGAGGTGGCTTGTCGTGACGAACTTGTAATCATAATTCGGCGTCGGGATTACCTCGATCTGGTTGTGCTTCCAGACGGAGGAGCCTTCGCCCGACGGCGACTTCGTCCAGGTGGCCGCCTCGTGCGTCTCGGCATTGGTCAGGAAGATCGCCTCGTAGGCCCGCGGCTCGCCATAGATGACCTTGGTCGCGTCGTAGGTCGCCTTCTCGACCAGGCCGTCCTGCCAGACGGAGGGATCGAGCCAATTGCCTGCCGGCTGCAGGCCGACGGGCGGGCCCTCGGGGGCGGTGTTGCCCCGCGTAAGGAAGACGGCTCCCGCGACGGCGGCGGTGGAGGCGACGATGACGGCGAAGGTCTTGGCCATGGGCGTTTAAACAGTCATCGAAGCATAGGAAGTTGCACGTTCCAGCGAATCTGCCGCAATAAGACAAGGCCCCGCAGCGTTCTTCAGGATGCCCGACCAGGAGCAACCCCATGAACCAGACCCAAACTACATCGATATTCCATTCGCCCATCCGCGCCTTGGCGGCACTGGCGGTCGCGGCCTCGCTTTATGCGGTCCCTGCCACCGTCGCGGCACCGGCGGAGAAGGAGCGACCGGTCGAGCGGATGCGCGGCGGCGAGCGGGGCAACGTGCTGGTTCGCATCAAGCGGGCCATCGCTGCTGCGGAGCTTTCCGAGGAAAAACAGGAAGAGATCACGAAGATTCTCGACGGCGCACAGACCGACCTGCGGGCGTTGCAGCCGACGTGGAAGGCGATGGAGCGTGACGAGCGGCGGCAGGCCATGCGAAAGTTCGGTGCGGATCTGCGTGAGGAAGTCGACGGCATTCTGAGCGAGGAAGAACAGGCGAGCCTGCGGCAGGCGATGCGGGCGGCCGGCCAGCGTGGGCCGGAGCGAAACCGTACCGAGCGGCCGGCGACGCGTCCGGCAGACCTCGGCGGGCGCGGCGGGCGGATGCTTCAGGCACTCGAGACGAATCTCACGAAGCTCGAGCTAGACGAGGAGCAACAGGCGAAGCTGACGAACGCGATGGACGGGTTGAAGGCGGACCTCCGCAAGATCGCCGAGGAGGCCGACGGGTATCGTGAGGCGATTCGCGAGCAGGCCGGCACGCTTCTGCGGGAGCTGCGTAAGACCATTCAGGAGACGCTGACCGAAGAGCAGCGAACGACCCTGCGCCAGGAGATGCGCAAGGGCATGCGTGAGCGGGCCCAGCAGGAGGGCGATCGGCCGCGGCGGGAGCGGAATCGCCCGCGTCAGCGGCCTGCGGATGCGGAGAAGCCGCAGACGCCGCAAGTGCCCGAGGCCGGCTCGTCCCGCTTTCTCGACCGGCTCGAAGACGGCGCGCCGCAGACGTTTCCCGCCGAAGCCGTCGCGATGACGGCGGCCGGGCGCGAGGTCGTCGTGTCGACGCTGCTGGCCGAGCATCGGCCGACGTTGGTCGTCGCCGGGACGATTCAGAGCCCCACGTTCGCCGCCCGCGTGGCGGACCTGCCGTGGCTCGTCGACAACGTCCGCGACCGCGGCCAGCGGCAGGCGGACCTGCTCTTCGTCGCCCAGGACGAGCCGACCGCCGCGGCGCTCCGCAGCGCCGTCGGCAAGCGGCCGGGCGTGACGGTGCTGCAGGCCGATGAAGCACGCACCGTCTTCGCCGGGAGTGCGAACGCAACCGGTGATCCCGCGGCGCTCGTCATGCCCGACGGCCGGATCGTGTTCCACCAGACCTGGTTCGACCCGTCGGCCGTTCCCGGCGTCCTGACGCAGCGGGCGTCGGTCGAGTAGAGACGACCGGGCCATCAGAACAAGGTCATCTGCTGCGGCGGCTTGGCGAGGCGGACCTCGAAGCCAAGTCGTCGCGGCAGTCCTTGTTTGTGCAGATGATCGGGAAAGTTCGCAAAGCCGTGGTGCGCTACGACGTGCTTGGGCCGAACCAGCTCGATCGTCTCGACCAGCTCGTCCCAATCCGCGTGATCGCTCAGCGGCAGGACGTGCTCGACGCCGTAGCGGTACTTCGCATCCTTTGACAACGCCCATCCGCTCATCATGATGCGGCAGACGTCGTCGCCGAACTGGCCGGTGACGCTCGTGCGGGCGTCGCGGGGCGGGCAGACAAAGACGCCGCGTTCGCGAAGGTCGAGCTGCTTGTCGCCGCTGAAGTCGACGCGGTCGTACTTGCGGATCTGATCGTCGCGGCCCAATTCCACGCCAAGGTCGCGGTAGATTTGCGTCATGCGGTGCACCGCGCCCTGCAGCGTGACGTTGATGCCGGCGGCGGTGAGGATGCGGACGATCTCCTGGCTTTTGCCGAGGCTGTAGCCGTGGGCGACGGGTTGCTTGCCCTCGGCGAAGGCGGCTTCGACGAGCTCGATCAAGCGTGCGGCTGTTTCCTCGGCGGGCGGGAAGCGGAAGTACGGGCTGCCGTAGGTCGATTCCATGACAAGCACGTCCGCCCGCGGCGGCTCGGCGGCGGGGACGGTGAGGCTCTGCCGCAGCTTGTAGTCGCCGGTGTAGACGAGGCTGCCCACGTCCCGCTCGACGAGGAGCATCGCGCTGCCGAGCACGTGGCCGGCGGGGTGCAAAACGGCCTTGGCACCGGGGGCAAGGTCGAAGGTCTCGCCGTACTGCCGCTCTTCGATCGCCATTGCGACACCGCCGCGTTTGCGGCCGATCGCGGCAGTCTCGGGCGTGCAGACGGCCAAGCCGAACGCGGCCGGGATCGGGTTCCTCGTCCGGATCGCGCCCGCCGCGCGGCAAGTGGTCGGCATGAGCGTGGCTGACGAAGCACTTGGGCCGCGGCTCTCGTGAGTCGAGATGCCACGGCAACCCCGCAAGCTTCAGCCCGTCGTCCCACGCGAACAGGTCGTCGACCGACACCCTCGAACGTACGCATCCCGTTCGGAAGAAGTTGGGGTGCAGCGGCGGAATCTTCCGGCGGCGGTTCTACGATGGCGGCGATGTCCCGGTGGTCCTTCGCGGTCGCGTTCCTGCTCTTGCCCCTCACGCTCCACGCGGCCGAGCCGGCGGCGTCGAACGTCACGCTGCCGCGCTTCCCGTCGATCTCACCCGACGGCGGCACCGTCGTCTTCAGCTGGCACGGCGACCTGTGGAGCGTTCCGAGCGAAGGCGGCGACGCGCGGAGGCTGACCGCGACGGAGGCCGAGGAGCTGACGAGTGAGTTCTCGCCGGACGGCCAGCGGCTTGCCTTCGTCAGCGACCGCCGCGGACCACGTGGGCTGTTCACGATGCGGCCGGACGGCACGGGCGTCGAGGAAGTCCTGGTAATCGACCGGGCGGCGTTGCTGACCGACTTCGCTGACGACGGCAGCCTCTACTTCACCGGCTTCATCGAGCCCGGCGTCCACCGCAGCCCGCGGCCGTACCGCGTCGACGCCGACGGCGGCGTGCACGAGCGGGTCCACGACGCTCACGGCCGGACGCCGCGCAAGGAGCCGGGTGGCGAGCGGGTGCTGTTCGTCCGCGGCGACTCGAGCTGGGACCGTCGCGGCCGGACCGGGCCGGACACGCGGGACGTTTGGCTCTACGACCCGTCGGCCGAGGAAGCCTTTACGAAGCTGACGGATCACGACGGCAACGACGGCCGCCCGCGTTGGCTGCCCGGCGGCGGATTCGTCTACAGCAGCGACCGCGTCGGCGGCGTCGTCAACCTCTTCGCCCGCGACCTCGACGGCACCGGCGGCGAAAAGCAACTGACCTTCAGCGACGACCGTGACGTCGAGGAGTACGACCTCACGCCCGACGGCAGCATGCTCGTCTTTGCCCGGTGGGACACGCTCTACACGCTCGACCTCACCGACGACGCCGCTACGCCGCAGCCGATCCGGATTCGCGGGACCGACGACAACAACCGCATTGCCTACGTCACCGTCGATAGCGAGTCGGAAGAGGCCGCAATCTCACCGGACGGCAAGACGCTGGCGGTTGTCGGGTACGGGCAGATCTACGTCCGCAGCACGGACGCCGACGCCGTGACCCGCCGCGTCAGCACGAGCCTTGCCCGACACAGCGACGTTGCGTGGAGCCCGGACGGCGGCACGCTCTACTTCACGAGCGACGAGACCGGCACGCCGGGCATCTACGCCGCGACGGTCAGCCTGACGCGGGACGACCTGAAGAAGCGTGTGCAACGCGAGCGGCCGGCGCCGGACCCGGAGCGTTGGCCGGACGCGGTGCGGTTCGCGATCGAGCCGGTGAGCCTGCACGCCGAGGGCGATCGAAATGCCGTGCCCGCGCCCGACGGGCAGCGGATCGCGTTGACGCGTAGCCGGGGCGACCTGGTCGTGCTCGACCTCGTGACCGGCAAGGAGACGCCGATTTTCGACGGGTGGGACGCGGGGATCGACTACCTCTGGTCACCGGACGGCAACCACCTCATCTACGTCGCCGAGGACGCCGACTTCAACGCGGACGTCTGGGTCGCTGCCGCCGACGGCACGGGCGAGGCGACGAACCTCACGCGGCATCCGGACAACGACTACCTGCCGCAGCTCAGTGCGGACGGTCGGATTCTGATGTTCATTAGTGAGAGGCGGGACGAGGAATATGACGCGTATTGGGCGTATCTGGATGCCTCGCTCGAAGCCCTGGCGCCGGCGGAATTGGACGCGTACTTCGAGCAGCTTTCCGAGCTCGTGAAGAAGCAGGGCGTGCCGGACGTGCCCGGATTTGCCGAGGAGCGTGGCACCGTCTCGCCGCTGGCGATTAAGACGCCGGAGCCGACGACGCAACCTGCGACGCGGCCGAGCCTGCGCGGTCTGCTCGACAGCCTGAGCAAGCTGGGCGAGGAGCTCGACGAGAAGTCGGACGAGGTCCTCGACGAAAGATTCGGCCGACTGGCCGGCGTGGCGAATCTGGACTCGCTCGACCTCGACACGACGTACCTGCGGCTGCGTCGCGTCACGAGCGACCGCGGCAGCGAAACCGAGGTTCTGCTCCTGCCGGACGCCTCGGCCTTCTACTACGTCGGGGCCGAGGGGCTGCGTCGCGTGACACGTGAGGGCAGCAGCACCGATGCCGGCGGCCGCGTGGATCTGCAGAACGCAACCCGCACCGGAGACAAAATCGCCTTCCTCGCCCGCGGCAGCGTCGGAGTCCTGCAAGGCACCGACCGCTCCGACCGCGGCGTCAGCGATCGGCTCGAAGTCGACCTGCAGGAGCAGAACGCCCGCAAGTTCGACGAGCTCACGCGGACGCTCGGGATAATGTTCTACCACCCGACGATGAAGGGCCTCGACTGGCCGGCGCTGGTCGAACGCTACCGGCCGCTGGCGGCGTCGGCACGGACGCCGGGCGAGTTCGAGCACGTCGCCAATCGCCTGCTCGGCGAGCTCAACGGAAGCCACCTCGGCGTCTACGCGCCCGACGAGGCCGACCGCCCGATGGCCGTCCGGTTCGGCCGACTCGGTATCGAGACGCAGGTCGTCGACGACGGCTTCGAAGTGCTCGACGTCCTGCCGACCGGGCCGGCCGGCGTGGGCGAGATGCGACTCAAGAAGGGCGACGTCATCACGCATCTCGACCTCGAGCCGGTCGAGGTGGATCAACCGCTGGAGACGCAGCTGGCGAACACGGTCGACCGCGAAGTTGCCGTCCAGGTGACGCGGCTGGGCGTGCCCAAGACGCTGCTGCTGACGCCGCGGGCGTACGGCATGGTGAACGCCGCGGCCTATGCGGATTGGGTCGAGGGCAACCGCCGCGAGGTCGAGAAGCTGTCGGCCGGTCGACTTGGCTACCTGCACGTCCGCGGCATGGACGCCAACAGTCTGGAAGCCTTCGAGCGTGACCTCTACGCCGCCGCCGAGGGCAAGGACGGGCTCGTGCTCGACGTCCGCGACAACGGCGGCGGCTGGACGACCGACCGCCTGTTAGCCGCGTTGCTCTATCCGCAGCACGCTTACACGATCCCGCGTGGCATGCGCGACAGCAGCGAGGCCGACCGACGCGGCATGCGACGCGGCGGCTATCCGCAGGATCGCCTGTTCATCCAACGCTACAACCTGCCGGCGAATCTGCTGGCAAACCAGAAGTCGTTCAGCAACGCTGAGATTTTCGCCCACGCCTTCAAAAACCTGGGCCGCGGGACGCTCATCGGCGAGCAGACGGCCGGCGGTGTCATCAGCACGGGCTTGTTCACGCTCGTCGACGGCACGCGGGTCCGCCTGCCGTTCCGCGGCTGGTACCTGCCGGACGACCGCGACATGGAGAACAACGGTGCGGTGCCGGACCTGATCGTCGAGCGAACACCGGCGGCCGAGGCGGCGGGGCGGGACGACCAGCTCGTGGCCGCCGTCGAGGAGCTGCTGGGCCGGATCGACCAGGATCCGTCGGCCGAATGAGGCGAGGGAGCGACGAGCGGCGCGGCAAGCTGCTACGCTTACCTCAGAAATTGGCCGACGCGGTCGTCGGCCACGGCAGCAGCGATGCTGCCGCTGTATCCTTGCCTCACGCCCGCACGCCGCCCGCCGGCACGAAACGCACCGACGATGGGTCCGACGAACACCGCCTTGCTCAACCTGTTCCGTGCCGACGCCGCCCTGCGGGAGGCCCGAGACGATCTCGATCAGGCCACGCGCGGCGTCCGCATCCAGCGCAAGCGCGCCGAGATCGCCCGCCAGAACCTCGCCGAGACACAGCAGTCGCTGCAATTCGCCCAGGCGCAGCAACTCGAGCTCGAAGGTGATCTTAAATTCCGCGACGAGCACATCGAACACCTCCGCCTTCAGCAGCAGGAAGCACAGAACCATCGCCAGTACCAGGCCCTGCTGAACCAAATTAACGCCCAGAAGGCCGAGCGGGCGCAGGTCGAAGAGTCCGGCGTTGCGAAGGCGACGCGGATCGACGAGCTCCGCGAGAGCGAAACCCAGCAGATCGAGCAGGCCAAGAACGACCTCGCCAAGGCCGAGGAGCTCGAGCAGCAGATCGAAGGTCGCAAGCAGGAGCTGCAGGCGGTGATCGACGAGC
>CAYQCT010000093.1:12273-13723 GCA_964416015.1 uncultured Tepidisphaerales bacterium
CTCCGCGACGCCGCCGCCGAGGGCGTGCCGGTGGCCGTGCTCCGCACGTTCGAGCGGCTCGGCGACACCTTCGACGGCGAGGCTCTCGCCCCGATCGGTCACATCGACCGCAAAGAAGAGGGCTACTTCTGCACCGCCTGCAACATGGAACTGGTGGTCGACGTCTACAACCGGCTGCGGACTCGCGACGAAGTCGTGACCTGCCCCGGCTGCGGACGGCTGCTGTACATCCCGGACGACCTGACGCCCGAAGTCGCCGTACGGCAGAAGAAGACGGTCAAGAAGGCGGTACGGAAGAAGTCGACCAAGAAGACGATCAAGCGCAGCCGCAAGGGCATGCCGACGGACCTGAAGCGGATGATCACCACCGCCGCCGCCGCCTCGCTTCGTCAGGCGGAGCTGGACGACGTGCAGGCCGTCGAGGTGGAGGTCCGCGTCGAGAAGGTCGAGCAGCCGATGACCTCGCTGCGGGTTCGCGATGCCGAGGACCTGTCCCGCCGCATGGGCGCGATGATGCAGGCCGAGGACGCGGAGTATGTCTACGAGGTCGTCCCGCTCGTCACGGAAGAGGACGAAGCCGCCGCTGCCTCCGTGCCGGAGGAAGTGCTCGAAGAGGTCGAAGCCGCCGTCGCGGAGTCCGAGGTTGCCGACGTCGCGGCCGAAGAGCCGGCCGAGGCACCCGCTTCGATCTAGCGACATACGCTCGCGCAATGCATCTGATCGTCGAGTTCGATGGCGGTTCTCGCGGCAATCCCGGCCCGGCCGGCTTCGGCGTGGTCGTGCGTGACGCCCGCGACGAATCCACCCCGCTCGTCACCGCCGGCCGCTTCATCGGGCGGGCGACCAACAACGTCGCCGAGTACCGCGGACTCGTCTTCGCCCTGGAGAAAGCCGTCGATCTCGGTGCGACACAGACGGTTGTTTGCGGCGACAGCGAGCTGGTCATCAAGCAGATGAAGGGCCAGTACCGCGTCCGCAACGTCAACCTCAAGCCGCACTACGAAGCCGCCGCCGCTCTCACGCAGAAGCTCGGCCACGTCGAATTCGTCCACAAGCTCCGCGACGGCAACAAGGTCGCCGATCGGCTTGCGAATCTCGCGATGGACCGCAAGGGCGACGTCGACGACATTCTGTAGTCGGTTTTCGGCAGAAGGCCCCCGATCGCGTCGCTTACGATGCGGTCGCATGAGTTCGACGCCCGCCGCCCACGCCAGCTTTTCCACCGTCCGCCCGCAGGCGACGCGGCGGACGCCCACGGTCCGCGACCGCCTCACCAGCCTCACGCAGGCGGTCGACGTCCGCCAGGACAACTCGTACCTCATCGTCGGCGAACGCACCAACACCAACGGCAGTCGGCAGTTCAAGCGCCTGCTCCAGGAAGAAGACTGGGACGGCCTGGTCAGCATGGCCCGCGACGAAGTCCGCGGCGGGTCGATGGTCCTCGACGTCT
>CAYQCT010000094.1:0-4853 GCA_964416015.1 uncultured Tepidisphaerales bacterium
CAACCATGCGCATCAAGCGGTCGCGTCAGGCGAGCCCCGACCGTGAGGGAGGGGTTCTGTCGGGACGATAACGTCGGTCGACGACGGACCACCTCCCTTACGGTCGGGGCTCGCAAAAGACCTTTATCCGTATCCATCATTCGTGCGGAAACCTTGTGACAGGAACGCACTTGGGAGCTTTGTCTTGTCGCTTGATGCGCATGATTGTTGAGCCCACCGTACACCAGAATCCTGTTTTCGAACGACTTGTAGATCAAGTCGCTTCGAGTCACGTCAGATCACGTCTGCCACAGCGTCCGCGACTTCACTAGCGAGGCCGCCGTGAGTTCCGCGTCGACGCCCGACCGCTTCGCCGGCCGACCCGTGCGAGTGGGCGCCGAGGCACGCCGCTTTGAATGCCGCCATGCCGCCGGCGAGCAGCGCTCCGACGACGCCGGCGAGCACGTCGCCGCTGCCGGCCTTGGCGAGCGTGACGTCGCCGGTCGTGTTGACGAAGACGCGATCACCATCGGCAATCACCGTCTGCCGGCCCTTCAGCAGCACGATCGCCTTCGCCGCCACCGCCGCGTCGTGGGCGAGCCGAATTCGTTTCTCGTGCTCCGCCGACACCTCGACATGTCCCGGGACGTGCCGCAACAAACGCCGCATCTCGCCCGGATGCGGCGTCAGCACCGCCGGCGCACGCCACACCGGCCAGCTGTCGCTGCGGGCGATCGCGTTCAACGCATCGGCGTCCAATACCACCGGCTTCGCCGCCGCGACCACTTGCTCCACAACCGCCTCTGCCCCGCCGCCCAGACCCGGCCCGCAGACGATCGCGTCGCTCGCTGCCATCGCCTCGTCCAGCCCGTCCGCCGCCACGCCGATTGCTTCCGGCAGGCTCGCCAACGCCATCGGCAACATTGGATCCGGCACTGCGATCCGCACCAAGCCGCAGCCGCTCCGATACGCCGCCCGTGCCGCGAGGACCGGCGCACCCAGCATCGTCTCGCTGCCGCCGATGATCAGCAGCGAGCCGAACGTGCCCTTGTGCCCGTCCGCCGGCCGCGGGGGAAACGGCGGCACGTTCGTCACGATCTC
The DNA here is from genome assembly GCA_964416015.1 of uncultured Tepidisphaerales bacterium. Classification (GTDB taxonomy): domain Bacteria; phylum Planctomycetota; class Phycisphaerae; order Tepidisphaerales; family Tepidisphaeraceae; genus JBCDKH01. The sequence goes on from CAYQCT010000094.1 coordinate 1,081, forward strand.
TGGTGGCATGGCAACAGGCTACCGTCGCCGGCCGTGCCGTTGCCCAACGTTTCGCGGACGCTCTCGCGCACGATTCACGAGCCGGACTGGCGCAAGCAGATGGGCCTGCGCCGCCGCGTCTGGCGCGGGCTGGGCCGACTCGGCCTGACAGGTTTGCACGCCGGGCCGATCCACCGTTCGTGGCTCGACGTCCGCCGGCTGACGATGGATCTGCCGGGCCTGCCCGACGCATGGGTCGGCCGGCGGATCGTGCAGCTCAGCGACCTGCACGCCTCGCCGGTCGTCTGGCGTGGCTTCCTCCGAGAGCAGCTCCGCCACGCCGCGAAACTCAACCCGGACCTCGTGGTCGTCACCGGCGATCTCGTCACCGGCGGGGATCGCTACGCCCGTCTCGCGGCGCGACTTCTGCAGGAACTGACGCCGCCGCTCGGCGTCATCGCGACGCTCGGCAACCACGACTACGGCCTGCCCGCCAAACGCAGCCGCCGCGAGGGCGACCGGCGGGCGGCGCACTTCGATCAGGTCCTCGGCGACGCCGGCGTGACGCTGTTGCGGAACGAGTCGCTCACCATCGACGGCCTGACGCTGGTCGGCCTCGACGACCTGTGGACCGGCCGGCTCGACGCACACGCGGCCTTCGCCGACGTGCGCGGGCCTACCATCTGCCTGAACCATGACCCGCGGAACACCCACGATCTCCTTGATTCTCCGTGGCAATGGATGCTCGCCGGCCACACGCACGGCCGGCAGCTCGCGGAGACACGCGTCGGCCGACAATTCAACGGGCACCGCCGCCGCCGGTACGTCCGCGGCCTCTACGAGCTGCCCGGCGACCGCAAGCTTTACGTCAACCGCGGCCTGAGCTACGGCCAGCGGTGGCAGCATTGGTGCAAGCCGGAGATCACGGTCTTCAAGCTCGCGTGTCGCCCGTAGGCTGGGGCGTCGTGAGCGATGCCGCCGAGGTCGAACGAGCCGTCGCCGCGTTGGCGTCGGCCATGCGCGAGCACCACGCCGGCGGCGCGATCAACGTCGTCGGCATCGTCACGCGCGGCGAAACGCTCGCCGCCCGCCTGCGGATGATCTTGACCGATGCCGGCCTCGACGTCCGCGGCGGCAGCATCGACGTGACGCTCTACCGCGACGACCTCCGCGAGATCGGCCCGGCGGCGGTCGTGCGGGAGACGAACATGCCGCACGAAGTGACGGGCGTCGCGACATGGCTGGTCGATGACGTGATCCACACCGGCCGCAGCGTGCGGGCCGCGTTGCAGGTCATGAGCGACTTCGGCCGCCCGGCGTGGGTGAAGCTCGCCGTCCTCGTCGATCGCGGCGGCCGCGAACTGCCGATCCAGCCGGACGTCGTCGCCCTGCAACCCGACGTGCCGGCGAAGGCGCGGGTCAACGTTCGTCTTCGTGAAGTCGACGGTCGTGACGCGGTGGAGGTCGCGTGAATTGGACCCGTCGTCATCTTCTCGGGCTAAGTGACCTGTCGGCGGATGAGCTGCGGTTCGTCCTCGACACCGCCGACTCGTTTCGCGAGGTCAGCACGCGGAGCGTGAAAAAGGTGCCGGCGTTGCGCGGCCGCGTGGTCGCGAACACCTTCTTTGAAGATTCGACGCGAACGCGGCTGAGTTTCGAGCTCGCCGCGCAGCGTCTCGGGGCCGATGTCGTCAACTTCTCGGCGAAGGGAAGTAGTGTCAGCAAAGGCGAGACGTTGGCCGACACCGTTCGCAACATCGAGGCGATGGGCGTCGACATCATGGTGCTTCGCCACAGTTCGGCCGGCGCGGCGAAGCTTGTTGCAGAGGCCGTCGGTTGTCGCATCGTCAATGCCGGCGACGGCGCACACGAACACCCGACGCAGGCGTTGCTCGACCTCTACACACTCCGCCGCCGGCTCGGGCGGATCGAGGGCCTGCACGTCGCCGTCGTCGGCGACATCGCCCACAGTCGCGTCGCCCGCAGCAACGTCTTCGGCCTGACCAAACTCGGCGCCCGCGTCACCCTCGTCGGCCCGGCGACGCTCCTGCCCAAGTCGCTGGCGAACCTGCCGGGCGTCGACGTGACGACGGACCTCGAGAGCGTCCTGCCGCACGTTCATGCGTTGAACATGCTTCGCGTCCAACACGAACGCATGAAGTCGGCCGCCTTCCCGAGCGACCGCGAATATGCCGCGTTGTTCGGCCTGACACGCGAACGACTCGGCCGGTGTCGCGACGACGTTCTCGTATTGCATCCGGGACCGATGAACCGCGGTGTCGAGGTCGAATCCGCCGTCGCCGACGGGCCGCAGAGTGCGATCCTGGAACAAGTCAGCCACGGCCTGGCGGTGCGGATGGCGGTGCTCTATCTCGTGAGCCAGGTCACCGACTGAGGCCGAACGTGCATCAGCCGCAGCAGCCGGTACGCTACGCGGGTGACCTGGATGTTCGTCCGTCTGTTGCTCGTCGTGAGCCTCTGCCTGCCACTCGCGCACGCATCGGCCGACCCGACCGCGCCGCCGGACGGCCTGCGGCGGAACCCGCCGCGGTCGCTCGCGTTGATCAACGTCCGCCTCGTGCCGCAGCCGGGTGAGTTGATCGAGAGCGCGACCATCGTCATCCGCGACGGCCGCATTGTCTCCATCAATGGCGACATCCCGGCGGACGCGACGGCGATCGACCTCGCCGGCAAGACGATGTACGCGGGTTTCATTGATGCGTATGCCGAGGCGGAGGTGCCCGACGACGAGGATCTTGGGGAAAACGCACATTGGAACAAGAACGTCGTCCCGCAACGGTCGGCGGCGACGATGACGGTCGACGTCGAGGCGCACCGCAAGGCCGGCTTCGTCGCGGCAGCCTTCGCGCCCGACGCCGGCATCTTCCGCGGCGAACTCGCGTTGCGTCAGACGGACGAGGACGCGATGACGCTCGCGACCGGCCTCGGCATCGCAGCACGCCTGACGGCTGAGCGGCAAAGCTGGGATCGGCCGCGGGTTTATCCGGCGAGCCCGATGGGCGCGGTCGCGCTCGCCCGGCAGACGATGTACGACGCGCAGTGGTACCGCGACGCCCAGGCGGCGGTGGCCGAAGATGCGACCGTCGGGACCGTCGATCAGAACGACGCGCTGGCTGCTCTGCAGCCTGTAGTCAACGGCAAGCTGCCGCTGTGGGTTCGCTGTGACGACGAGCTGTTCGTCCTGCGGGCGAGCAAGTTCGGCGAGGAGTTCGATATCGACGTCGTCGCCATCGCCAGCGGCGACGAGTACCGCCGGGCGGGCCTTGTCGGCGGGACAGGCGTGCCGTTGATCGTGCCGGTCGACTTCCCGAAGCCGCCGGACGTCACCAGCCCGGCCAAGGCAGACGCGACCGATCTGCAGACGCTCATGGCTTGGGACCTGGCGGCGAGCAACCCGAAGTACCTGCACGAGCTCGGCATGATGATGGCCTGGACGACACACGGGTTGGACGATCCCCAAGACTTCCTGCCGAACGTCCGCCGGGCGATCGCCCGCGGGCTGCCGAAGGAGGCGGCGTTGCGGATGCTCACAAGCCAGGCGGCGGCGATGACGGGCGTCAGCGACACCCTCGGCACGATTGAGCCGGGCAAGTTCGCCAGCTTCGTTCTTGCCGACGATGATCTGTTTGATCCCGAAGGAGAGGCAAAGATCCTCGAGGTCTGGCTGCAAGGCGAACGGCACGAACTCGACGCCCCGCCGACCGGCGACGTCACCGGCACGTGGGCGGTCGGCGACGACACGCTCACGCTGACGGAGGATGGCGGCACGTGGA
>CAYQCT010000094.1:4863-7474 GCA_964416015.1 uncultured Tepidisphaerales bacterium
CGACATCGACGTCGCCAACGTCACCCGCACCGGCGACGCGGTCAGCTTCACCGTCGCGGAAGACGACGGCGTTGCGACCGTCTCGCTCGTCCTGATCGGCGACACGCTCCGCGGCACATTTGCCTCGCCCGACGGAACGCGGCGAACCGTCGAAGCAACCCGCACCGGCGACGCTCCCGACGAAGCCGAGCCTGATGCAAAGGAAGCGGTCGAAGCCGCCCCGGCAAAGACGGACGGCGGCACCAAGGAAGCTGCCGACGGCGTGCCGACGGAGTTACAAACCGGCGACGGCAACCCCGGCACCGCCTCCGCCCCGAGCCGCGACCGTGAGGGAGCGTCCGACGACTCCCGCACGCTCGAATCCGTCCCCACCACCCGACCCGACCAACGATCCACCACGTCGCCCTCGCCAGAAGGAACGACTCGACCCGCCACACTGCCAGGTCGCTCCCTCACGGTCGCGGCTCCGGGCGATAAAGCTCCGCTGTTCGAGCCGAACTACCCGCTCGGGGCGTACGGACGATCTGCCACGGCGGAAGAAGGCGTTCGCAGCTTGACGCACTTCACCAGTGCAACGATCTGGTTATCCGGCGAAGCAGGCAGAACCGATCGTGGAACCGTCTCTATCTACGACGGGACGATCGCGTCGGTGAACGATTTGGATCAAGGCTCAGAGGATGCCGGCTTCGGCCCGATCAACATCGACCCCACCACGCCCGTCAAGACCCTCGACCTCGCCGGCAAGCACATCACCCCCGGCCTGATCGACGCCCACTCGCATATCGCCACCGACGGCGGCATCAACGAAGGGACGCAGGCGGTCACGTGCGAAGTCCGCATCGGCGACTTCATCGATCCCGACGACATCCACCTCTACCGGCAGCTCGCCGGCGGCGTGACGACGGCGCAGATCCTGCACGGCAGTGCCAACCCGATCGGCGGGCAGAGCGAAGTGATCAAGTTCCGCTGGGGCCAGGGGCCGGACGCGATGAAGTTCGACGGTGCGCCCGAAGGCGTCAAGTGGGCCCTCGGCGAGAACGTCAAGCAAGCCAACTGGGGCGACCGGTTCACGACCCGCTACCCGCAGACGCGGATGGGCGTGCAGGAAGTTTTCGAAGATTCCTTTCGCGCCGCACTCGCGTATCTGCAGGCACAGGTGGACTATGAAGCCGACGGCGGCATGCCGGTACGGCGGGACCTGGAGCTCGATGCCGTTGTCGAGATGATGGAAGGGACACGGCTCATTCACTGCCATAGCTACCGGCAGGACGAAGTGCTCGCGACGATGCGGACGCTCGAGAAGTTCGGCGTCACGATGAAGTGTTTTCAACACATCCTCGAAGGCTACAAAGTCGCCCCTGAATTGGCCGCACACGGTGCGACGGCTAGTGCGTTCAGCGACTGGTGGGCGTTCAAGTTCGAGGTCTACGACGCCATTCCCTATAACGGCAGCATCATGCACGACGCGGGCGTCGTCACGAGCTTCAACAGCGACGACGCGGAGTTGGCAACCCGGCTGAACACGGAAGCGGCCAAGGCCGTCAAGTATGGCGGCGTCGACGAGGTCGAAGCGTTGAAGTTCGTCACGCTCAACCCGGCGATCCAGCTCGGCATCGACAACCGCGTCGGCAGCCTGGAGCCCGGGAAAGACGCCGATTTCGTCGTCTGGTCGGGCCACCCTCTCGACAGCACCAGCGTCGTCGAACAAACCTGGATCGACGGCGTGAAGGTCTTCGATCGGGACGAACACGTCGCTGCAATGAAGCGGAACGCCGAGATGAAGGCGGCCCTCATCCAGAAGGTCCTTTCCAGCGGCGAACCCGCCGCTGAACCCGGCGAGAATGATCCGCGGCCCGGTGCCCTCTGGCCGCGACATGACGAGTTCTGCCATGATGGACATGATCATGATTGACGCAGGTCCCGGAGCCGCGACCGTGAGGGAGCGCCACCCAGGATGCTCGCAGCCGCCAGACCTTTCGACTTTCACGATGATGCCACGACGTACCGGACGTTCGATTACGACATTCGCTGGTGAAGCTCCCTCACGGTCGCGGCTCTGGGCGGCGCTTTTCGTGCTGATGGGAGCCGTCGCCCACGCCAACGATCAGATTCCCGGCGACTTGGAAAACGTCGTCCTCGTCGGCGGCTTGGTGCACACCGTCGATGGCGAGACGATCGAGAACGGAACCATTGTGATCCGCGACGGCAAGCTGAGCGATGACGCCGGTGGGTTGCCGGAGATCGATGTCACCGGCTTGCACGTCTACCCCGGCATGATCGATGCTGCGACGACGGTCGGGCTGACGGAGATCGGGGCCGTTCGTGCGTCGCGTGACCTTGCCGAAGCGGGCGGCAGCAACGCGTTGAACCCGAACGCGCGGGCTCAGATTGCGTACAACCCGGACAGCGAGCTGATCCCCACGATCCGGGCCAATGGCGTGCTGCTGGCGCACGTTCACCCGACCGGCGGCCTCGTCGCCGGCAAGTCGGCACTCATGCAGCTCGACGGCTACACCTTCGAGGACGCGACCGTCGTCCCGCAGGTCGGCCTGATCGTCAATTGGCCGCCGATGTTGCCGCGGATTGCGTGGTGGATCGAGGAGTCGCCACA
>CAYQCT010000094.1:7499-13410 GCA_964416015.1 uncultured Tepidisphaerales bacterium
CGTTCTTTGACGAAGTCCAGCAATACAAGAAGCTTCGTGATGCAACCGATGATTCGGCGGCTTCGACGAACTATGACATCCGGCTCGAGGCGATGTTGCCGGTGCTCGACGGCACGCTGCCGGTGATGATGAGCGCCGAGGAGCAAAGCCAGATCGAGGCGGCGGTCGCGTTCTGCCAGCGGCGTGGCCTGCGGATGATCCTGGTCGGCGGGGCCGAGGCGGATCGGTGCATCGACGTGCTGAAGGCGGCGAACGTGCCGGTGATTTTGACGGGAGTGCATCGCCTGCCGCGTGGGCGGGATGCAGACGTCGATCAGCCGGGCAAGCTGCCGGGCGTGTTGCAGAAGGCGGGCGTTGACTTCGCCATCGCCAGCGCCGGCGGCCCGCCGGTGAGTGGCGGCGCACGCTGGCCGATGCTCAGCCGCAACCTGCCCTACCACGCCGCCGAAGCCGTCGCGCACGGCCTGTCGCGCGAGGACGCCCTCGCCGCCATCGCCGACCGGCTCGGCACGCTCGAAGCGGGCAAGGCCGCCACGCTCTTCGTCAGCACCGGCGACATCCTCGACGTTCGCAGCAACGTGACCCACGCCTGGATCGCTGGCCGCCGCGTCGACCTGTCGAGCCGGCACACGATGCTTCGCGACAAATATCGCCGCCGGCTGGATCGTGACGACTGACACGGCTGAAAGCAGGGATTCGCAGCGTCGCGTCCTTCTGCTACCTTGCCGGCCATGGGCGCTGGATCGATCATTCTTCTCGTCATCGTCGGCATCGTTCTGGTCGTCGGCCTGATCGCCGTCGTCTGGGGCGTGGGCACGTACAACAAGCTCGTCCGCCTGCGCGAGGGCGTGCGTGGCTCGTGGAGTCAGATCGAGGTCATGCTCAAGCGTCGCCACGACCTCATTCCGAATATGGTCGAGACGGTCAAGGGCTACGCGAGCCACGAAAGCGAGACGCTGGAGAACGTGATTAAGGCCCGCAACAGCGCGGTTGCCGCCGACGGTGTCGAGGCGCAGTCGGCCGCCGAGGGTCAGTTGAGCGGCGCGCTTCGCCAGCTCTTTGCCGTCGCCGAGGCGTACCCGGACCTGAAGGCCAACCAGAACTTCCTGGAGCTGCAGGGCGAGCTGACCAGCACCGAAGACGGCATCGCCCGCCAGCGGCAGAGCTACAACGCGACGGTCGAAGGCTACAACTCGACCGTCCAGACCGTGCCGACGAACCTGATCGCCGGACCGTTCGGCTTCACGGAGAAGCCGTTCTTCGAGGTGACGACGGAGGCGGAGCGGGAAGCGCCCAAGGTCAGCTTCTAGGGAGCTGGCGAGTCGGGTTCTGCGGGTGGCGGCGCGGGCGGATGCCGTTACTCTGCCGCGCGTGCCCGCTTTGCTCGAACTGCTGCCGACGTTGCCGCTGCTGGCCGGGGGTGGTGGTGCGGAGGTCGGGCTGACATTCACGGCCATCGTCTGCCTCGGCGTCGGGGCGCAATGGCTCGCCTGGCGGCTGCGCGTGCCGTCGATCCTGCTCCTGCTCGCCTTCGGCTTCCTGGTCGGCCCGATCGCCTACTGGGCCTCGACGGCAATCTTCGGCTACGAGTCGCCACGCTTCCTGAATGTCGACCTCGTCCTCGACGAAGGCGTCCTGCTCACGCTCGTCAGCCTGAGCGTCGGTCTGATCCTCTTCGAAGGCGGCCTGAGCCTGAACTTCGGCGAGATTCGCGGTGTTCGGCCGGCCGTGCTCAGCCTTGTCACGGTCGGCGCGGTCGTCACGTGGGTGCTGGCAAGCCTCGCCGCTCGCTTCATCCTCGACTTGCCCTGGCCTGTCGCGACGGTGCTCGGCGGCATTCTCGTCGTGACGGGGCCGACGGTCATCGGGCCCTTGCTCCGCTTCGTCCGGCCGACCGGCAGCGTGGGCAAGATCCTCAAGTGGGAAGGCATCGTCATCGACCCGATCGGCGCGTTGCTGGCCGTGCTCGTCTTCGAAGCCGTTCTCGCCGGCAACCGACCGACAGAGGTCGGCACGTTTTGGGCCTTCGCGTGGGGCGGTTTGAAAGCAGCCGTCGGCGGCACGGCGGCAGGGTTGGCGAGCGCTTGGCTCTTCGCGACCCTGCTCCGCCGGTTCCTCGTCCCGGACCACCTGCAGATCCCCGTCGCCCTCGGCCTGGCCGTCCTGGCGTTCACGCTCAGCAACCTCGTCGCCCCCGAGGCCGGCCTGTTCGCGACGACCGTTATGGGCATCGCCCTCGCCAACCAGAAGAAGGTCGGCGTCTCGCACATCCTCGAGTTCAAGGAGACGCTCGTCGTCCTGCTCATCGCGGTGCTCTTCGTCGTCCTGTCCGCGCGGTTGCGGCTGGAGGACCTCGAGCAGATCAACTGGTTCCGTGCACTCGGTTTCGTTGCCGTGCTGATCCTGCTCGTGCGGCCGCTCGCTGTTTTCGCCAGCACCGCCGGCAAGCTGGGCGGTGCGGTGCAGACGCGTGACAAACTCTTTCTGTCGTGGATGGCACCACGCGGCATCGTCGCCGCCGCCATCGCGAGTGTCTTCGGCCTGCAGCTGCAACAGAACGGCGTCGCCGGGGCCGAGCTCTTGGTGCCGTACGTCTTTCTCGTCATCGTCGTGACGGTTGCCGTCTACGGCCTGACCTGCGTCTGGGTCGCCCGTCGGCTGGAGCTGGCGAACCCGGAGAATGCCGGTTTCCTCATCGCCGGCGCCACGCCGCTCGCCCGCGAGATCGGCAAAGCCCTGCAGCAGGCGAAGGTCGAGGTCCTGCTGGTCGACATCAACTACGGCAACGTCCAACGCGCCCGCCTCGACGGCCTGCCCGCGACCGTCTCGAACATTCTCAGCCCGCAGGTCCACGAACAGATCGAGCTCACCGGCATCGGTCGCCTGCTCGCGCTGACGCCCAACGACGAGGTCAACAGCCTCGCCACCGTCCAGTACGGCAGGCATTTCGGCCGAAGCAACGTCTTCCAAATCGTCGGCCAGGGCGACCGCAAGAAGGCCCGGGCGGCAGAGAAAGGCGACGCTTCCGAGAAGCGTGAAGACATCACGAGCGAAGTCCGCGGCCGCGCCGCCTTTGCGGGAGCGCCTTCGCTCGAACGTCTCGACGATCTTCTCGAAGCCGGCGCAACGATCTCGCAGACGAAGCTGACACGCGAATTCGGCTTCGACGCCTGGCGTGAGCACAACGCCGTCGACGACGGCAAAGCCGTGCTGCTGTTCCTGGTCGGCGACGATGGCGCGGTTCGCGTGGCGAGCCCCGACCGCGACGAGCAGCCCAAAGCGGGCCAGTCGATCATCAGTCTGTCGCTGCCAGCGGTGAAGCAGGCGACGGCCGATGTGACGCCGCCGGTCGAGGACGAGACGCCCGACCCTGACCCGACGCCGCCGGTTTCGTCGGTGCCGCTGCCGGCGTGAGGCGGGTACAACGCCCCGCATGAACGACACGCACAAGCTCACGGTCGACGGCGTCGGCGACTTCGACGTACCCGCCGGCAAGCGGGTCGTGCTCGCGCTCGAAGACGAAGCCGGCCTCGACCAGCTGCACGCCTGCGGCGGCGTGGGCAAATGCACGACCTGTCGCGTCACCATCGTCGAAGGGCAGGCTAGCCCGATGACGGGGCAGGAGCAGGAGACGCTCCGTGCCCGCGAGCTTCTCGACGAGACGGGGCTTCGTTTGAGCTGTCAGATGACGATGGATGCCGACTTGACGGTGAAGGCCGAAAGCCGCCTCGCCGGGAGCAACCGCCAAGATGCCGGTCCCCGCCCCGCCGACACGATCCAGCCGCCGCCGGTCTTCGTCCACGCGAACGAGGCCCAGCAGGAACGGCCGGACGAGCGGGTCTAGTTCCCTGCACGCACAGTCTGCTTTTCAAGGAACGGGTAGGCTGGGCTTCACCCTCGTCGGTCCCGGGGACTTCCTTTTGCGCCAGCCGCGATTGCCGGCCCGACGTCCCTGCCGAAGAAGTCGGCAGGTCGACTCACATTGGCACGACGGTTGCACCTGCACGGTCCCGATGTCGAACGGTTCGCGTGTGCACCGGACACTTCCGCATCCTGTAGGGAGATTTGCAATGCCTGTGAGTGAAGAAGGACCATCCCCAACCGGCGTCGCCGCCCACTGCCGTGGCATCAGGCACCGGGCCGCTACTTATTCAGGCGGCCTCGGAGCGCTCCTGCCGGCCTTTTGCGCAACCGTGTTGCTCGCGGCGATGCCATCCGCGGCGAGTGAGCGGCTGCTGGAGCAAGATGTCGCCGGGGAGACGAAGCTGCTGTCGTCGCCGGACAGCGTGACCGACGCTGAACCAGTTTTGGCGACGCAGGTCGTTGCCGTCGCGTCGCATGAGATGATCTCGTTTCGCGGCAATACGCTGCCCGCGCTGGATCGGCCGGACGCAGTCGAGGCGGTTGTTGCTCTCCCTGCTCCGACTCTCGCAGTGCCGGCGTCGGCGATCGAGGCGGACCGTGGTTTCGAGCCCGCGTCGGCCGAGCTTCCCGAATTGCCCGCAGCCGACCCGGTCGACGTCGACGCGAGGGCGCCTGAGCTCGCTGCCGCGGTGGACGAGTCAGCGGCCCTGCATCCGATTCTCATCGGCGGGGCCATCGCGATGTTGCTGTTGTTGTCGCATCACATCGCGATGCGGCGGTGAGGATCGACAGTAGAACGGGGCTGCGGATTTCCGCCGTTGCGACTAGGATGATGGGCCGGTCGCCACCTCGGAGGAGATGGTCCAGACGGTGGTGCGGCCGGCCAGATTTGCCGATTCACCAAGAGCGATGTCCGATCCCGACGCAGCCGCCCCTTCTTTTGTCTCCGCCGACGCAGCCGGGGCCGCCAATGCCGGCTACATCGACGCGCAGTACGCCCGCTACAAGCAGAACCCCGCCGATGTCGGCACCGACTGGCAGGCCTTCTTCGCCGGCTTCGAGCTCGCCTCGGGCGGCACCGGACCAGCTCCCGCCGCCGCTCCCGACAGCACGCCCGGCGTCGGCGTCTTCGACCTCGTTCACACCTACCGCGAATTCGGCCACCTCGAGGCCACACTCGATCCGCTCGGCGACGCCCTCGGCACGCATCGTGGCCCGCACCAGATGCTGGCACTGGAGAACTTCAATCTGGCCGATATCAGTCCCGACACACAGGTCGGTGCCGGCGGATTTCTCGGCGAAACCGACGGCACACTCGGCGATCTCGTCGACAAACTCAAGGCTGTCTACACACGCAACGTCGGCGTCGAGTTCACCGCCATCGACAGCCGCGAACAGCGGAAGTGGCTGCAGGAGCGGATGGAGCCGACGCTCAATCAGCCGCACCTGTCCAAGGCCCGTCAGCTCCACGTCCTGCGACAGCTCGTCGCCGCCGAGGAGTTCGAGCAGTACCTCCATCGCACCTTCGTCGGCAAAAAGCGGTTCAGCGTCGAGGGCGGCGATGCGACGATACCGCTCCTGAACACCATCATCGAACAAGCGCCGGCCCTCGGCGGCGAGCAGGTCATCTGCTCCATGGCCCACCGCGGCCGGCTGAACGTTCTGGCGCACGTCCTCGAAAAACCGCTTGAAACCATCCTCGCCGAGTTCGCCGGGACCATCCCGCACAACGAAGAGATCAACGGCGACGGCGACGTCAAATATCATCTCGGCTACGCCAACAACCGCCGCGTCAAGCCCGACGCCGGCGTCGATGCCGATTCGGTCAAGGTCTCGCTCCTGCCCAACCCGAGTCACCTCGAGCTGATCAACCCGATCCAGCAAGGCATCATCCGCTGCAAGCAGGAATGGATGCTCGACGGCGACCGCAAGAAGGTCGTGCCCGTCTGCCTCCACGGCGACGCCGCCTTCTGCGGTCAGGGCATCGTCTTCGAAACGCTCAACCTCTCGGAACTCGTCGGCTACCGCACCGGCGGGACGATCCACG
>CAYQCT010000095.1:0-7172 GCA_964416015.1 uncultured Tepidisphaerales bacterium
TGACGTACGTGGTGGCGGTAATGCACTTCGCGCACGTGATCGTCGGCACGATCGAAACCAGCTACGCCGCCTTCGCCGGGACGACGTCGTGGTGGCGTGCGATGGGCGTGCACCTGCCGGCGTCGCTGATCGGCAACATCATCGGCGGCGTCTCCCTGACGGCCGCGGTCAACCACGCCCAGGTCGTCGCCGGCGGCCATTCGAAGGAGAATTAGTGCTCCTGCCGGGCGTGCTCGCCCTCGTAGGCTGATTCCGGTGGCACGGGTCGCGTATGCGAGACCCGTGTCGTGCGATTGTGCAGCGGCTTGAGGCTGAGCAGCAGCACGATCGCGACGAGCTCGAACGGTCGGCGGCTTCTGTATGATGCGGTGTGTCGCGGCCGCCGGAGAAGATCGACGTCGTTGCGGACGCCACGACGGCCGACGCGTTTGCAGCGCGGATTCGGGTGATGGTGCGGGTGGCGGAGCGGCGGTCGGCAGTCGATGACGCAATTCGTGCGCGGCCGGCGGAGGTGGGCGCGGCCGAGCATGTGCTGCAGGCGTTGCGGCAACTCGCCCTGCCGGAGGCGGAGCAAGCCGATGATCCGGCGGTGAAGGCGACCGCGGAGCGGGTACTCGCTCTTGGTCTCTTCCGCGCCGGACTGATGGCGACAGGACGCGTGGTGATCGAGGTCGACGTGCCGCACCTTCGTCAGGCGGCGGCGGAGCGGGCGGCGGCGGAGGCGGCGCGGGACGAGGCCGAGCACGGCGCGATGCTGCTGGCCCGGTTTCGGCAGATCGTGCGGGAGAATCCGGATGTTTCCGCGAGCCGGCTGCTCGCGTCGCTGCCGGCGGAGGACCAGGTGCCGACGCTGCGAAAGCTCCTGGCAGCAACGGCGGAGCAGGCGAAAACGCCGCGCCTGCTCGTCGCGGCCGGCTCGCAGATCTTCGGCGTCGAGCTGGATCGGCCGGAGGAAGCGGAGCTAGTGATGCCGCCGCAGAAGGAGCTGGGGCCGTTGCGTCGCCTGCGATCTACACCGGCGGGAACCGCCATCGGCGGCCGGGACGGCTTCGGTGTGCTCCGGCCGGCGGGGTCGCTTGTCGCCATCGAGACGACTCTGCCCACTGACAGCAGTCGCGGCTTTTCAAGCGTCGACGCGCTGCAAGCGGGTGAGCACCTCTGGCTCGCCGCGGGACATTCGCAGCGTGGTGTTGAACTGGTGCAGATCGGCCCGCAAGGCCCGCCGCTGCGTCGGCATCGGTATCAGCCGGACGAGGCGGTGCAGGACGTTCTTATGCTCTCCGCAGACGTTGCCATAGTTGCTTGCCAGACGAAGGTTGTGCTGCTTCACGGAGGTAATGAGGCCGCAGTTGTCGAGATGTCAGGAGAGCTACTACGACTGCTTCGCGACATCTTGCATCCGACCGGTTGCTTCGCCGTATTGACGAGGGGTGGAGTTTATCAAATCGAGGCGACAAACACAAGCGTGCAAGCACGTGAGCTTCGGCCGCTACAGGCAGATGCCGCCGCTTTTGCGGATGTCGCGGCGGTGCCGTTCCTGAACACGATCCGGCTCGCTTTGCAACAGCGGGACGGCGGGGTTCGTCTCGTAGGTCCCGAAGACGAGGCGGACCTCGTGTACACGGAAGCGATGCAGGCGGTCGATGCCGCGGCAACACCGACGCTGCTGGCAGGCGTTGACGAGGATCGCGAGCACGTCCTGATCCGCAAACTCTCGGCAGAGCACAAGGTGCTCCTGCGCTTGTTCCTGCTTCCGCAGACACGTTCGCGAATCGCCAGTGTCGCGTGGGAAACTCGTTCGGAATGACCGCGGCACTACTTATACGGATCCTGTTCCGAACCTGCGCGATCTCCAACACGAGCCCCAAGCGTGAGCGAGGGGTTCTGACACCGTTCAACTTGCTCAAAACCCCTCGCTCACGCTCAGGGCTCGCATATAAGAAGCGCGCGGTCCTTTCAGGATCCGTATTATACGGATCATGACGCAAAGACGCGCCTGACACGAGGCACGACCGTGAGGGCGAGCTATCGGCGAAGCCGATGTCCACCACAACCCGACACGGGCTGCGCCCGTAGCTCTCCCTCACGGTCGTGCCTCGTTACGAGCGCGGTCTTACGTCAGAAATGGAATCATCACTTGCGTAAGTCATTCGTAGGAACGTTCCCTTCTTCAGCCGCGGCACGACGTGCCGCGGCTGATCGAAGCCAGAGGCGCGACGACGTCATCCGCATTCGCAGGATCGCCACCTCCGGACTAGCTTCTTCCAGCTGCGACAGTCTACTTTCGCTTCGCCTTCTTGTTGCGTTCCTTCTTCGGCTGTTTTGTCGACACCTTTGGCTGCTTTGTCGCATCCGTTGCCGTCGCGGGTTCTTCGTCCGCGGTGACGCGGTCGGCCGCTGCCTCCTCGGGGGCGGCGGCTCCGTAGGCGGCGGCTTCCTCGTCGACCTGGGCGTGCGTCGCGCTCGCTTCGACGTAGGCCGACTGCGCCTGCGGGGCGGCGGCAGCGCCTTCGACACGGATGCGGAAGATGAGGTCGGTCACGCGATCGCGGACGTTCTCCATCATCTGGCGGAAGTAGCGATACCCCTCGCGCTTGTACGCGACACGCGGGTCACGCTCGGCGAATGCTTGCATGCCGATGCCGCCCTTGAGGACGTCCATCGCATATAGGTGATCCTTCCACGCCTGATCGAAGATGTTGATCAGGACGAACTGCTCGAGGTCCGTCAGCTCCTTGCGAATGGCGTAGCGAACGCGGCGGATCAGCAGGTCGCGGACGTCGATCTGGCCGTCGCCGTCGCGGTCTTCTTCGCCGACGCCTTTACGGCCACGCTTGATGCGGCGAGGTGTCAGCTCGGCGGCGTTCATCGGCAGGCGGAAGCGCGCGGTGTAGGCTTCGGCGAGCTTCGCCGGTTCCTTGCCGGCGGCAAGAAGCGCGTCAACCTCGGCCGCGATGCGGTCGTCGCCGTGCAGGAACGCCGCCTGCTCGCCGAGGAGCTGATCGCGCAGCTCTCGCGTCGGCCGGTTGTCCGTCTCCTCGGGCGTGAGCGCGAGGCCGTACTTCGTCCTCGCCCATTCGCGAAGATAAGCCGCGGCCTGCGCGTTCTCGATCCGCTCGGTCTGCGGTGCCACCATGGCGAGGACGTGATCGACCGGGTACTCGACCTCTCGCTTGCGGTACGCCTCCCGCGCCCTCGTCTCGACCGTCTTGATGATTTCCTCCGGCGTGCGACTGATGTTCCGCGTCTCATCCAATAAAAGCTCTTTCGGCTCCAGGCCGATGGAGAACTTATCGTTTGCCCACTTGCATAGTTCCTCCAACGCGAACAGCGGTCGCAGGTATGGCTCGACGGCGGAAGTATCAATCGATTCAATGCGGGCCGAGGCTGCAGCGAGGATGCGGTCTTCGAGCTCGTCCGGATCGCCGTTCTTGACGTCCGCGACGGGAAGTTCGAGGCCGTATTGCGTGCGGGCCCAATGGATAATGCTCCGCGTGTCCCAGCCGGTCGGGTCATTGCGGTCTTCGCCCATGTACTCGCCGAGGGTCGAGCGGATCGCGTCGCCGCTTTCGCTGATGGCCTTCTGCTTGAAGAGGTCATTGACGTCTTCCTTGCTTCGCAGTCCGGCGAGATCTTCGGGGTCGATTTGGATGGCGAACGTGTTGCGGCCCCATTCGGCAAGAACGACCGCGCGATGGTCGGCGGCGACATAGCGATCAACGGCGTCGCCGATGCTTTCGCCGATCATGTCCCAGATGACCTGGTCGATATCACGTCCTTCAAGAACCTTCTGTCGCAAGCCGTAGAACTGCTTGCGTTGGACGTCCATGACTTCGTCGTACTCGAGCAGGCTCTTGCGACTGAGGTAGTTCCGCTCTTCGACCTTCTTCTGAGCGCCGGCGATCTGTCGTGTGACCAGCTTGCTCTCGATCGGCTCTCCATATTCGAGGCCGGCGCGTTTAAGAACGTTCGTCGCCCACTCGGGCATGAACATCTTCATGAGCGGGTCGCCGAGGCTCACGTAGAAGCGGGAGGATCCAGGATCGCCTTGCCGGCCGGATCGGCCACGGAGCTGGTCGTCGATGCGGCGGGCGGTATGCCGCTCGGTGGCAACGACGTGCAGGCCGCCGACGACGTCGGCACCGGAATCGACCTGATAGACGAGCTTTTTCTGCTCGTCGTCCTTGCCGACGCTGAGGGTCTTACCGGTGATTCGTTGCTTGAGCGTGAACGAGTCGCCGTTGGTCTCGACGTCGTAGAAGCTCTCCGGCGCCGGCTTGATGTCGGTGCCGCGACCGGCCATGTTGGTGGCGATGGTCACATTGCCGACGGTCTCGCCGTGGGGGTTCTTGTGGACCTTGCCGGCGTTTTCGACGATGTGGGCCTCGCGTTCGTGTTGCTTGGCGTTCAGCACTTCGTGGTCGATGCCGTGCTTCTGCTTGAGGAGACGACTGAGGAATTCGCTCTTCTCTACGCTGGTCGTGCCGACGAGTACGGGTCGGCCGGCGTCGCTGTTCGACTTGATGTCGTCAAGAATCGCGTCCCACTTCTCCTGTTCGGTGCGATAGACGAGGTCCGTGTTGTCGACGCGAATGACGGGCCGATTCGTCGGGATGCTGACGACGTCGAGACTATAGATCTTGCTAAATTCCTCGGCTTCCGTCTGCGCGGTACCCGTCATACCGGCGAGGGCGCCGTAGAGCTTGAAGAAGTTCTGTAGCGTGATCGTCGCCAGCGTCTGCGTCTCCTTCTTGATCGGCACCGCTTCCTTGGCCTCGCACGCCTGATGCAGGCCGTCGGACCACTGCCGGCCGACCATCTTGCGGCCGGTGAACTCGTCGACGATTACCACTTCCAGCTGGTTCGTCCGCGGGTTGATCTCGACGACATAGTCCTTGTCCCGCTCGTAAACAACGTGCGCCCGCATCGCCTGTTCCATCAGGTGCGGCCAGTCCATGTTGTCGCCGACGTAGAAACTCCCGACGCCGGCTTGCTCCTGAGCGGCGGCAATGCCTTCGTGCGTGAGGTGGACGGACTTCTTGTCCATCTCGACTTCGTAGTACTGGATCGTCTCGGCCTGCTTCGCCTCGGCTTCGACGAGCTTCTGCTGTGCGTCGGCAAGACGGTCCTGCGCCCGCTTCTTCTGCTCTTTGTTGGCGGCCTTATCGATCTCACCCTCGGCGGCCTTGATGATCCGGCGGGCGTCGTCGACGATGTCCTGCGCCTTCTGCCAGGGCTTGGCGAGTTCCATGATGTGTCGAGCGACGTCGTCGGCTTCCTTGTACTTAGGAGCGCCCGCGTCGGCCGGGCCGCTGATGATGAGCGGCGTTCTTGCTTCATCGATGAGAATGCTGTCGACCTCGTCGATGATGGCGTAGTCCAGCGGCCCCTGCACCTGCAGGTCGGCCCGTTCCTTCATGTTGTCGCGAAGGTAGTCGAAGCCGAATTCGCTGTTGGTTCCATAAGTGACGTCGCAGACGTAGGCCTCCTTTCGCGCCTGGCCGCCGGGCATCATGGCCTGTTGCAGGAATCCGACGCTGAGGCCGAGTCGTTCGAAGGCGGGCCGGACCCACGTCGCGTCGCGGCTGACGAGATAGTCGTTGACGGTGACGACGTGCGTGTGTTGCCCCTGAATTGCACGAAGAAATGCGGCGAGCGGCGCGACGAAGGTCTTGCCCTCGCCGGTCTTCATCTCGGCAATTCGGCCCTCGCCCAGGACGATGCCGCCGATGAGCTGGACATCGAAGCAGCGTGCGCGGAACGGCGGCCGACTGACCGGGTAGAGCTCGCGGACGGCGTCGTAGAGCTGCGGCGGGATGTCGACCTGGCGGTAGTCGATGCCGGTCGCGATCATCTGCCGCTGGACCGCGTCATACGCCTCGAGCATCTCGTCGTTGAGACGGTCGGGGTCGAAGGTTTGATCGGGGTTGAAGATCTCGCGGATGCCGATGTGGCGGTCCATCGTCTCACGGATGATCGCCATCGCCTCGGCGGTGACGTCGGCGATCTTGATGTCGCCGGCGATAAGCTGGCGACGCAGCTCCTGCGTCCGCTCGCGGAGTTCGGCGTCAGTCTTCGTGCGGGCGGCGGGCTCGGCTTCGTTGATCTGCTCAACGATGCGGCGGTACTTCTTGAGCAGGCGGTCGTTGCGCGAGCCGAAGACTTTGGTGAGGGCGGTGCCGACGAAATTCATGAGTGGGTGGTGCGAGGGTTGGACGTGAGGGCACCGGCGCCGGGCGGCGCGGGCCGGGGAGCAGGAACGACGGACGAGCTCACGCCGTCGGCGGCGGCATCCGCATCTGCTCGAACGTCAACCCTCGCGTCCAGACCCGCGCGACCAGTACCTGCCTCGGCAGGGCGGCATCGGGGACAAGTCGCGTCTCCCGCACCGGCGAGACGAACGCCGGCCGGACCTGCGAGCGTCGCTTCTCCGGCGTCGCCTGCGTGGCCACGACGGACGAACCCGCCTCGGCGACCTGCGCTCGCGGCATGATGCCGGCGCGGTCCACACTGCAGCAGACCGTCAGGACGACGGCGACCAACACGAACTGGCGCGGCAGCGTCTGCAAGGCGTCGGGCCAGTGTTCGAGATGGCGGCGGCACAATCAACCGGATTCGGCGGGCCGACGCGTTACGATGCCGCCGTGTCACGGGCGCTGCTGGTTCTGACGTTGCTCCTGGTGCTTTCGCCGATGGCTTGGGCGGCGGATTTGGAGGTCGAGCTCGGTTGGGGCGGCGGGATTCGCAGGACCGGTGGAACGTGGCACACGCGACGTTCTCGCACGAGGCGGATGCGGCGCGGGCGGACATTGAGTGGTACGTGCCGCGGCCGGGCCGGGAGGCGATGGTTTTGCGGCAGGCGGTGACGGTGCAACGGCGGCCGACGACGGTCGCGGCGTTGCTGCCGATCGGGCCGCACCCGCGGGTGATTCACGCGCGGCTTATTGATGAAGACGGTCGAACGCTAGCGGCGTGGCCGGAGGAGCAGCGGACGGCGGTTGAGGTCGAGCCGTCGGTAATGGTCGGGCTCGTCGGCATTGCGGGGGACGCGCCGGTGCCGGACGACGTGCGGAATCTTCGGCTGCCGTGGGAGCGACTGCCGCGGCATCCGTTGGGGTACGACGCGTTGGACCGGCTCGTGGACACTGGCGCCGCGATCCTCGTGACCAGCG
>CAYQCT010000095.1:7182-8729 GCA_964416015.1 uncultured Tepidisphaerales bacterium
GTTGGACCGGCTCGTCCTGCCGCGGCTGGACGTTGGGCGGCTCGATTACCAGCAGCAACAGGCGATCGCGGCGTGGGTGCGCGGCGGCGGCGTGATGGTGATGTGGCTCGGGCCGGAGACGCTGCCGGAGGCGGAGGCGTCGCCGCTGGTGCAGATGTTGGCGAATTTCTTGCCGATTGAACGCGGCGTCACGAGCGAGGGAGCGAGCGTTGTGAAGCTCGCCGGCGAGCCTGCCGAGTCGGCGGTGACGAGCATCGACATCGGCGGCGGGCGAATCGACTTTCTGCACGTCGACCCGACGCAGGTGCCGGTGCGGTTGCCGGTCGAGGAGACGGTCGCGGCGACGCATCCGCCGGTGCCGGCCGGGGTGCCGAGTCAGGAGAATCCGATCAAGGCGTCGTGGCTCCTCGTGCTGTTGCTGGTCGGGCCGGTCGATGCACTACTGGTGCGGCGTGGCCGATCCAATGTGACGCGGCTGCTGACGTACGTGACGAGCGGCACGTTCGTCATCGCCCTGCTGCTGGCGTTCGGCGACCTCGGCGATGATGGCTGGATTGCCGAGGTCAACGTCGCGGAAGAGGCCGGTGTCGAGTACGCGACGGCGGCTGTGTTGCGACGGCGGATCGGGACGACGTCGGAGGAAGATGCATTGATGCCGATTACGCCGCCGGTCTACTGGCGGCTGGCGGCGGACGTGGATCAGGAAGGCGATTGGCGCGAGGTGCCAGCGTTGCTGTTGCCGGACGGCATCGTCGCTCCGGTGATCGGCCACGGCGTCGTCGTGGAGGCGACGAGGTATCAATCGTCATCCGCTGCCATGCCGGCCGCGGCGGAGTCGCAGTAGATGAAGTGCCGGCCGCTCGTGGGTTGGATGAGCTGCATCGGGTACGTCGCCGGATCGTCCGGGCCTTCGAGCACGTTCCGCATCGCCTCGGCCTTGTTCTCGCCGGTGACGAGGGCCAGCACCTGCTCGCTGCGATTGGCGAACGGTGCGGTCAGCGTGATCCGCCACGTGTCGAGCTTGGGGACGTGGTTGGCGACGCACGGCTGCTCCGTCTCGTCGATCGCCCTGGTGTGCGGGAAAAGCGAGAGCGTGTGCGAGTCGTCGCCCATCCCGAGCAGCAGCATGTCGAGGCCGGCCGTGTCGCCGAAGGTTTCTTCGAGCGTCGTCGCGTAGGCGTAGGCGGCCTCCTGTGGTTCGAGCTCGCCCTTCATCCGCGTGACGTTGTCGCCGGGGATCGGCACGTGGTCGAGCAACGCCTCGCGGGCCATGCGGAAGTTGCTGTCGGCATGGTCCGGCGGCACGGTGCGTTCGTCACCGAAGAAGATCTCGACGCGGTTCCACTCGACGCGATGGCGGAAGCCGTCGCCGGCGAGCAGGCGGTACATGGCCTTGGGCGTCGATCCGCCGGCGAGGGCGACGGTGAAGGTTTCCTTCTCCTCGAGGGCCGCATGGCAGGCGGCGACAAAATGTTCCGCCGCCGCTTCGGCAACGGCGTCGGGCGTCGGACGGACCTCAATCTTCGGCGTGCTCATCCGCCGACTGT
>CAYQCT010000095.1:8739-11405 GCA_964416015.1 uncultured Tepidisphaerales bacterium
CGGGTGCGGCGTCCGGATCAAGCTCGTCGAAGGTGATCCCGTCGTACACCTCCGCCAGCGGGAGGTCGACGTCAATGGAATCGAGCCGCGCAACGGCGTCAAGCCCTGTGTACGACGAGATTTTCCAGTCGCCGTTTTCGCGCCTCAAGAAGACCTGAACGCTCGCTTCCGATTGTCCGACTAGAACGTACTCTTGAAACGACTCGATCGTCTGATAGCGGCCCATCTTTCCGCCGACGTCATAGTGTTGCGTTGACGGAGAAAGAACTTCAACAATCAGCGTCGGATTGGTCAATGTCTCGCTGCCCCTGATCATGCGATCGAAAGCGGGCTTGCCACAGACGACAGTTGCATCCGGGTATGTGTAGAAGCCTTTGCCGCGACTTCCCGACTGCCGGAAGACGGGCGTGCGTACGCGAAGATCACTCGTCCGAATGCGGCAAGGTCCGCCCTTTAGCCGGGCGTGAATTTCGCCGATCACGTTCGCGTTGACGACGCAATGCCGATCGGAGGCACCCGGCATCGCGATCACCTCGCCGTCCCGCCATTCGTGTTTCTCCTGCGCGTCTTCCTCGTATGCCAGATACTCCTCCGGCGTTGCAAGGAACCGCCGCTGTTTGGCCTCGTTCAGCTCGGTCATGCTCCTACTTTACCACAGGCCCGGCCACGGCGGGCGGGCCGTCATCGGTGATGCGACCGTCGGTCATGCGGACGACACGCTTGGCCCGGGCGGCGACGTCGGCCTCGTGGGTCACGACCAGAATCGTCTGGCCGGCCACGTTTAGCTCCTCGAACAGCCGCAGGATGTCGTCGGTCGTCCGGCTGTCGAGCGCGCCGGTCGGCTCGTCGGCGAGGATGATGCTGGGGCGATTCACCAACGCTCGTGCGATGGCGACGCGTTGCCGTTGGCCGCCGGAGAGCTGGTTGGGGCGGTGGCCGGTGCGGCCTTCGAGGCCGACCTGGTGCAGGGCGTCGAGAGCGCGTCGCCGACGGTCGCCCGGATCGTCGGCGGCATACAGCAACGGCAGCTCGACGTTCTGCGTCGCCGTCAGTCGCGGCAACAGCTCGAAACTCTGGAAGACAAAGCCGATGCGGCGGTTTCGGACGTCAGCGAGGCCGGCGGCGTCCATGGCGTCGACGCGTTCGCCCGCCAGCTCGTACGTCCCGCTCGTCGGTCGATCGAGGCAGCCGAGGATGTTCATCATCGTCGACTTGCCGCTGCCGGATGCACCCATGATGGCGACGTACTCGCCGAGGTCGACGTCGAAGCCGACGCCGTCGAGTGCGTGAATCTCCTCGCCGCCGACGCGGTAGAGCTTGCGGACGTCGCGAAGGCGTAACAGCAAAACAAGCGGTGAAACTACTCGGCGGTCGGCGTGACGGCATCGCCGTCGTTCAGCTCCTGCAACGCCGCGAACGGCCCCGCGACCACCTCGTCGCCTTCGCTCAGGCCGCTCTCGACGAGGCTTTCCAGCAGGTCGCTGTCGCCGAGACGGACGGGCGCGATGCGGACGACGCCGTTGTCGATGCGGAAGACGACCGGCGTCTCCCGCGTGTCGCGTGCGACTTCCTCGGCATCGCGGACCGCGTCCGGCAGGCGGTCGACCGCTCGACTCACGACAGCCTGGCTCGGCAGGACGAGCACGCCGGTGTGCTCGCGGGTGACGAACTCGACGTCCGCCGTCAGGCCGCTGAAGAGCTTGACGCCTTCGACCGCGGCCAGGTCGAGCAGCACTTCGACTTCGTAGTGGCCCGAGTCTTCGCCGGACCGCGTGTCCTGCGTCTTGCCGAGGGCGATGCTGCGGACGGTGCCGGGGATCACGACGTCGTCGCCGTACGCCGCCGATCGAACGCGGGCGACGGCGTCGAGCTCGAGGTCGGCCACGCTCGCCTCGTCGACCTCGGCCACGCAGATCATCCGGCTGAGGTCGGCGACCTCGAGGATCACAGTGCCCTGGTTATTCATGGTGCCGACGACAACGGTCTCGCCGACCTCGGCGTTAACCTTCGTCACGGTGCCATCGATCGGCGAGCGGATCACGGTGTACGCCAAGTTCTCCTCGGCCCGGCTGATTTCGGCGTCGGCGGCGTCGACGACGGCGTCGAGCGCGATCAGGTTCGCGGCATCGGCCTCGACCCGCAACGCCTCGGCCTCGGTCTGCGCACGCAGCCGGCCGACGCGGGCGCGGGCGGCTTCGACTTCACGCAGCGCGACATCGTCCGTCATCGCCAACTGCTGCACGCGCTCCAAGTCCGCCTCGGCCTCGGCGAGACTCGCGCGATCGGCGTTCGTTGCGGCGCGGGCGGCCTTCAGCCGAGCACGCGCAACGTCCAGCTCCGCCACGGCCCGGTCACGATTCGCCTTCGCCGCCCGCAAGCGAGCGGCGGCGTCGGCGTCGTCGAGACGGACCAGCACCTGATCCACCGCTACAACATCGCCCTCTTCGACCGGAAGCTCCAGGACGGCAGCACTCGTCCGCGCGCTCAGGCTCACGCGTGTCTCAGCCCGAATTTCGCCGGGCGCGGTAACGGTGACGGTCAGGTCGCCCGGCTCCATCGTGTGGACGCGGACCTCCGTCGCCTCGTTGCCGCCACGCGCGAAGGCATAGCGAGCGGCGACGCCCGCGACGACCGGTGCCGCGAACGACGTCCCATTCGCGACCTGC
>CAYQCT010000095.1:11415-13299 GCA_964416015.1 uncultured Tepidisphaerales bacterium
CCGGGCACCAGTTCGCGCTTCATCCCGCCAAGCATGAAGATCCACAGCACGACGACGACGATGGCAACGATCTTCCACATGGCACGCCCGCGGCGGGCAACGACATCGTAGGAACTACGCCGTCGCCGCAGCTTCGCGGGCGGCGATGGCTTCGTGGACGAACTTCACCGCCATTGATCCTTCGCCCACCGCGCCGGCGACGCGTTTGACGCTGCCCGCCCGCACGTCACCGACTGCAAAGACGCCGGGCCGCGTCGTCTCGAGCAGGAATGGCCCACGGCCTTGCTCGTGCCAGTGCTTGCCAAAGTCGGCGTGCTGCCGCGCGTCGGTGCCGGTGGCGAGGAAGCCTTTGGGGCAGAGGCCGACGCAGTTGCCGCGGGCCAGCCACTCGGTGTTCGGCGTCGCGCCGATCATCACGAACAGGCCGCTGCACGCCACGTCGCCGGCGTGTTGCCCGCGGAGCGTCAGTCGCTCGAGCCGGCTGCCGTCGCCGTGCATCGCTTCGATTTCCGTCTCGAGCAGGACATCGATGTTGTCAGCATTTTCGATCCGCTGCACGAGGTAGTCGCTCATCGTCCGCCCGAGCGAGTCGCCGCGGACCAGCATGCGAACGCGTCGCGCGTGCCGCGAGAGGAAGACCGCCGCCTGCCCCGCCGAGTTGCCGGCGCCGACGACCGCGACCTCCGCGTCGCCGCACGCTTTGGCCTCGACGTGGCCGCAGGCGTAGTAGACGCTGCTGCCCTCATAGTCGCGGTACCCGGTCGCCTCGTCGAGCGTGCGGTAGCGGGCCCCGGTCGCGAGCACGACCGCCTTGGCGTGAACCCGTGTGCCGTCCTGCAGGACGAGCGTCTTGGCGAAGTCGCCGTCGGCGTCGGTGCATTCGATCGTGTCGACGGTGCAGGGGTTGCAGAGCGTCGCCTGGAACTTGCGGGCCTGCAGCACGGCCTGGCGGGCAAGCTCTTCGCCGCTGATGCCGGTGGCGAAGCCGAGGTAGTTTTCGATCTTGCTGCTCGTGCCTGCCTGACCGCCGGGGCTGTCGGCGTCGATCATGAGCGTGTCGAGGCCTTCGCTAGCGCCATACACCGTCGCCGCCAATCCCGCCGGTCCGCCGCCGACGACGACAAGGTCGTACGTCTCCTTCAGCGTCGGCCGCAGACCCACGCGCCGCGCGACCTGCTCCACGTCCGGCCTGCGGCAGACGCCGTCGCTGCAGATGAGCACGGGCAAATCCTCGTCGCCGACGCCGAGCCCGCGAAGCAGTCGGGTCGTTTCGTCGTCGCCGCCGTGGACTTCGGTCCAGCGGACGGGAATCTGGTTGCGTTCGAGGAACTCGTGGACGCGGTAGGTCGCCTTGTCGCCGCGTCGGCCGAAGAGCGCGAGCATGCCGACGTCCTGCTCGCGCAGCCACGCCCGGCGGTTGAGGAACGTGCGAAGCACGAGGTCGCCGATCTCGCTGTGCTGGGCGACGAGGCGCTTGAGCTGTTCATGGTCGACGATCATGACCTTCGACCGCTCGCCGGCGACGCAGGCAGCGACGGTCGGCTCGCCGGTGAACATGCTGACGTCGCCAAGGAAGGTGCCGGCGAGGACGTCAAGGACAAGCTCGTCGCCGTCGATCTTGCGGTCGAAGAATTCGACGCGGCCGGTCTGCAGGACGAAGAGCGGCGCGTTGCGGTCGCCCTGGTCGAAGAGCATCTCGCCGGCCAAGAACGTGCGGCAGGTGGCGAAGGCGGCGATTTCGTCGATTTGGCGGTCGCTGAGAACCGGGTAGAGATTCTGATTGCTGCGGTCAACGGTGCGGGCCGACCCGCGGCGGGCGGCGGCGGGATCGAGCGGGCGGTGCGGGCGGTGCGGGCGGTCGGCGTGGCTGCCGGGCGTGACCGG
>CAYQCT010000096.1:0-251 GCA_964416015.1 uncultured Tepidisphaerales bacterium
CACCACCACCACCGCCACCCCACCTCGGCGCCCCCACCGCCACCCCACCACCCCGGGTCCCCACCGCCATGACGCGGCAGACGGCGGGTCTCGTCGACGCGACCCGTGCCGCCGCTGCTACATTCTCAAACGACTCCGAGTAAGCCACACGTGCGTGCTTTGTCCTTCTACACGCTCTGCAGGCGCAGGGCGTCGTAGGTTTCGAGGATGCGGTCGGCGGTCGATTGGCGGCCGAAGAGGGCGACTTGCTG
>CAYQCT010000096.1:261-4916 GCA_964416015.1 uncultured Tepidisphaerales bacterium
ATGGATGCCCTTGAAGGTCGACAGCACGTACGCGGCGTCGTCGTGGTCGAGGCCGTAGAGGAGGAAGAAGGCCGCGTCGAGCTCGGCCATCAGCTCGGCCCGCTCGCGGTCGTTCCACTTGTGCAGCTTGCCGCCATACTCGGCAAACGACCCGCCGGTGAACCCGCAGGCCTCGGCCAGGGGCAGCATGTCCTCGGCCGTGCAGGTCAGCTTGAGCACCCGCTCGGCGATCCAGTCTTCGAGCGTCCCCCCACCCGTTCCCCGCTCCCACGGGCACGGCTCGTCGTAGCGGTCGGGGGGGAGCGTGGGAATCTGCTCGACGATGAAGAAGTTCAGGTGGACGTTGCTGATCTTCTGACGAACGACGAAGTCCCACGTGAAACTGTTGAAATTTGCCAGCAGGCAGAGCTGACGACGCGGAGGCTGATCGGGCAGGACAATCGGCGCGGAGTTGACGACGCCGGCACGGGGCAAGCAGGCGGCGATCATCGTCCGCTGGTTCGTCGGGCTCGTGACGTCCTTGTACGCGAGGAAGTGCGTCGTCTCGGCATCGGCCTGCGCGGCCACGACGGCGTCCTCCACCCACGCCCGCGGCGACACGACGTGCTCGGGATTCCCATGCTCGACGAGGGTCGATGATCGCGTCTGGCCCTGCCGTACCCAATTCGCGTCGGAGACGACAACATCCGCGGCGCGGTGGTCGAACATCTGCACCATTTTCGCCTCGTACAGCGGCAGGTAGGTGACGGGGTCAGGAGTCGCCCCTGCAGCTGGCTTGGACTTCTGTTCCGACTCGGCGGGCGACTCCTGACCCCTTCCGACCCACCCCCTTCCGATCCACCGGTTGCCGTCGGGCGTGTAGCCGTGCTCCTCCAGCCACGCCGCCTCGCGGAAGTGCTCGGCGTCGTTGGTCTGGTCGAACATCCGGTTGAAGCTGACGCCCCACGCGTTGCCGGTCTTCTTGCGGTTGCGGTCGATCAGCACCGGCACGTGGCGGTAGATGCCTTTGGTGATTTCTGCATCGCGACGGGTGCGGAAGATCGGGCAGGTGCGGGTGTTGGGGTTGAGCAGCTTGATGTCGTCGCCGCTCAGGGCGATGTGACGCTTGTTGTCTTTCAGTTCGTCCACCTGATGCGCGAAGAAGACGTAGTCGGCTGCGGTGGACTCGATGGCTTCGCCGCCGAAGTTGAGGATGCAGAACTTGAAGCGGCCGTCGACGTCCGGGAAGAATTGCTTCGTACGGTTCTCGAAGTCGTAGAGCCGAATGAGGCGGTTCGTCTCGGCGATGCTGGCGAAGAAGGCGCTGGTGGTCTTGTCGCTGACGATGCCGCTGGGCACGAGCAGGCCGACTCGGCCGGTGGGGGTGACGAGCTTGCTGGCGAGTTCGGCGAAGACGGCGTAGGTGTTGATGTCGCCCCGGCCGCACAGCGGGTAGTCGCCGCTACGGCGGCAGTGGTCGAGCAGGTCCTGGGCGGCCTGCTTGGCCTGCGTGTACCGCCCGTAGAGCGCCGGGTCGTCGCTCTCGAGCTTGGCGACCATCTGCCGGCGTTTGGCGGCGTTGCTGGCGGTGGCGATCTCCGGCGCGGGCAGGGAGAAGAACTCGCGCTCCTGCAACTTGATCCGCTCCCACGGCGGGTTGCCGATCACGCAGTCGAAACCATTGACGTTTCGCGACGAGCCGCGACCGTCAGGGAGTGGGATCGCCGAAGGCGATGTCTGACGAGCACGACCCGACGTCGGCTGCGCCGACCCCACTCCCTCACGGTCGCGGCTCGTGGCGAACACCTCGGGGAACGTCGCTTGCCAGTCGAGGGCGTCGTCGCTGACGGCCGGGTCGCTGACGAGGGAGTTGCCGTGGCGGATGTTGTGGGCGAGGTTCGTCAGCGGCTGGGTGCGGTCGGCCGAGCGGATCCAGAGGGCCAGCTGCGTGATCTCGACGGCTTCGGGCGAGAGGTCGACGCCGTACAGGTTGTCGTTGAGGATGTGCCGGGGCACGACCTTCAAGACGGCGTCGCGTTCGGCGTCGGGCAGTTGCTGCGCGACCTCGCCGTAGCGTTGTTCGAGGGTGTCGTACGCCTGGAAGAGGAACGCTCCGCTGCCGCAGGCGGGGTCGACGATCTTGAGGCTTTGCAGGACGCGCAGCCGGGCGTGTGGGTCGGCGTCGTCGGGGTCGACGGCGGCGAAGCGTTCGGCAATGAGTTCGTCGACCGTGTAGGCGACGATGCGGCTCGTCAGCTCCGGCGGCGTGTAGTAGATGCCCAGCCGCTTGCGTTTGGCCGCCTGGGGCATGGCGGCGAACTCGGCGACGCGGTCCTCGGGCTGCAGGAGGAAGCCGGTCTCCTTGTACCGCTCGATCTCGGTGATGCTCGCCTCGAAGAGGTGGCCCAGGACGTCGAGGTTGACTTCATCGGCGAAGTTGTACTCGCCGAGCTGCTGGAAGAAGGTGGTGATCGGCTCGTCGTCGATGTCGAGGTCGTCGAGCGCGGTCTTGCGGAAGAGGCCGCCGTTGTACGCGGGGATGTTCTCCTGGTCCCACCCTTCGTCGACGCCGCGGAAGAGGTCGCGGTACGCCTGCCAACGCGGGTTCCTGACGCGTCGGCCCTCGCCGCGGCTGAAGGTCTTGGCGAGGATCTTCTCTGGCAGCAGGTGGCGATCCTCGCAGAAGGCGATGAAGACGACGCGATCGAAAAGGCGTTGGGCGTGCTCGATCGCCTCTTCGGCCGGCAGGTTGTGGGTCGTCGGGTTGGTGAGCGATTGGATGAGCTTCGTGCGTTGGTCGGAGTAGTACTTGAAGATCTCGTCGCCGACGGTGCGTTGCCTGCGGAGCGTGTCGTCGAGCAGCCGCGTCATGAACGGCACGGTGTTGCGCGGCCCACGGAGCAGACCCATCGCGCCGAACGTCGCGAAGAACCGGCGGAACGTGTCGGGGTCGCGGAGCGACTGGAGCGTGTAGTGCTCGTAGCGGCGCTTGGTGCTGCTGCGCTCGTAGAGGCGGAAGCTGACGACGTTGCTGACGATGCCCCACCGGCAGGTCGGGGGCGTGTTGACGAGGTAGTCCCACGTCTGATCGACGGCGGTCCGGCGGTTGGAGCGGTCGCGGTCGAGGTGAACGCCCGGCCCCTTGAGCTCGACGACCGCCCGCCAGTCGTCGGGCCCTTGCGGGGCACCGGGCTCTGCGATGACGGCGTCGGCGTTCTGCCCGGCGATGAGCATCTCGCGGCGCACGGTCCACGGGCGGTCCGGCCGCATCGCCCCGACGTAGCCGAGCGCCTGCTCGAAGACCTCTTCGACGAACTCGCCCTGCAGCTGCGATTCGTTAAGCGTGCCGAGCTGGCCCGACTTGTCGAGGTCCGCCCAGCGGAGGAGGATCGCATGGGCCTCGGCCGCCTGCTCAATGACGTCAGGGTCCTGGATGGCTTTCTTGAGGTACTCGCCCAGGACCAGGCGGTCCGTCTTGGGCTGCCGCACGGCTCGGGGATTATCGTCTTGAAAAAGCATCGCCATGGTGGGACGGCGACCGTATCGATTCACCGACGCGTAGAACAGCAGGCACGCCCGTCGACGCCCTGCTTTCGCTTCTTCAACTCGTTCCAGATGCGGTGCTCGAGGCGGTCGTTGATCTCGTCTAGGTTGTTGCTGACCTGGTGCTGCTGGATCGCTTCGTAGAGGGCGACGGCACCCGCTTCATAAAGATGCTTGTATGAATCCTGCTACTCGAGCCGCAGCGTGTGGTCACTGCCGCCGGAAGCGAGGGTGACGGTCCAGGTCTGGCCGGCGTGCGTGACGTCGTACGTGCCGAGGTGGCCGGTGGTTGTGGCGGTGCCGTCGTGTGCGACGCGCACCGTCTCGTCCGTTCGCCACTCGCCCAGAACCCATTGCTCCCAGGTCCGCAAACCTGCTTTGGGCGACCAATCTTCGTCGAAGAGCGGTGCGTTCTTGAGCCAGTGCGTCTCGTCCCAAAAGCCCCACATGATGAAGCCGTCGAACTGCGGATGGCTATAGGAGAGAATCAGCAAATCGCGCAAGTAGTCGGCGTACGCCTCGTCGTCCGCGATGCGGGCATCGAACTCGGTAATCATCATCCGCTTGCCGAACGGCTCGAAGGCGGCGATGGTTTCCTTCAATTGCGATATGCCGACGGGGCCGCCGAAGTGGGATTGGAAGCCGATGGCGTCGAGAGGTGCGTCGTCGTCGATGAGCTTGCGGATGACGCGAAGGTACTCCTGTGCGTGGCCGTTCTTACCGACGGGTGGGCCGTTGAGGATGCCGAAGTCGTTGATGAAGCGGTCGGCGTCGGGTCGGTACTGCTCCGCCTGGCGGAACCAGCTTGCCATCTCGTCTTCGCCCAGAATTGCCATGAAGTCGTTGTTGTTCCACGGCTCGTTCATCACGTCCCAGGCGTCGATGTAGTCTTGCGTATCGATCATCACGTCGCGGATGAACTCATTGGTGATCCAACGCAACATCCGCACGTCACCGGCCTCGGCCATCGCTTTGGCTCGATCAAGATCGATCCGCGTCTTTCGCCAGCTCGGCCAAACGAGGACGTGGCCGTGGATCGTCATGTTTGCAGCATCGAGGTCTGCAAGCATCTGCATCGTCTCCCACCGATGTTGCAGGTCGTACCAGCGATGAATCTTCAGGCCGTTCTCCGT
>CAYQCT010000096.1:4926-9537 GCA_964416015.1 uncultured Tepidisphaerales bacterium
CTTGCTGTGTTGAACAGGCGGAGCGCTTCCTCCCGATACTTCTTCGCGTCCGGCGTGTCACGAACCCAGATCTCTGCATTGATCGCGCTGCCGAACTGGAAGGCATTCTTGGTCATCTTGACCCTCGCCTCGCCACCCTCGACCGGGTTGCCGTTGCGGTCGAGGAACTGCAGGCGAAGCGGTGCCGTGCGAAGCTCTTCGATGCGCTCCAGCGCTTCCGCACGCCAGGCCGCGTCGTCGGCGCGGCCTTCGTACTGCTGGCTGGTTCGCGGCAGGTCCTCGACGGCAACGTCCGTGCTTCCATAGTGCACCATCTCGATGCCCGCAAGCTCGAACGTCTGTTCCCGCAGGCCGGCCGCGAAGTTGAGTTCTGCGGAACCTTCGCCGTACGTGCGAAGGACCTCGAAGGGAATGTCAAAGCGTTCCCACTCGCTGCCGGGCGTCGCGGTGTACATGAAGGACGCGTCGTACGGCCGACCGGCGTGCTGGTAGTAGACCGTGAACTCGGCGGCGGCGGTCTCGTGTTGGCTCGCGATGGTGCGGGCCCAGAAGCGGAGGTGCGTGACGTCGCCGCCGTTGGTCGGGGCGATCTGGCGTGTCTTGACTTCGACGTGCCATGGCTGCGGCTCCGGGGCCGGGTTCTTGCCGACGGTCACGCGAAGCGCCCGGTCGGCCGGCCCTTCGGCGAGCTCGACCACCTCGGCGGTTGCCAGGTTCTCGTCGGGCCCGTAGTTGCCGGCGAAGAAGGCGGCGACGGCATCTTCCGGCAGGATCGACCTTCCGCCCGCCGGCAGGCCTTCGCCGGCGGGACGCGGTCGGGCCGCGGGTACGGGCGCTTGTCGCGGTGCTTCGCCCACCACATCAGCGGCCTCGGCGTCGCCGACGGAGAGATCGTCGATCGTGATCTGCCGGGCCTGCGGGTCGTCGCTGTTCCAGGCGTTGAGCGAGATCATGCCGAACGCGTCGTGGCCGGTCGCGGCGAACGGCAGGTTCGGGTTGCCGTCAAGTGTCTGCGGAACGCCGTCGAACGACAGCGTGTACGTGCCGGCGTCGAAGTCGATCACGCCCTCGATCGGCAGGAAGCGGCCGGTGTGATCATCGAGATCGACGGCGTCGCCCTGTGCGTCAAGCATGCGGACGGTGTCACCGCCGGACTGGTTCTCGGTCTGGACGATGCCGTTGTCGAAGATGCCGATGCGCACGGCATCGCCCTGCTGCTCGCCGTCGGCGTCGTGGCCGATGCGGACGAACCACGCCCCGCTGAAGTCTTCGCTCGTCGGCGGCGTGTCGGAGCGAATCTTCAGGGAGAATGGCACTTTGCCGGCGGCCTGCAGGCCCGGCGGGACGAGCCGGAGGTTGGCGAAGTTCGACACGTCGGTCGCCGCCGATTGGGCCGCGCCGCCGCCGTCGGCCGGTACGACGGTGAAGAGCTCGCCGCTACCGGCCCACTGCGGTCCGGCGTTGGGCTGCCCGCTGATGGATCGGCCGAGGTTGTAGCCGTCGTCGGGATCGAAGGAGGCCGTCGCGGCGAGTGCGGGCGAGGCCAGGAGCGTGGCGGCGAGGAGCGAGCGGAGCATGGCGTGGTGGCAAAGGAAAGGCGACGCCGACGCTTTCGCGCCGACGCCGCCCGGGTGGGGAATCGAGTTACCGACGGCGACGCAGGCCGACGAGGCCGAGCAGGCCAACGGCGGCGAGCGAGCCGGGCTCGGGAATGACGCTACCGCTGAGCGAGAGGTTGTCGAGCGAAATCTGCCGGTAGGCCGGCGAACTGTTGCTCGGCCCCCATTGAAGCGTCACTTGCCCGAACTGACTTGGAGAGTTGACGAGCGCAAGGTCGGTACCTTGTTGCACTCCGTCTACTGTCAGGTCGTAGGTACTGTCCGAGAAGTCGATCGACCCCTCGATCATCAGGAAGCGTCCCGTAGTATCGTCGAGGTCGAGTCGAGCATTATTGACGTTGTTGACGCTCACAGACGAGCCACCATCGTTGTATTGCAGGACGCCGTTGTCGAAGACCTGAAACTGGATGATGGGTGCCGAATCGGTTCCGCCGATGCGGATGCGGTGGGCGACGCCGAACCCGTCTTCCGTCGCAGCCTGATCGTTGCGAAGTTGCAGGCTGAAGTCGTAGACGGTGTTGGCCGTGTCGGTCGTTGGCGTGCCGAGGAAGGCGGCCGACGGTGTGAATCGGTTGTTGGCGAAGTTTGCCTGATTGGTGGCGGCACTCTGCGCTGCGCCGTTGCCGCCGCCGAGGCTCGTGATGCTGTAGAGCGATCCGTTGCCGGCCCAGTCGGACTGGGCGACGAGGCTCGTTCCTAAGTCGTAGCCGTCGGCGGGATCGAATGTGACGACACCTGCCAGAGCGGGTGTAGCGGCCGCGACCGCGGCGACGAGAGAGGCTTTGTAGAACTGCATGGTTTCCTCCGAAGGAACAGAAGTGAGAACTAGCGACGGCGACGCAGGCCCAGGAGGCCGACGGCGAGAAGCGAGGTGAGGGCGGGCTCGGGAACGACGCTGGCGTACCAGCTGTCGAGCACGGCAAGCTCCGCAGACGAGGACGTGCCGAAGTTGGCACGAAGGATGCCGAAGTCGGCGAGGTTGACGAGGTTGTCGGCGTTGAAGTCGCCGGTGGCGTAGACGACGTTGGTCGAGCCGAAGTTGGCACGAAGTACGCCGAAGTCGGCCAAGTTCACGTTGCCGTCGCCGTTGGCGTCGCCGGGAACGCGGTCGTCGACGAAGTCGATGGCGAGGTCGTCGATGAGGATCTGGCGGTAGTCGGGCGTGCTGGCGCTGGTGCCCCACTGCAGGGTGACTTGGCCGAAGGTGCTCGGCGTGTTGAGGAGCGGGAAGGTGCCCTGCACGACGCCGTCGAAGCTCAACTCGTACGTGTTGTTGTCGAAGTCAATGCGTCCCTCGAGCGGTGCGTTTCGACCCGCCAGGTCGTCGAGGATGAGGTTGTTTCCATTGACGTTGACGACATTGGAAAATCCGTTGCCGACGACGCCGGTGCCCGGTCCGCTGAAGTATTGCAGGCGGCCGTTGTCGAAGATTTGGAAGTCGACGATCGGCGCGCCGTCGCTGCCGCCGATGCGGATGCGATGGGCGAGGCCGAAGCCGGTGTCGGTGGCCGGTTGCGGGCTGCCGAGCAGGAAGGAGAAGTCGTAGGCGTTGCCGGCGGTGTCGGTCGTTGGCGTGCCAAGGAAGTCGGCGGTCGGCGTGAAGCGGTTGTTGGCAAAGGCCGTCCGCGGTTCGCCGGCGGACAGGGCCGCGCCATTGCCGCCGCCGAGGCTGGTGATGGTGTAGAGCGATCCGTTGCCGGCCCAGTCGGGACTGGTGACGAGGCTCGTGCCGAGGTCGTACCCGTCGGCCGGGTCAAAGGTGACGGTGCCGGCCATGGCAGGCGTTGCGGCGACGGCGAGAAGTAAGGAAGTGCGTGCGGTGTGATTCATAGTTCTCCTCCGAGAAGACGACGGAACATCCGTCGCGGTGTGGTTAGTGAGCGAGTGCAGAACGGGTCATTCCCGTTGCATGAGGTTCCAGTAGAGTTCCGGGTAGTGCAGACTGAGGTAGTCGGGCCGATCGAGGGCGAACTCGTCCTGGTCCGGCAGGTCACCGCGGGGGTCGGTGATGTCGTCGGTCTCGTCGCTGAAGGCTTCGACGTGGCCGTCGGCGAGGAGGACGTTGGTCTGCGTGCGGTTGCGGTGCCGCGTCGTGATGCGGCGGGCGTTGCGGTCGTGGGCGACGATGCCGTCGTAGAAGAGGGCCATCTTCGTCACGTTCGGGACGCGAACGAGCTTGTGCATCTCGACGACTTCGCCCGACGGATCCACGCTGGTGGGCACACGGAACTCTTCGTGGCCCAGCGGCCACATGCCGCGGAAGTCGGCACCGGTGCGTCCGCGACTCCCGTTCGCGCCGTACCAGACCGGGACTTGTCGGCCGTCACTTGTGCTACGAAGCCAGTAGTAGTCGCCCGTCGCTGCGTCGTGCCCCGTCGGCTCGGGCGAACCCTCGGCGGACCAATTCCGCTCGATGCCTTCGGGACAGCGGAAGATGTTCTCGACGTCGGTCGACTCGTTGGCGCTGCCGCTCGCACCGCCCTTGGCGGTCTCGGTCTCGACGGCACCGCTGTCGACCAGGATCGCGCCCCAGTGCCGGTCGATGGTTGACGCCGGGTTGTCGTCGAGCGGCACCCCGAGCTGCTCGTAGGGCAGCAGAAAGCCCTGGAAGTCGTTCGCGTAGAAGACGACCGACACGCCGATCTGGCGAAGATTGCTCTGGCACTTGACGCCCTTGGCCGAGTCGCGGGCGCGGCTCAGCGTGGGCAACAGGATGCTGATGAGCAAGGCGATAATGCCGATGACGACCAGCAGCTCGACGAGCGTGCGGAGCAGCGGAGCCGGCCGGGCGTCCTCCACGCGGCGGCCGGCGATGACTTGATCAAGCATCGCCAGTGATACGCGGGCCGTCGCTTCGGCCGGGGCGTGGGCGAGGGTGAGCGGAAACGGCGACAGATCCGCGGCCGTCGTGCCGTGGTAGGCGCAGACTTCGACGTCGCCCGGCACGTCAAGGCCACGCCGGCGGAACTCGTTCATCGCGCTGATCGCCAGG
>CAYQCT010000096.1:9550-10354 GCA_964416015.1 uncultured Tepidisphaerales bacterium
TCCGCGCCGCCCCACCAGCCGGAGGCGAACCAGATCGCGCCGATCGCCAGGACGTCGTTGCTGCAGACGAAGGCGGTCGCCAGCTCGGCGTCGTCCTCCGCGGCGGCGGCGGCCATGCGGCGGCCGACGGCGGCGGCGGTGCCGGGATGGTTCTCGTTAATGTAGTTGCCGAACTCGCCCAAGCCGCCGGCTCCCAGACCGTTCTGCTCGGTGGCGGCGGCGAAATTGGGGGCGTCAAGGCCGAACGGGGCGTCGAGCGTCCGCAGCCGCAGGCGGAAGTCGTCGCCGACGAGCTCGCGGCCACACTCGTACGCCGCCTCGATCGCCCGCCGGTGCTGCGGCGTCTCCGCCAGCGGCTGACGACGCAGGTCGATCGGCAAAAGCCAGTCGATGCGCCGATGCCCACGGCCGGCGAGGTGCTCGACGAGCTGCCGGGCGTACGCGACGGTGTTGGTCCGGCAGCAGGGCCAGCCGGCGTCTTCGATGGTCTGGCCGAGCAGGACCAGCGGCGTGCCGCCGG
The DNA here is from genome assembly GCA_964416015.1 of uncultured Tepidisphaerales bacterium. Classification (GTDB taxonomy): domain Bacteria; phylum Planctomycetota; class Phycisphaerae; order Tepidisphaerales; family Tepidisphaeraceae; genus JBCDKH01. The sequence continues at coordinate 10,071 of CAYQCT010000096.1, forward strand.
CGCGGACCTGCTGCAGGGCGTGGTCCTTCGGCACGTCCTGCCAGCGGTGGAAGGTGCTCTTGAGCAGGATGCCGTCGACGCGGTGCTCGAGCAGCGTCTGGATCGCCTTGGCTTCGAGCTTGGGGTCGAACTCGCTCAGGACGATCTGCAGCTCGCGGCCGGTCTCGGCGACGGCGCGGAAGGCGTGCTGGACGAACTCGTTGTAGGTCAGGACGACGTCGGGAATGACGAGCCCGACGACGCCGGTGCGGCCCGAGCGGGTGCGGCGAAGCCGTCGGGATCTG
>CAYQCT010000096.1:10433-13199 GCA_964416015.1 uncultured Tepidisphaerales bacterium
TGGAGACGCCGAGGTCGAGATCGGCGGCGAGGCTCTTGAGGCTGCTCCGGCGCACGCCGCGGGCGCGGGTCGTCGTTATCCCTGCGAAGTTATCCGAGCGGCCTCCTCCGGACATGAAACGTTTTTTACTTCATGTTCAGCCGGTCGTCAAGGTTGTAATCGGCAAAATCCCGGGTCGCCTCTTCCGGTCCGACCACACGCGACGATCTCAGGGACGCTCCTCGCGAGTCGCACTCGCCGGCGGAACCTGCCGATACTCCCAGCGTGGATCCGAAGTTCTACCTCTGGAGCATCGTCTTCGGCATCATCGAGGGCTTGACCGAGTTCCTGCCGGTCAGCAGCACCGCGCACCTGCGTCTCGTCAAGCCCTTCGCCGGCATCAGCCTCGACGACCCGTACTGGAAGATGTACGACGTCGTCATCCAGCTCGGCGCGATCCTGGCCGTCGTCGTCTACTTCCGTACGCGGATTCTGGACTTTCTTCGTAGCTTCCCCCGCGGCAGCGACGGCTCGAAGAACGTCCTGACGCACCCGGTGACGCTCGTCATGCTCGCGTTCACCGTGACCAGCGTGCCGATCGTCGCGACGGAGCTGGACGACATCATCAAGGACAACCTCGGCTCCTTATGGGTCATCGGCGTCGCGTTGCTCGTCGGCGGCATCGTGATGTGGGTCGTCGACGCCACTCTCGGCAAACGCGGCGGCACGGAGGACGTCGCGGCGGTGAAGCCGACGCAGGCGGTGATTGTCGGTGCTGCCCAGATCCTGGCGGCGGTTTTTCCGGGGACGAGCCGCAGCATGGCCACGATCGCCGGCGGTCAGGTCGCCGGCATGAGCCGCACGGCGGCGTTGGAGTTCAGCTTCTTCCTCGCCATCCCGACCATGACGGCCGCGTTCGGCTACGACCTGCTCAAGACGCTCACCGCCGACGCGGGCGACCCGGCGGCACTCGACCGGGCGCTGGGCATCCACGACTGGGGCGTGCTGGCGGTCGGCTTCGTCGTCAGCTTCTTCGTCGCCTGGGCGGTGATCGCCTGGTTCATGGGCTGGGTGAAAAAGCGTGGATTTGTGCCGTTCGCGATCTACCGGATCGTGCTGGGGATCGTTGTGATCGCGTACGCATCGACGTTGGCCTGAATCGGCGGGTGCGGCGCGGGGGGACGTGTCGTATAGTTGAGGCAACTCTGCCGCCGGCGCTCGCGTTCGCGACCCGCCCGAGCGGCGGTCGGTCCCGGGAGAGAAGGAGGCGGCGAAGCCATGCTGGCCCTCAACGTGCTCCGCGGCTTGTTCGTCCTGCTCATGGCAGCGGCGGGCTACTGGTTCGTCACCGTCGATCCCGAAGGTCTTGGCCGGTTCGAGGGCAGCAAGTGGATGGCCCTGGCCGTCAGCCTGTCGCTCGGCGTGCTCATGGTCGTCCTCGACATCGTCAGCGGCCGACGCAAACTCGCCGTCTTCGGCGGCGTGACCTTCGGGCTCGTCGTCGGCCTCGTCGTCAGTTATGCGATGTCGTTCGCCGTCACGCTCGTCGTCGACAACGTCCTGCTCGCCGACGGCAGCTCCACCAGCCGCACGGCCGTCTCGGCGTTCCTCAACCTGCTCGTCGGCACCGCCTGCTGCTACTTCGCGATCAGCTTTGTCCTGCAGACCAAGGATGACTTCCGCTTCATTCTGCCTTACGTCGAGTTCCGCCGCGACGCCCGCGGCAGTCGGCCGATCATCGTCGACACGAGCGCCCTGCTCGACGGCCGGCTCGTCGGCGTGATCCAGAGCGGCTTCCTTCCGGGCCGCCTCGTCGTCCCGCGGAGCGTCGTCGGGGAGCTGCAATCCCTCGCCGACGGCAAGAACCGCGGCAAACGCCAGCGGGCCCGCAAGGCACTCGACCGCCTCTCGCACGACCGCCGCGACCCGGCCGTCGAGCTCGATTTGTTCGATGATCGCGTCGCCAAGTTCCCGTTCGGGCCGAAGCGGGAGGTCGAGGTCGACGAGCGGGTCGTGCAGCTGACGCGGGAGCTCGACGGCCGCCTGCTAACGGTGGATCACAACCTGGAGAAAGTCGCAAATGTGCAGGGCGTGCCGGTGCTAAGCCTGAACGCCCTGTCGGCCGCGACGCGACCGGAGGCCGTGCCGGGCGAGACGCTGCGGCTGCCTTTGGAGCGTCGCGGCAGCAGCGTCGGCCAGGCGGTCGGGCACCTGACGGACGGCACGATGGTCGTCGTCGAGTCGGCCGCGGCTAAGGTCGGCGAGGAAGTCGAGGCCGTCGTGACGAACGTCACGCAAACCGCCGCCGGGCGCATGATCTTCGCAGATCTGCGCGAAGAAACACCCAATGCCCCGGCGGACGAGTCTCCGCCGCCGCCGTCCGGCACCCGCCGCGTCCGTCGCAAGGTCCGCCCCGCGACCGCCGGCACGCTCTAAACCTCGCCGACGGCTTCCGCGACGAGGCATGACCGTCAGGGAGTGCTATCGCGGCACGCGATGTCGGAGCGTGCACAACAGAGGTCGGCTTCGCCGACCGCACTTCCTCACGGTCGTGCCTCGTCGCGAACGCCTTCTATCCTGCGGACGTCCGCATGCCGACGCACGTCCTGATCAACGGTCTTAGCGTCGGCTCCGGCGGGACATTTACCGTTGCCGCCGAGTTGGCCCGGGGTATCGGCGACTTCCTCGGCGACGACGGACGCGTGACGCTGCTGGCCAGCCGCGGGCGGTCGTTGCACCGCGAATTCGAGCAGGCCGACCTGGGTCGGACGTCGCTGGAATGGGCGG
>CAYQCT010000097.1:0-6826 GCA_964416015.1 uncultured Tepidisphaerales bacterium
ACTTCCAGGACCCGGCCCCGTACGTGCCGAGTACGCAGGACACGCTCCGCAAGAAGGCGTTCGCCCGCCTCAAACGGATCGGCCACCGCCGGAGCCTGAAGCACGCGGCCGACTGCGGCTGGACCAGCGCGTACCTCCGCCAAATCATCTGCGGCCATCACGGCCTGCCCGAACGCGGGGCCGTCTACCACAACGGCCTGTCGTCGCGCACGTACAAGCGGCAGGACCTGGTGATCCGGGCATTGCCGCGGGTCATCGAGAAGACGGGCCTGCGGGAGTTGAAGTACCGCATCATCGGCCACGCCGACGACGGGCTGACCGAGCAGCTGACGGCAGTCGCGGCCGAGGCAGGCGTGTCGCGGAACGTGTCGCTCGAAGGCCGCGTCTCGCTCGCAACGATCGAGGCGGCGATGCGGCAGGCGAAGGCGGCGGTGCTGATGAGCGAGTGCGAGGCGTTCGGCATCCCGATCATCGAATCCATGGCCGCCGGCACGCCGACGATCGCCGCGGCGGCGTGTGCGTTGCCCGAAGTCGCTGGCGATGGGGCGACGCTCTCGCCCCCCGGCGACGCCGAGGCATTGGCGGAGTCGTTGGCGAAGATCCTGACGGATCCGTCCCACGCCCGCACCCTCCGCGCCGCCGGCCTCGCCCGCTGTCGCACGTTCGCCTGGAAAAACACCGCCGACGCGATGGGCGAACGGCTTCGGGAGCTGGGCGACCAAGCCTGAGCGACCGGCTTCTGCCGCACGACGTGGAGCAGACCCGTCGCGCGGCTTGCGTTCCGCTTCCGCGACGATTGTCGGGAAGAGCCACCCGATGCTCGACAGCTAGAAATCGTCTTGAAAGACGATCCCGTCGTAGCGTGGGCCCCGGCCCACCATCAGGATTCGCAAGATTGGCCAGAGACAGACGGTGGGTCGAGGCCCACCCTACCCGTCTTTCAACGGCTCCTAGCGGAATGCTCGTCTGCAGCCCATTCACGTCGAAGCCCGACCGCCACTGGCCAAAGAAGCCCGACTTTGCGTTGGTTCCGTGGGCACTCCCTTACGGTCGTGCCTCGTCGCGGTGCTTCACCGGCCCTTGAAGTAGAACTACTCCGAGGCCGGGGCGGCGCCGGCGGGGGCTTTGCCTTCGGCGTCGCGTTGGATCGACTCGAAGTAGCCGCGGACGGCGGATTGAGCGGCGCGGGGGATGCGTTGGGTGTCGACGTCGTCGGTCACGTCGCGTCGCTCGGCCTCGATGATGTCGCGGAGCTGGGCGACGCTTTCGCCGCGGATGCTGTCGCCTTCGATGAGTGTGCTGGCGATGGTGCGGCCGTCCTCGTCATCGTGGCTGGTGCTCTGCTCCTGCTTGAGGCTGAAGGGAGCGGGAGCGATGCTGAGCCGGCCGCCGCGGCCTTGTCCGCCGCTGCCGGCACCGGTGCCTTTGCCGCCCTGCTGATTGCCCCACTGGCCGGCAGGTGCCTGGCTGTTGTTCTGCGGGCCGTCGCCCTGGCCTTGGCCCTGACCTGATCCGCCGCCCTGGCACTGGCCTTGCGCTTGCCGCATCTGCTGCGCCTGCTGCTGCATGGCCTGCATCTGCGAGAGGGCGTTCTGCATCTGCTGGGCCGACTGCTGCATGCCCTGGCCGCCCTGCTGCCCACCTTGCTGGCCGCCCTGCTGTCCTTGCTGCTGACCACCTTGCTGGCCCTGCTGACCACCTTGCTGGCCCTGTTGCCCCGCTTGCTGACCCTGCTGCTGACCGCCTTGCTGGCCTTGCTGACCCTGCTGTTGGCCAGCCTGTTGCCCCTGCTGTTGGCCTTGCTGTTGGCCCTGTTGCTGGCCTTGCTGTTGTCCCTGCTGTTGCTGGCCCTGTTGGCCTTGCCCCTGCTGCGCGGCTTGCTGCATCGCTTGGGCCATCTGCTGGGCCAATTGACTCATCTGGGCGGCCTGGACCTGCGTGGCGGCCTGTTGCTGGGCCTGTTGCATCATCTGCTGAACCTGCTGCTGTTGCTGCTGGCTCGGGCCCTGGCCGTTGTTCATCTGCTGCATCGCCTGCTGGGCCATCTGCTGAAGCTGTTGTTGCGCCTGCTGGTTGCCCTGGGCCGCCTGCTGCATCAGTTGCTGCGCCTGTTGGGCCTGCTGCTGATTCATGCCGGCCTGTTGCATCTGCTGCTGGATCTGCTGCTGCGTCGCCGGATCGCTGGCCATCTGCTGCAACGCGGCCGCCATGTTCTGCATCTGCTGCGCCGCCTGCTGCTGCTCGGCGTCTGTCATCTGTTCGAAGTCGTCGACGGCCTCGCCGAGCTTCTCCATCGCCTCGGCAAAATCCGCCTCCGCCAACGCACGATGCGCCTCGGCCACCACGCCGCTCTCGTCCGGCGGCGGGAGCTTGCCGCGGAACGCACGCGCCTGCTCCTTGGCCTGGGCGAACTCGACCGACTCGTTGATCTGCTTCTCCAACGCCTCAGCGATCTGCTCCTGCGCCTCACGGGCCGTCCGGCGGGCACGGGTTGGGTCGTCCTGCAGGCTGCGGTCCGCTTTGGCGAGCGTCTCCCGGGCGAGGCGGAACTCCTCGCGTTCGGCTACGTTCTCCGGCAAAAGCTCCAACGCTGCCAGCTGTTGCTCGATCGCCGCCTCGGCCTCGACGCGGGCCTTGTCCTCGATTTCCTGCTGCCGATCGACCTCCTCGGCCGACGCCTGCTGCGTGAACTCGAGCGGGTCGACCAGCCAGACCGTCAGCCCGATCATCGCCGCCCAAACCAACAGCCCGGCATACGTCGGCGGCCAGGCGAGCGGGAACTTGCGACGCAAGTCGACCCGCCCGGCGGTCTGCTCGGCGTCCGTCATCGCCAGCTTCGCGAACGCATCTTGCCGATTCGCCTCCGCCAGCGTCAGGCCGGTGCTGAATTTCTCGTGCGTGCCGAGCCGATCGTCGATCGCGACGGCCGCGTCGTGCTGCGACGGCGCCTTGTGCAGCGCCCACACAAGGCTCGCCAACGCCGCTACCGCCGCGGCAAGTCCGAGCCACAACCACCCGCCGCCGGGCAGCGCTCGGCCAGTCAGCTCGAGCGCAAGCACCGTCACCCATGCGACGCCGCCGGCGACGAGTGAGGCGACGGCGAACGTGCGGACGAACCCCTGCAGGATCATCCTTCGGCGGACGGAGGCGACGTGACGGGTAAGGTGCGAGCTGGCCATGACGGGTTCCATCGTATCGACACGCGAGACCGGGCCGAGTTGCGGGGGCGGCGAATTCCGATGGCGAGTTCCGTTGCCGATCAACGGCCGCAGAATCGCCAAGTCGAGTGCCCGGCCTCAGATGCCGATTACCCTGCAACATGCCTCGTGGCCTGATTGATGTCGTCTCGCGCCTGCCGGGCCTTCGGGCCGTGGTCGTGGGCGACTACATGCTCGACCGCTACCTCTACGGCACCGCCGATCGGCTCAGCCCGGAAGCGCCGGTGCCGGTGTTGCACTTTCGTCGCGAGGAGATGCGGCTCGGCGGCGCGGGCCACGTTGCGGCGGACCTGGCGACGCTGGGCCTGAAGGTCACGGCCGTCGGGGCCGCGGGCGAGGACGAATTCGGGCGCAAACTGCGGGACGCCCTGGGCGAGGAAGGCGTCGACGCGACCGGCATCGTCGGCGTCCCGGGTCGGCCGACGACGAGCAAAGTTCGCCTCGTCGGCATGGCGCAGCACCGGACGCCGCAGCAGATGATCCGGCTCGACTACGAAGACGCCGCCGACCTCGACGAGGCCGCCTGCCTCGCCAGCAAAGCCGCCGTCGATGCCGTGCTGGACGGCGGGACCGACGTCGTCTGCATCGAGGACTACGGCAAGGGCTCGTGCTGCGAAGCCGTCGTCCGGCCGGTGATCGAGCGTTGCCGAAGGGAGGGCATTCCGGTCCTGGTCGACCCGCCGAACGTCACGAGCCTGTCGCGGTTCCGCGGTGCGACGTGCGTCAAGCTGAATCGCCGCGAGGCAGAATCGGCGAGCGGCATCGAGTGCGAAACGGACGCCGGCATCGAGCGGGCGGCGAAAAAGCTTCTGGAAACGCTCGACTTGGAAGCGGTCGTCATTACAATTGATAAAGACGGTGCATATCTCGCAACGCGGGACGGCGTCGCCCGTCGCTTGAGCACGCGAGCCAGAAGCGTCGCCGACGTGACCGGTGCGGGCGACGTCTTCCTGGCCGTGCTCGCCGCCGCCCGGGCGGCGAAGGCGGACTGGGCGGACGCGACGGCATTGGCCAACGTCGCCAGCGGCCTTGAAGTTGAGCGGTTCGGGGCGCAACCCGTCAAGCCGGGCGAAATCGTGGCTGAGCTATTGAGCGACCTTCGCCGCGAGTCGGGCAAGCGTCGCGAGCGGTCGGAAGTCGTCGAAGAGCTCGCCCGCCACAGGGCCGCCGGGCGTCGGATTGTCTTTACGAACGGCTGCTTCGACCTCGTCCACCTCGGACACGTCGAGTACTTCCGCTTCGCCAAAGCCCAAGGCGACGTGCTGGTCGTCGGCGTCAACACGGACGAGAGCATCCAGCGACTCAAGGGCGACAAGCGGCCGATCATCGCCCTCGCCGACCGGCTGGGAGTGTTGGAGGAGCTTGAGAGCATTGATTTCCTCGTGACCTTCGACGACGACACGCCGCGGGAGCTGATCGAAGCCGTCGAGCCGAATGTCCTTGTCAAGGGTGCCGACTATGAAAAGGAACAAGTCGTCGGCTGGGACTTCGTCGAAGCCCGCGGCGGCAGGGTTGCACTGGCACCTCTGGTCGAGGGCCGGAGCACGAGTACCGTGATCGAAAAGATTATCGAGGCGTACAAGTAAGAATTACTCGGCCAGACGTTCGTGCATCTCGCGCGTCCGCCTCAGGTGAATGGCAAGCGACTCGCCCTGGCTGGCGGCGACTGCCTGTTCCATCAGGTTGCGGGACGCGTCGGCGTCGCCGCGGGCGGCGAGGATCTCGGCGAGCGTGTCGAGGTAGGCGGCATGCTGCGTTCGGTTCTCGAGCGAGGCCCGCGACTGCGTCTCGGCCGTGTCCAATCGACGCCCGCACCGGCCGGCAAGCCAGGCGAGCTGGTTCTTCAAGATCGGCGAGTTCGGCACCTGGCGGAGGCGGTTGAACACGGTCTCGAACTCATCATTGAACAACGCCGACGCCTTTTCCTTGTCGATGGTGTCGAGGTGTCGAATCCGATTGATGACGGCGTCGCCGAACATCGGGGCGAGCGAGCGGAGCGTCGTCAGCTGGCGGTCTGCCGCGGCCTCGTCGCCGATTGACTGCGCGAGGTACATCTTTGCCGCGTGCAAGCCGGCCAGCGCTTCGAGGGCCTGCACCGCCGGCCGCAGGTTCGGGAACGCCTGCATGGCCTCGAGGTTCGCCGCACGTCGCACCTGCTCGTCAGAGAGGGCCAGCATCGTGCTGCCGTAGAGCCGCATCGCCAGGTCGTGCTCGCCGAGCTCGAGGGCGACGCGGCCGGCATCGAGGAGGAGCTCGACGCCCGGCAGCCAGGTCTGCTCCCGCTCCACCGGCTTGCCCAGCGCGTCCCAGAGGACCGCCGACCGCAGCTCGTTCATCGCCGCCTGCCGCCGCGCCGCGGGATCGTCGGCAGCGTGCAGCAGGGCCAGCGTCAGGTCCGCCGCGACGAGCCGCGCCCGCCCGTCAGCCAGCGGTGCGACGCGGGCCAGCTCCGCCTCTTTGCCGCCCCGCAACGCCGGCCACGCAGCCTGCGCCGGGTCGAGCCGGGCCAGCGTCGCCAACGCGTCCGGCGAGGCCGCGTCGGTGGCTAGGTCGTACATCGTCCGATGCCAACGGCCCAGCTCCTTGGCCGGCTGCTGCGCGCCTCGATTGAAGCGGCCCTGCAACCCGCTCGACATCGTCCCGATCGCCCGCCGCAGCTGGGCGACGACGCCGGGCGGTTCGTCGGCGAACTCTTCATGCAGTCGGATCGCCCGCTCGTAATTGCCGGCGTGCCAGAGCAGGCCGAGCATCAGGAGCGGGTCACTCGCCCGGGCCCGTCGCGCAGCCTCGTCCCGCTGGCCCGCCAACGCTGCGGCCAGCACCTGTTCGTCCGGCATTGCCAGCAGCCGGTCCGCCGCATTCGCCGCCGCGACGGGGTTCTCGTCGATCAATGCCCGCGCCCGCGCAAGCGTCGCCGCCAGCAACGGCTCGTCCGCCGGCGGCTCGTACGGCTGGTCAAAGAGCAAGGCTCGCACCGCCTGTGCCCGCGGCGTCACGTCGGCGAGCTCGACCGCTTCGCCCCGCACCCAACGCCAGTGCGGCGACGCCAGATCCGCCGCCGCCCGGTCGAGCAGAATGCGGCCGCTCGTCATCGTGACGATCTGCTCGTCGGCGATGACCTCGTCGAGCCAGAGCCGCAGCAGCTCGCCGCCGTCGTTCCGCCGCAGGATCGCCATGACGACCGCCGGCCGCTGTTCGAGGCCGACGCCCCAGCGGCGGGTACTGGTGTGCAGCGGGTCGAGCGCGTCGTCGATCTTGACCTCGCTGCGGAGCAGGCGATCGAGCATCGCCGCGACGATCGGCGCGTTGGCCTCGGGCCGGCGGAAGACCTCGATGACGTTGCGGCGGAAGGTGTACTCCCGCATCTTCGCGGCGATTTCGCCTTCGCTCTGCTGGAACCGCATGGCCGCGGCGACGTCGGATTCGGAGGCCGCGTACGGCAGGTCGGCGGCGCCGGCTTCGAGTCGCAGCAACAACCGCCGGGCGACCTCGGCGACGGCCGGTGCTTCGTGTTCGGCCGCCCGCTCCAACGCCGCCCGCGCCGCTTCGCCCTGCGCTGCCAGGGACCGCGCCGCCTCGGCACGGACGTTCGCATCCGGATGCGCCAG
>CAYQCT010000097.1:6859-7106 GCA_964416015.1 uncultured Tepidisphaerales bacterium
CGCCGCCGTCGCGACGAGGAGAAGTATGGCAAGGCTCAGGAGTCGTCGCACCGCCACGACGGCGAGTGTATCAGGCGGCGCGTCGCGATTCCGCGGCGGTCGGCAGGCGGAGCGTGGCCCGCGTGCCTTCGCCTTCGCGGCTATCGAGTTCGAGCAGGCCGCCGGAGCATTCGGCGATCCGCGACGCCAGCGGCAGGCCCATGCCGCGTCCGCGCCCGGCAGGTCGGCGGCTGAAAAAGGGGTCGCA
>CAYQCT010000097.1:7180-13166 GCA_964416015.1 uncultured Tepidisphaerales bacterium
CGTCGTCTTCGACCGTCAACCGCACCGCGTGCGACGCCACGTCGAACCGGCCGCGGATCGACAACCGACCGCCGGCGGCCGGCAACGCTTGCAAGCCGTTCTCCAGCAACGCCGCCAACGCCCGGGCGACCTGGCGGCGGTCCACCCGCACCGCCGGCAGGTCGGCCGGCACATCGAGCTCGACCGACTCGGCCGCCGCGCGTGTCTCGTCCGGCAACGCCGCCGCGACCAGATTCATCGCCTCCCGCGCCACCTCCCGTGGCGGCACCGGCACCGGCTCGCCGGCGGAGGGACGGGCGTAGCGAATGAGCTGCTCGATCATCCCTTCCAGCCGCGACGCATTCGCGTGAATCGTCCGCGCCGCCTTGCGAAGACGCGGGTCGACCAACGCGTGGTACAGGATCTGACTGCGTCCACTGATGACGGCCAGCGGATTGTTCATCTCGTGAGCCGCCCCGGCCGCCAGCTCGGCCACGGCGATGGTCGCCCGGTCCGCCGCGAGCTGTTCGCGTGCCTCGGCCAGCCGCCGGTTCCGCTCGCCCAGCCGCTCGACCAGCCGCCGCTGCTGCGCCCGGGCCAACACGCTCTGCAACGCCAGCGACCACCCGGCCGCGACCGCATCCGTCTCCGCCGCCTCGGCGTCGTGGGCGACGCCGCCGATCATCCGCTCGCCGTCACGCAGCGGAATCCAGCCGCGTCGCTCCCGCAGCAGACCCGCGTCGTCCGGCCTCTCGCCGCTCGTCGGTCGGGCCACCGTCGCCGCCTCGACGGTTTCGACCTTGCCCGCTTGAACCACGACGGCCTCACGGACGACCTGCTCGCCGTCGCCGACGAAGCCGCAGGCGAGACAGCCGTCGACGCCGAGCACGGCGTTGGCAGTGACGGCGATGCCGCGGAGGGCGTCGGTGACGTCGGCGTCGGGCCCGAGTTCGTCGGCGAGCAAGGTCAGGTGCTCGTACGCCGCGGCGTGCCGGGCGGCGTGTTCACGTTCGGCGACGCCCTGCCGATCCCGCTCGTCGGCGGCCTCCTGCTGCCGGACCGACTCGGCACGCAATCGTTGCAGCTCCGCCTCGACGAGCTGCGTCGCCCGCTCCGCCTGGAGCAGGCCGTCGCCGTAAATCGCGCCGGCATCACCGTCCGCCAGGCCCAGGTCCTTGGCCCGCTCGGCGACGACCGGCACGAGCGTCCGCGTCACCTCGAGCACCCGCTCGGGCCGCAGGTCCAGCGCGGCCAAGAGCTCGTCGCGCGGCACGCCGAACGAATGGTTCCCGCTGTAGCCAAGGTGCAGCCGCCGGGCGATCTGATCGGCGAGCGTGACGAGCAGCGTCAGCGTGATGCCGTTCTCGTCCTTGGCGTCTTCAAGAAACGTCTCGGGCCGATCGTTGTGCCGCTCGATGACAAGGTTCAGCTCCGCCGGTAGCTGCCATGAGCGGCCGAGGCGGGCACCGGCGGTTTGGTGGTCGATCCCGATGACTTCGCGTTCGACGCGGCGAATGTCGATCCGCAGGTGCTCCGCGGCCCGGACAACGCGGCCGTACGCCTTCGGCAACGCCGCGTGCAAGGCGAGTTTGCCCAGGTCGTGCAAAAGCCCGGCACAGAAGGCCGCGGCGGGATCGACCCGGCGGCCGACGTGCGGCGCGAGCTGCTCGGCGGCACAGGCGACGGCGATGCAGTGCCGCCAGAAGCCACCGCGGCTGAAGGCACCGTGGTCGCCCTCGCCGGCTTTGTCGAACATCCGCACGACGCCTAGGCCGACGACGACGTCGCGAACGCCGCGCATGCCGAGCCGGACGACCGCCCGCTCGACGGTGTCGACGCGTCCGCCGGCCGCCTCGGCACGACGGGCGTAGGCCAGCACGCGGGCCGCGATGGCCGGGTCGGCTTCGACGAGACGGGCGACCTGTTTGGCGTCGGCGTCGCCTTGCGCGGCGGTGGCTTTGAGAAGTTGCGTCGCGACCGCGGGTAGGGCGGGCAAGCCGTCCAACTGGCGGAGGGCAAGTTCGACGCGGTCGCAGGGCATGTTGTTGATCCCGTCGGTGGCGTCGGCCCCTGAAGACCTATCGGCCGTCGCGTCGCACGACTTGTGCCGGCAGAGCCGAGGAACGTGAGCAATACTTCTCGGTCCGGAGCGTTCTGCACTGCAGGACCGGGTCGGCCGGTGTTGATTCGAACGAACGCGGCGACGAAGGAGCACGTCTGATGGGAATGCCCGATGATGCAAATCTGCCGGAGGCGTTGCGGGCGTGGCAGCCGGGCGAGGCCGGCTTCACCCGGCGGCAGGCGGCACATCTGCTTTTCCGGGCGGCCTTCGGGGGCACGCCGGCGGAGATCGATGCCGTGCAAAAACTCGGCCCGGCGGCGGCGGTTGAAGCGTTGCTCGATTTCCCCGACGCGACGGCACAGGCCTATACCCGCGGGCAGGACGTGCCGGACGATTCGGCCCTCGAAGGCGTGCCGCGGACCGACGCCGAGAGACGCCTGGCCTTCTCCGAAGCCGCCAGCAACGCCGGTGGTCGCGAAGCGGCCACGACCGCCCGGCAGCTTCTGAACCAGCAATTCCGCCGGGCGAGCCGTCGGCACATCGAGGCGTGTGCCGCCTGGTGGCTTCGCCGGATGGCCGACGGGCCGTACCCGCTGCAGGAGCGCATGACGCTCTTCTGGAGCGGGCACTTCACCAGCAGCATCCGCGACGACCGCGACGGTTCGTGGCGGCTCTGGAATCAGAACGAGCTGCTCCGCCAGCACGCCGCCGGCAACTTCGTCGAGATGGTCCGCGGCATCGTCCGCGACCCGGCGATGCTCAAGTACCTCAACAACGACCGCAATGTCGCCGCCAGTCCGAACGAGAACCTCGCCCGCGAGCTCATGGAGCTCTTCACGCTCGGCGTCGGCAACTACGGCGAGGACGACATCAAGGAAGGCGCCCGCGCCCTGACCGGCTGGACCCACGACGGACAGGCCTTCAGCTTCCGCCGACGCCTCCACGACGACGGCTCCAAGACCATCTTCGGCCAACGCGGCACCTTCGGCGGCGACGACTTTGTCGCGTTACTCATGGCCCACCCGGCGTGTGCTCCCTACATCGCCGGTCGCGTCTATCAGTACCTCGTCGGGGCCGAACCAACGTTGGACCTGCGTCTTGCCTTGGGCACCATCCTGCGGAACGCGAACTATGAGATGCGGCCGCTGTTGCGGACGATCCTGCGCAGCCGGGCGTTCTATGACGAGGCGAACATCGGCACGAAGATCAAAGCGCCGGTCGAGCTCGTCGTGAACACGAGCCGCGTCCTCTCGTTGCCGATGCCGGGCGCGCGGCAGGCGAATAGCCTGCTCGAGTCGCTCGGCCAGGTGCCGTTCGCGCCGCCGAACGTCAAGGGCTGGCCGGGCCAGTACGACGGGCGGCGTTGGATCAACACGGGCACGCTTCTGGCGAGATACAACTACGGCGTCGCCTCGGCGGACAAGGCACTGGCCGGCCGCGACCTCTCGGCCGGATCGACCGGCGACTTCCTCGACGCCTGGTGGGCCCGGCTGCTCCCGACGCACACCCTCGACGCCACCCGCCGACGAAGACTGGCCAAGGCCGCCGAGTCGAGACGGCTCGATGCGGTCCGGTTGATGCTTTCGATGCCGGAGTACCAGTTGTGTTAACTCGTACCTAGTGACTTGGTACTTGGAGCAGATCCAGAGGCCGAGTCTGTCCAAGTCCCAAGTTCACCAGTACCCAGTCGACTATGCTCCCCCCCACCACCCGCCGTGCCTTTCTCACCAAAGGCCTCACGATGCTCGCCGCCGGCGGGTCGGTGCCGTCGTTCCTGAGCCGGACCGCCTTTGCTGTCGGGGATCCGTTCGACACGAAGTCGACGACGCCCGACTCCGGCATCGACGGCAAAATCCTCGTCGTCGTCCAGCTCTCCGGCGGCAACGACGGGCTCAACACCGTCGTGCCCTTCGGCGACGACGCCTACCGCGCCGCCCGGCCGCTCATCGGCATCGCCGGCGACGACACGCACAAGCTCACCGACGGCCTGGGCCTGCACCCGTCGCTCGCGCCGCTCAAGGAGCTTTACGACGACGGCCGCATGAGCATCGTCCAGGGCGTCGGCTATCCGAATCCGAATCGCAGCCACTTCCGCTCGATGGACATCTGGCACACGGCCAACCCCAAGGACGGCCCGATCACCAGCGGCTGGCTCGGCCGGTACTTCGATGCCCAGTGCGTCGGCGACGATCCGACCGGCCAAGCCGTCGACAAGGCCGTCGCGGCGGATCCGGCGGTCGGGGTGAGCCTCGGCGAGACGAACCGCGTGGCCATGCAGGGCGAGCAGGTCATGCCGCTGAGCATCGAAGATCCGGACGATTTTCGGTACAAAGGTCCCGATGCCGACGCGATGGCGGCGTTGCACCTCGGCAGCGACACGGACAAGGACCCGCTCGACTTCCTCACGCGGACGGCGATGGACGCCCGCGTCAGCAGTGACAAGGTTCGCGACGCCGTCGCCTCGCACCGGCCGCCCGAGGCCTACCCGCGCGGCAAGTTCGGCGACGGCCTGCGGATGGCGGCAGCGATGATCCGCGGCGGCCTGCCGACCCGCGTCTACTACGTCAGCCTCGGCGGCTTCGACACGCACGCCAACCAGCAGGGCCGCCACGACCGGCTCATGCAGGAGTTCGCCCGCGGCATCCACAGCTTTCTCGCCGACGTCCGCCACCAGGGCAACAGCGAACGCGTCGCCCTGCTGACCTTCAGCGAGTTCGGCCGACGCGTGAAGCAGAATGCCAGCGCCGGCACCGACCACGGCGCCGCCGCCCCGATGTTCTTCTTCGGCGACCGCGTCGAGCCGGGCCTGTTCGGCCGGCATCCGTCGCTCGTCGACCTCGACAACGGCGACCTCAAGTACAACGTCGACTTCCGCCAGTGCTACGCCGCCGTCTTGCGGGATTGGCTTGACTGTGCTCCCGAAACGGTCGGTCGCATCCTGGGCGGACGCTGGGAAGCGCCACGACTGCTCCGCGGGTGAGGCAGACGCGTGACGAGATGGACGCGCTCGTGCGAGCCCCGCGCGTGAGCAAGGGATCTGACGGTTCGACCCGCACCGGAACCCCTTGCTCACGCGCGGGGCTCGCATCCGGTGCAACCCGGGAGGCGCGACGCCACCTTCCTACGCTGTGCGTCCGCGATGCCCGATGCCGACGTGAAGGAGTTGCCGTTCGAAGTGCCCGCCGCTCATGTGCAGTGGCGGCCGTTGCTGGCGAAGCTGATGGACGCTTCCGACCGGCGGCGGGCGGCGTTGGAGAAGATGAACGATCCGGCGGTCTTGAGCGACCCGAAACGCCTCGTCGCGGCCAGTCGCGAAAGCGGCCAGCTCGCCGGGCCGGCGGCGACGTTCGCGTCGTACGCGGCGGCGGCGGCGGAGCTGGCGGACCTGCGGGAGATGGCCGACGACCCGGAGATGGCGGCGATGGCGGCGGACGATCTGCCGAAGGTCGAGGCCCGGCTCGACGCCCTGCTCGAGGACGCCAAGGCCGCCTTTGTGGAAGCCGACGAGCCGGCCGTCGGGCGATTCTTCCTGGAAATCCGCGCCGGCACCGGCGGCGAGGAGGCGGCCCTGTTCGCCCGCGACCTCTTCGAGATGTACCGCAAGTACGCCGAGCTGCAGGGCTGGAAGTTCAGCGCCGACGACTTCAGCGAGAGCGAACGCGGCGGCTTCAAGGAGGTCATCGCCAGCGTCGAAGGCGACGTCGCCTACCGCCGCCTCCGCTACGAAGGCGGCGGCCACCGCGTGCAACGCGTGCCCGAGACCGAGACGCAGGGCCGGGTGCACACGAGCGCGGCGACGGTCGCGGTGCTGCCGGAACTGGACGATGTCGAGGTGACGATCGAGGCCAAGGACGTCGAAGAATCCGGCTGCCGCGGCGGCGGGCCCGGCGGGCAGAACGTGAACAAGGTCGAGACCGGCTGGCGGATCACCCACAAGCCCAGCGG
>CAYQCT010000098.1:0-3295 GCA_964416015.1 uncultured Tepidisphaerales bacterium
TGATGGCGGCGGTGACGTCGCTCGTCGACGCCTCGGGGACGATCGCGGCGCGGGCCCCTTCGCGGGCGGCGTTGCTGAGGGTGTGGCGGACGTAGAACATGTACGAGAACTCGACCGCGACGAAGAAGATCATCATCAGGATCGGGAAGATCATCGCCGCCTCGAGGATCGTCGAGCCGCGACGAGCACGGCGGGTGCGACGGGTGCGACGACGCTTGGGCTTTTCCGGCTTGGCGTCGGCATCGTCGGCCGGCGGGGCGTCGGCGACGGCCACCGGCTTCTCATCCACAGGGGATTCGGCCTTGGCGGACGCGTCGTCCTTGGGAGCCTCGGCGTCGGGGTCGGCCTTGGTGCGGCGGCGGGTCGTGCGTTTCGCCATCGGTGTCTACTTGCGCTTGCTTGGAGAAAGGAGCCGCCGGGCGAGGATCGCGTCGGCAGGATTGAGAGGCCACGTGAGGGCCGCGGGCGCGGCCGGTGGCGAGGTGGGCGTCTCACACGGTCCGCCGGCGAAGGCGGTCCGAGGTGACGGTGATTCCATGCGGAACGGCAGCCTTTACGCCGCGGCCGTGTTCCCTCGGCAGCCGCAGCCACCTGTTGATCCGCCGGTGCCAGATGAGTCGCATCCGCCCGCCGATTGGCAGTCGCCCGAGCCGCCGCAGCAGCCCGAACCGTCCGCGTTGTGCGTCGCAAGAACGGCGTCCAGGACGGCCCGCACCCGCGTCGCGTCCGCCGGGTCGGCCGACGCGTTCCGTATGACATGATCCGCCAATTCCCGCTTTTTGTCCAGCGGAGCCTGCGCTGCCTCACGCCGCTGCCAGTCATCCGCCGACCATCCCCGATCCGCCACCCGTTCCTGCCGGTCGGCGTCGGGCGTGTCGACGAAGATCACCGCGTCGCACAGCTTATTCAGCCCCGTCTCCAGCAGCAACGGCGAGTCCCAGACGTACGCCCGCATCGCCGGATCGCGGGCGGCCTGTTCCATGATCTCGGCCCGCGCACGGTTGACGACTGGATGAAGAAGCTTTTCCAGCCACCGCCGCTCCGTCGGCTTGTCGAAGACGATCTTCGCCAGAGCCTTGCGGTCGACGTGACCGGCGTCGTCGAGGATGTCCATGCCGAAGCGCTCGCTGACGCTGCGGCGGACGGCCGGGTGCGTGTAGGCGACGCGGACGAGCTCGTCGCTGTCGACGAGGCAGCAACCTTGGTCGGCGAGGAGCCGGGCGACGTGCGACTTGCCGGCACCGACGCCGCCGACGAGGCCGAGGATGGGCCGGAGGGCAAACATTCGCTTACTTGCGGGACCGCGTCGACCCCGGTCGAGGCGGCCCGACACAGTAGGCGGCGCGGTTCGGGTTAAGCGGCCGACGCGGTGCGACCGATGTAGTGCAGGTCATAGACGACCTGCCGGCCGCACGGATCGTGAGCCGGTCGACCGCCGCTTTTCGTCAGGAAGGACCCGTCATGGTTCGCCGCTTCGCCGCGCCCCTCGCGTGTGCCGCTCTCGCCTGGGCCGGTACATCAGTCTCCGCTGCACCAATCACGCTTCGAGGCGTTCCCGCCGCCGAAGCCGCTCGTGCGTTGGCCGATGCGACGGGAACCCAGCTATCGGCAGATGATGCCCTGCGCGGCCACGTCGATCTACGCCACGACGCCGATGACACGTTCTTCACGTCGCTGAACCGACTTTGTCGGGAAAACGGGATTGATGTCTACCCGAGCAGCGCCGGCCCGCGGAAGCTGCGGCTGCAGTTGGTGCCGCGGACGCAGCAGCCCTGGCTCGCCGGGCCGACGGTCGAGGCGGGGCCGGTGCTTGTCGTCGCGCGGTCAGCGGAACGAACCAGTTCGATCACGCTCGGCGACGAAGCTCCGACGCCCGCCGGCACCTTGCGGTACTCGTTCGACGCGTTGCTGGCCCCGCGGTACCAAATCGGCAGCCGGGACTTCACGATCGAGTGGTCTCGCGCGACCGACCGCGACGGCCAGTCGCTGCTCGTCCGGCCGCGACAGGAAGGGGGCGACCCGGTGCCCTCGCAAGCCGTGGGCGTGGCGACGATCGACTTCGGCGGCGATGCCTCGCCGACGACGCCCGAGCCGGTCTACAGCACCGGCCAGTGGCGCAGCGGCCGGCTGCGGTTCGGCCTGAACCTCGACCCGGACACGCCCGCGTCGGCCGGGCCGGTGACGGTCGCGGGGACGATCCACGGCACGATCGGCGGCGAGCTCTACGACGCCGAACAGGTCGGTCGCGGCTGGACGACGTGGGTCGTCGCGGGCGAAGCGGTGCGGGTGCATTTGCTGCCCGGGGAGTCACGCGACGGACGGGCCGTTTGGTCGGCGGCGTTTCACACGGGCAGGCCGGTGTCGGAGAAGGTCGGCCGGCTGCTCGCCGAATCGCTCGCGTCGGCCCGCCTGGTCCTGGGCGACGGCAGCGAGGCGCGGCGTGGTCGCGTGCAGGCCGGCGCGGCGGCGGTCGGGTGGTCGTACGAAGTCACCTTTACCGCCACGCATCGCACCGACGCCTTCGTCGGCCCGCGGCAGGTGGTGCGGCTCGACTGCGAAGTCCCACGTGACGCCGTCCGCCTCGCCGTGCCGTTCCGGCTCGACGGGCTGCCGCTTCCGTAGAACGGTCATCGCTTCCGGAGAAACGCGTCGTAGAGGAACGGGAACCAGATCGGCCACCAGATGAGGTCGTTGGTGATGATCGTAAAGCCGAGCGACTTGGGCAGTGCTTCGAGGTAGAACGCGCCGTACACGAAGCCGATGGGCCCGAAGACTTTGCCGAGGACGGCGATGAGCAGGAACATCCGGTACCGCTCCGGCTCACGTCCCGCCGCCCAGTAGCCGAGGGCGAAGACGAGGACGAACATCCCCACGCACTGCCAAAACAGAACGCCGACGGCGTCGGTGGTGATGTTCACCTGCGCCAGCGTCTGCGTCGGCAGCAGGATGACGACGACGCCCCAGATGACGTTGTACACGGCGGCCGCGTAGAAGCTGTAGCGGTAGATCCTCCGCCGCGGCTCGGGCAGACGCGGCATGCTCAGCGTGATCGTCTCCACGGGCGGCGAGCCTACTGCCGCCCGGCGGAGCAGGCTTCAGAACCGTCGCGACGTTGGCACCTACAACGTTGCTGCCGTGCCCGCTACGTTGCCGACTGCCGATGCCTCGCCGCGGGTCGGGCTCGTGCGACGATCGGCGTTGGGCGACCTGGCACTGTTCAGTGCAGCCGTGGTTGCGCTCCGCGCGGCGATGCCGCGGGCGAGACTGTCCTGGCTGACGAGCGACCCCGGCGTCG
>CAYQCT010000098.1:3305-4486 GCA_964416015.1 uncultured Tepidisphaerales bacterium
GTCGACCTGCTCCGCGGGCCGGGCGGCGTGGAAGATCTCGGCGTCGAGCTCGTCCCGCTGCCGCCGATCAACGGCATCGCCGGCCTGGTGCGCACGCGGACGGCGGCGCGAAAGCTCGAGCCGTTCGACGTCCTCGTCTGCGGCCAGGCGAGCTTTCGAACCAACCTGCTCTATCCACTGGTTCGCGGTCGTCGTAAAGTCGGGTTCGACCGCGTCCGCGCTCGCGACGGCCACCGCTTCTTCGTCCACGAACAGGTCGCTCCGGCCGACGAACACCTCGCCGACGGTTTCCTGCGACTGGCCGGCAAGGCGGCGGGACGGGACGAGCCGTTGCCGTTCGAGCGATTTGCGGTGCCGGTCGATGTCGAGGCGGAAGAGTGGGCTGAGAGGACGATTCGTGAGCACGCGACGTCGCCGGTGCTGGCCATCGCGCCGCGGGCGAGCAAGCCCGAACGCGATTGGCCGGCGGAGCGCCTGGTGGAGCTCTGCCGGCGGATCGACGTGCCGCTCGTCCTCGTCGGCGACGCGAACTCGTCGCGAATCGCGAAGCAGGTCGTCGCCGCCGTCGGCCCGCGCGCGCTCGACCTGACCGGCCGGACGAACCTTCGTCAACTCGTCGCCCTTCTCGCCGCCTGCGACGGCCTCGTCTCGCCCGACAGCGGGCCGGTGCACCTGGCCGAAGCCGTCGGCACGCCGGTCGTCGGGCTGTACGCCGTCGCGAGATCGGAGCTGACGGGGCCGTATCTCGACCGCCGGTTCGTCGTCGACGCCTACACCGAGGCCGCCGGCGCAGATGCGAAGTGGCACGAACGCGCCCGCGGCGTCAGCGCGATGCGGCTGGTCGAGGTCGACGCCGTCGAGGCCGCGGTGCATCGCCTGCTCGCGTCGCTGGTGTGAGGCCACAACACTGTCGGCATGCCCCTCGACCTGCCGCCCGGCTTCGGACTCGACACGCCCACCGCCTCGTTCATCGGCAACGAGCCCACTCCCGGCACCGGCGCGACGCTGACCGCCCGCTCGCCGATCGACGGCAGCACGCTGGCCGAGTTCCCGCAGGCGACCGCCGACGACGTCGCCCGGGCCGCCGACGCCGCGGGCGAGGCCTTCGTGCAATGGCGTGTCGTCCCGCCGCCGGTCCGTGGAGAGTTCGTCCGCCGCATCGGCAACAAGCTCCGCGAGCA
>CAYQCT010000098.1:4600-5407 GCA_964416015.1 uncultured Tepidisphaerales bacterium
TTCGCCGTCGGACAGTCGCGCATGCTCTACGGCAAGACGATCGTGACCGAACGCTTCGAGCACCGCATGATGGAGCAATGGCACCCGCTCGGCCCGGTCGGCGTCATCAGCGCGTTCAACTTTCCGGTCGCGGTGTGGGCATGGAACGCGATGCTCGCCTTCGTCTGCGGTGACCCGGTCGTCTGGAAGCCGAGCGAGAAGACGCCGCTGACGGCGTTGGCGTGCCAGAAGATCGTGCAGGACGTCATCGCCGAGTCGAGGGACCTGAACGTGCCGCCCGCGATCAGCAGCGTCCTCATCGGCGGCCGCGACGTCGGCGAGGCGATGGCGAAGGACGAGCGGTTCCCGCTGATCTCCGCCACCGGCAGCACGCGGATGGGCCGCGAGGTGAATCAGATCGTCGCCGGTCGGCTGGGCCGTTGCCTGCTCGAACTCGGCGGCAACAACGCGATGATCGTCACGCCGACGGCCGATCTGGAGCTGTGCGTGCGGGCGATCACCTTCAGCGCCTTCGGCACCGCCGGCCAACGCTGCACGACGATGCGGCGGCTGATCGTGCACGAGTCGGTGAAGGACGAACTGATGAATCGCCTCGTGCCGGTCCTCGGCCAGATCAAGATTGGTGACCCGCGCGAGAGCGGTGTGTTGATAGGCCCGCTCATTGATGAACAGGCTTTTGAGGCGATGCAGGCGACGCTGCAGGACGTCGCCGAGGCCGGCGGCAAGACGACCGGCGGCGGGCGAGCCGAAGGGGTCGACGGCGGCGTCTACGCACACCCCGCAATTGTCCAGTATCCCGATGCGAGC
>CAYQCT010000098.1:5509-13085 GCA_964416015.1 uncultured Tepidisphaerales bacterium
GAAGAAGTGCAACGCGAGACCTTTGCTCCGATTCTCTACGTGCTTCCCTATCGCGACCTCAAGCACGCCATCGACGCTCACAACGCGGTCCCGCAGGGCCTCTCTAGCGCCATCTTCACCGGCGACGTTCGCGAGGCCGAGCGATTCCTCTCGCCCGCCGGCAGCGACTGCGGCATCGCCAACGTCAACATCGGCACCAGCGGGGCCGAGATCGGCGGCGAGAAGGAAACCGGCGGCGGACGCGAGTCCGGCAGTGACGCCTGGAAGGCCTACATGCGTCGCACCACCAACACCATCAACTACGGCAACGACTTGCCTCTGGCCCAGGGAATCGACTTCAATCTCGCTTGACACGCCCCTAACGGTCCGATAGCTTCCCCCGCTGCCGCATCAGGCCGCTGCGGGTGGAGAATACATTGACCCAGAAGATTTACGCGATCGTTGTATTGGCTGTGCTGCTCGCTTCTGCGAGCGCATCCGCCTCTATCTTTAATTTCATCTTTCACGATGTAGACAACGAGACGGGCATCAACTTCGATGATCCGGTTCACGGTGAAGAACGGCGTGCGACACTCGAAGCCGTCTCGGACTACATCTCGAGCGTAATCGACGCACCTGGCACGGCCGACGTCATCATCGGCGACTTCGACGTCTTCGGAAACCGGGGCGTCGCTGCCGCATTTCCCGGCGTGATCGATGCTCCGCCGCGATTCACAAATGGTGCGGCGTACGACCACATCGTCGGCACCGACACAGATCCCGATCTCCCCGACGGCTACGTCGCGTTCAACTTTCGCGAAGTTCCCGACGTGGGAGAACCGACCGGCTTCGTGTTCGATGCCGGACTCGATGCTCCCGCAGCCGACCAGTACGACCTCTTCACCGTCGCGTTGCACGAGCTGACGCACGTCCTGGGCGTCATCTCTCTGCTGACCGCGGACGGCGGAAGCAGTCAGCCGAATCCGCTCAGCGATACCGAGACCGGCTTCGTCTACAGCAAGTTCGACTCGTTCCTCGTCACCGGCGACGGTCGGCCGCTGTTTAATGACGACAACGGTGCGACCTTCATCGGGACCGAAGCCGATCTGACGAGTGACGACATCTACTTCGACAGTCCGCAAGCCCGTAACGCCAACGGCGGCGAGCCGATCAAGATCTTCGCTCCCGGGACCTTCCTTCCCGGTTCGAGTATCAGTCACGTCGACAACGCGATGTACCCCGACGCACTCATGGGGCACACGCTCGCTACCGGCAAGATGGTTCGCGAGTTCACCATCCAGGATCAGGCGATTCTCGAGACGCTCGGCTACGACTTTCATACTCCGGTGTCCGTGCTCGCGGCGGTGCCGGAGCCGGTGACGTCGCTGACGGGGCTCGTCCTGCTGGGCGTCGTCAGCCTTCGGCGTCGGTGATGGCATCGCGTGGCATCGCCAGCCGCCACCGGCTAGGGTGCGGCCCATGGACGAAGTTCGACTCGGCATCATCGGTATGGGCGGCATGGGCACGAGCCACCTGCTCATGCTCACCGGCGACAACGCCGTCCCGCGGCTACGCGTGACGGCCGTCGCGGACACCGACGTCAAGAAGCTCGACAACGCCGTCAACAAAAACGCCAAGCCCCCCGTCAAGGGCTTCGACACGCCCGAGGCGCTGATGGCAAGCGGCGAGGTCGACGCGATCCTGATCGCCACGCCGCACTACGACCACCCGCCGCTGGCGATCAAGGGCTTCGAGCACGGCCTGCACGTTCTCTCGGAGAAGCCGGCGGGCGTGTACACGAAGCAGGTCAAGGAAATGAACGCCGCCGCCGAGAAGGCGAAGGACGAGAAGGGCCTCGTCTTCGGCATCATGTTCAACCAGCGAACCCGCAAATCGCACCAGCAGATGCGCAAGCTCGTCCAATCCGGCGAGCTCGGCGAGATCCGCCGGACAATGTATGTCCTGACCGATTGGTTCCGCACGCAATTCTACTACGACACCGCGGGCTGGAAGGGCACGTGGAAGGGCGAAGGTGGCGCGGTTCTACTGAATCAGTCGCCGCACAACCTCGACTTGTACCAGTGGATCTGCGGCATGCCGAAGCGTGTCCGCGCCTTCTGCAAGATGGGCCACCACCATCACATCGAAACCGAAGACGAAGTCACCTGCTACGTCGAATACGAAAACGGCGGCACCGGCGTCTTCGTAACCAGCACCGGCGAAGCGCCCGGCACGCAGTTCATGGAAATCGCCAGCGACCGCGGCAAGGTTCTCATGGAATCGACCCGCGCCGACGGCGGCATCACGTTCTGGCGGACCGTCGAGAGCGTCAAGAAGTTCAACGACGAAGCCGAGGCCGGTTTTGCCAAGCCGGAAACTTGGAGAACCGAAATCCCCGGCGGCCACGGCCCCGAGCACCGGGGCATCATTGTCAACTTCACCGAAGCAATCCTCGACAAGAAGCCCCTGCTCGCTCCCGGCACGGACGGCCTGAACGGCGTCATGCTCGCCAACGCGATGCTGCTGAGCGCCTGGACCGACGAGTGGGTCGACCTGCCGTTCGACGACGCGACGGACGAGAAGTACGCCCAGATGCTCAAAGAGAAGGCCGAGTCGAGCACATTCGTCAAGAACGAGCGCGAAGCGGAAGTCCAAGCCGTCGGCAGTTTCTGATCCGACGCGGCGATCGCGGAAGCGAGATTGGGAGTACTACTAGGTGCCGTTTGAGAAGACGTTTCCGACGTAGGGTGGGCTCCGGCCCACCATCAGAATTTGCAAGATCCGCCAGAGACAGACGGTGGGTCAGGGCCCAACCTACTACTTGTGGAACAGATTCTAGAAAAGCATCATCTGCTTCGGTTTTCTGATGAGCCGTTGCCGTAGGTCGTCCGCTTCCAGAAGCCGCGTCGCCGGATTGTGATCGGCGGCGGTGACCCACGGCCGCACCTTCTTCATCGGAACCTTGAGCCGTTGCAGGTCGTCGAGCCGCACCGGGTGGTGGCGGCGGAGGCGCAGGATCCTGTCGACCGTCCGCACGCCCAAACCGGGCACCCGGAGCAGCCGACCGCGGCCGGCGCGATTGACGTCCACCGGGAAGATCTGCCGGTTCCGTAGGGCCCACGAAAGCTTCGGGTCGATCTCGAGATCCAGCGACGGCTCGTCCGGCGTCGTGATCTCATCCGCACGAAAACCGTAGAACCGCATCAGCCAATCACTCTGATACAGCCGGTTCTCCCGCACCAACGGCGGCTGCACACTCGGCAGCCGAGGATCTGCATCCTGGATCGGGCTGAACGCCGTGTAGTAGACGCGACGCAGTCCCTGCTGCTGATACAAGCGGCTCGCGGTCGAAATGATGTCCCGGTCCGGCGTCGGCGTCGCCCCGACTACCATCTGCGTGCTCTGACCGGCCGGTGCAAATTGAGGAGCCAATCGCGTCTTTCGCCGTTCCTCCTTGGCTTCATCAATCCCAACCTTGATGTCGCTCATCGTTCCTTCGGCGTCGGCCAGTCGCTTCTCCGGCGCAAGCTGTTCTAAATCCGCGTCCGTCGGCATCTCGACGTTAGCGCTTAACCGGTCCGCATAAAGACCTGCCTTGGCCATAAGCGCCGGTGACGCTTTCGGCACCGCCTTCAAATGGATGTAGCCACGGAACTTGTGTTCCAGACGAAGCCGTCGGGCGACCTCGATAAGCTGTTCCATCGTCGCGTCGACGCTCTTAATAATGCCGCTCGAGAGGAAAAGACCCTCGATGTAGTTGCGACGGTAGAACTCCAGCGTAAGTTGCACGACTTCTTCGACGCTGAAGCGCTGCCGGGCGACGTCACTGCTGACGCGATTGATGCAGTATTGGCAGTCGTAGATGCAGTAGTTTGTCAGTAAGATCTTGAGCAGCGAGACGCAACGACCATCGGGCGTGTAGCTGTGGCAGATGCCGGTGCCGTCGCTGCTGCCCAGGCCGTCGTCGCGGCCTTTGCGTTTGACGCCGGACGAGCTGCAGGAGGCGTCGTACTTGGCCGCGTCCGCGAGCACCTTCAGCTTCACGCGGACGCGGTCGAAGTTCACGTTCTCCCGGCTGACCTCGCTGCCCAAGGCGGCAGGGGCGGCGCGACATCGAGGCGCAGCCGGTGGTGCGAGGGGCGCGGGCATACCCCAACATACGCCGAAAGCGTGCGGGCGGATCGGGTGGAAATCCGCCGGCATGGCCTGGCAAAGTTGTTGGAAGTCGTTCGGTTTTGCCGTAGCAACTTTTGCCGGCCGCGGGTGTAGTGTGGGAGTGATGCGCAACCGCCCGCGGCACGCGTTCGACATGCCCGCCGCCTCGCCCGAGGTGATGCCGCCGCTGCCGACTCGTCACGCCGACCGTTCCTGCGGCAGCTGCTGGGTCGGCAAGCTCGGCCTGTTACTCCTGCCGATGGCGCTGGGCTTCCTGCTCGTCCGGGCCGTGCATATCGGTGGATTCGGCTTTGAGTGCGGCGGGCAGGGCATGTATGCGGTCATGCAGGCAACGCCCGGCGACGTCGAGCACGGCAGCAACGAATCCGCGGCCGCCTATCCGCTGCCGGAGATCCTGAAGGTCGATGAGTCCCGCAACAGCCGACGCACGCCGCGTGATGTCGAGGAAATGCTTGCGATCGAGGCCAACGTCCGCGAGGTCGTGCTTCGGGCGGTCCCGGCGACGGTGAGCCTCCGGCTACGCAACGGGCAAGGCAGCGGCGTCATCGTCAGCCCGTCTGGTCTAGTCCTGACTGCCGCACACGTCATCGGTGCCCCGGCTCGGCCCGTGCAGATCACGCTCAGCGACGGCCGCGTGCTCTCCGGCCGCACGCTCGGCACGGTCCACTCGCTCGACGCGGGTCTTGTCGTGATTGATGACGCCGACGACCTGCCGTACGCCCCGCTGGGCAGCAGCAGCGAACTGACCGCCGGCAGCTGGACCGTCGCCACCGGCCATCCGGGCGGCCTCGAAGAAGGTCGTCCGCCGGTGGTCCGCGTCGGCCGGATCAACGTCAGTCGCGACGAGCTTCTGCAAAGCGACAATGCCCTCGTGGGCGGCGATTCGGGTGGACCGCTGTTTGATCTTGATGGTCGCGTCGTCGGCATCCACAGTCGCATCGGCGACTCGATGGCTGCCAATGTTCATGTGCCGGTGGATCGCTTTGTCGAGCGGTGGACGGAGCTGGCCGGTGCGCGCAACGTCCGCGGCAACGCGTTGCCGATCTGGATGCGGGCGCAGCTGGCCGACGACGGCATCCGCCTCGACCTCGGCGGACAGATCGATACCGGCACGCCCGTGCCGGGCCGCACGGAGCGTGGCACGGGCGGCGACGCGCGAGAAGGCGCGACCGTCTTCGGCGTCGCCCCACAGAGCCCGGCGGCGGAGGCAGGCATTGGAGCGGGCGATGTGATCGTCGGCTTTGAAGGCGAGCCCGTGCCGAACGAGGCCGACATGCTCCGCCGGCGGACGCAGATGTTGCCGGGCCAGCCGTTGACGTACACCGTCCGCTCCCCCGACGGCGAGGAGCGGGACGTCCAGATCACGCCACGCGGTGCGTCCTTCGGGGCAGCCGATACGTCCGGCCCGCCGTCGTATCGCGGCGTGCTCGGCATCCGACCGGGCGGCGCATCGATGAAGCCGGGTGCAACGATCGGCGAAGTGGAACGGGACAGTCCCGCCTTCCGCGCCGGGCTGCGACAGGGGTATCGCGTGCTCTCCGTGAATGGCTACGCCGTCACCGAGTTCGGAACGATCGCGCGGCTGCTCGCCGGCGGACGGGCCGGCGACCGCGTGCAGATGACGGTCGTCTCGCCGGATGACGAGCAGCGTGATCTGCAAATCGTCCTCGCGGCGTACGCCGACGTGTATCCGGCACGCGATTGAGCAGGACGTTGACCTTCAGAATTCCGGTGTTGTACCCGTTTGGACCTTCATGATGCGGAAGCTCTCCCCGCCTTCAGCTCGACCCGCCGACGAACCGCGTGTGACGCCCGAGCGGAAGCCGCGAAGTCAGGTCGGCCGGCTTCTGCTCGTCGGGGCGTTGCTGCTGTCCGCCGGTTGGATCGTCCGCATGACCCGGCCGGCACCGTCGAAGGATGCCCAGCCGGATCATTGGTCGTGGGTGCAGGACCGAGCCGACGCCGGCGGCTTGTTTCCGCAAGCGGGCAGCACGTCTGCCTCGCTCGGAAAGGACAACGCGTTGCTCCGCCGGGCGGTCGCGGAGCTGACGCAGGAGGCCGCCGCAGCCACGGTGCCGCTGGTGTCGCTCGACACGCGGGGCGAACAGACGGACCTGGCCCTGTCGACGAGTATCGGAAACGGCCGCGTCCTGACCAAGGCCAGCGTCCTCGCCGGCGGCGACCGGTTCGGAGCGATCATCGCCAGCGAAGACGGCACGCAGACGGTGCCTGCCCGCACTCTTGCGGTCGACGTCGAGCATGACTTGGCGCTGGTTGAACTCGAGCTGCCGCGAGGCGTCACGCTGCCGACCGTCGTGTTCGAGCGCGGCGAGGCCCTGCCGACCGCCGGCAGCTGGCTGATCACGGCCGCGCCGGATCCGGATGGTCCCGACGTCGGCGACACGCCCTCGCCGGAGGCCATCGGTCACTTGAGCGTCGGAAACGTCCGCCCGGTCGCCGGCACCGGGCTGCAGCTCGGGATTCAGATGGACGACCTGGCGAGCGGGTCGCTGCCGATCGCCCGCGTGCGGCCCGGCGGCGCGGCCGAGCGGGCGGGGCTTCGGCCGGGCGACCGGATCCTCGCGCTCGAGGGGCAGCGTGTCGAGACACGGGAATCCTTCGGCCGGCAGCTGCGGATGGTCGGCGGCAACGAGATGGTCCGCCTCACGATCGCCCGCGGGCGGATGGTGCGTGACGTGACGGCCCTGCTGCGCAACGGCCGGCTCGGCCTGACGCTCGGGCCGACGACGCGTGGGACGACGGTGAACCAGGTCTTCCCCAACTCGCCCGCCGAACAGGCCGGCCTGCGACGCGGCGACGTCATCACGGCCGTCGGTGAGACGCGGGTCGACCGCGGTGTTGAGCTGGTCGAGGCCTTGCAGTCGATTCCTGCCGGCAATCGCATCGAGTTGACGGTGATCCGGCGCGGCCGCGAGCGGCAGGTCGATGTCCAGGTCGGCGACTTCGGCCGCGCCGAAGATCCGCGAGCTCGCGCCCAGAACAGCCTCGGCGGCAGCACGCTCAGCCGGCGGGCCTCCGACTTCCCGGCAATTCTGCAGCACGACACGGTCGTCCCCGCCAATCGCATGGGCGGGCCGGTGCTGGACCTGCACGGCCGCATCGTCGGGCTCAATATTGCCCGGGCGGGCCGCGTCGAGACGTACGCGTTGCCGGCGTCGGTGATTCGCGAGGTCCTGCCGAAGCTGGAGTCGCGGGCCGCGACGCCGCGGCAGGAAGCCTCACCGGCCGACGCACTGACGGCCGACGGTGTGCCGGAGCCGCAGAAGCCGCTCGCCGCCGACGGTTGAGGCCGCCGGTCTGGGGCGCCCGCTAGGTGTCGTTTAGACACGTAGCAGCGGCGGCTCGCCGCTGCTACGACTTAATCTTCGAACCGCACCTAGGAGCTGTAAGAGAAGACAAA
>CAYQCT010000099.1:0-11457 GCA_964416015.1 uncultured Tepidisphaerales bacterium
ACCACCTCCCTCACGGTCGGGGCTCACAACCGACCATCCGCCAAGTCCCTTTCTCGTACCGTAACCTCTGTACGATCAAGCATTTGTGGTCTTTGCCCCGTCGCTTCATGCGCATCGTTCCCCGGCCCACCATCGGGATTCGCAACGTTGGCCAGCGACAGACGGTGGGCCGGGGCTCACCCTACTCGTTCTCGATCGGCTTCAAGCTCGATCGGCTTCAAGATCAGACGTAAGGCCGCCAGAGCCATTCGGTCAGCAAGGCCAGCAGCAGACTGCCGCCGACGTAGCTTGCGATGGCCGTCTTCGAGCGGGGCAGCACCGTTGCCGCCGGGATCGCGAGCAACGGCAGGAAGGCGATCCAGATGCGTTCGGTTTCCAAGATGAACGTGCCGCTGACGTTCGCCAGCAGGACCGCCGACCACGTGGCGATCAGCAACAGATTCACGGGCCGACGCGAGCGGCGGAGGGCCAGCAACGCCAACGCCGTCAGCGGCAGGTGGGCGATCAGGAACGCAAACAAGTTCCCCAGCAGCCGCAACAGCGAGCGGCCGAGCGGGTCCTCCGGCGGAAGCTTCCGGCCGCCGATCTGCCAGAAGTGATTCGCCGTCGCGTCCTGCCAGGCGTGCAGCGTGTCGTAGCCCGTCGCGAGGTAAAGCAGCCCGAGCGACGAGACCAAACTGCCGGCGGCCAGGAGCAGGATCACAAGCGCCCGGCCGATCCCGAGCGAGCCGGTCACCACGAGCAGGAGCATCGTGATGCCGAGCGCCGCCGCGACAAGCAGGACGCCGAACGTCAGGAACGACCAACCGGCGATCAGCAGCCCGAGCGTGAGCGGCGCGACGAAGCCGCCGCGGAGCGAGCGGCCGCACAACGCGACGGCCGCCGCGGCGAGCGGGACAGTTGCAGTGCCGGCGCTGACGGTCGGCATCATCAGCAGCATCGGCGACGCCACCAGCACCGCTGCCGCAAGCCACGACCGGTCCGGCGAGAGTTCGAGGGATCTTGCCGCCAAATACGTCGTCGGCCCGGTCGCGGCACACGTCAGCAGGAGCAGCAGCGAGCCCCACACGCCCGCCGCCCCGTGCAGCCACGGCAGGCCCGGCGGATAATGTGCACCGAACCAGCTCAACGCCCCGTTGTCGCCGATGCGTCGCTCGCCGGTCACCGGGTCGTACTGCTTGTCGATGTAGCCGGCCAGCTCGGCGCCGTACGCTTGCAACGGCCGGTCGGCGTCCTGCACGAGGGACCAGTCGGCGACGAACATCTCGTCCTGCAGCAGGCCGAGCGTGCGTTCGGGCCGATCGCTGAGGCCGAAGCTGAGGAAGGCGAACGCAGCCAATGCGGCCAGGATCAGGTTCGCGACGACGGGACGTCTCCGTGTCCATCGGCGGCCGGGGCCGAGGAGCCACCAGGCGAGCCCGACGACCGCCGGCAGTGCCACCACGGCCAGAGGCCAGCGGCTGCTACCCGGCGAGCCGTAGACGGGCCAGGTTCGGTAGAGCGCGCCGAAGCGGAAGGCCTCGCCGATGATGCCCCAC
The DNA here is from genome assembly GCA_964416015.1 of uncultured Tepidisphaerales bacterium. GTDB lineage: Bacteria > Planctomycetota > Phycisphaerae > Tepidisphaerales > Tepidisphaeraceae > JBCDKH01. The sequence continues at coordinate 1,539 of CAYQCT010000099.1, forward strand.
CCGCCGACGACGCCGGCCGACTTGTACGCGTGGTAGAGGTCGCCCAGCACGCAGCCGACGAGGATCAGGACCGTGCCGACCACCGCCAGATTCCGCGGCAAAGGCGTGTTCCGCCGCAGGATCGCACGGGCAAAGGCTGCAAACAGGACGTGCCCGGCGACGATCCAGAAGAGGACGTCGCGTTCGCTCAGCAGCAGGAAGCCGAGGACCGCCGCGACGACCGTCAGCATCGCCGCCGGCCACTCGATCCGCCGGGAGGAAGCGAGCTTCTGTGCCTCCTGGCGACGCGACGCGGCAGGCGCTCGGATGTGGCGGCAGCGGCTCACGAGCGTTCGAGATCGTTCACGTGATCAATCAGCTGCCGCAATCGGCCGTGGTCGCGGCGGTTGAACGGGAAGACCAGCCGCCGCAGATGACGCAGCTTCCGCTCGTTCCGCTCGACCTTCAACGGCCCCGTCACACGCCACGCGTCCTCACCCATCCGCTCCGCCGCGTCCTTGTCCAGAACGTCCGCGAACTCCTCGCGAATCTCATCGAGCTGCTTTTCGCTCGGCCCGTGGTGAAGACGAAGCAATAAGAGATCTCGCGTGTATCGCAACGACTGGAAGTTCGAGTAAAACTTCTTGCACTCGTCGACGGCTGCCTCGACGTCGTGCGTCCGCGAGTACAGATGCAGATCCTGCCGGCTGATCAATCCGTTCCCAAGTAAGTGATCACGAACATAGCCGTCCCAGGCGTCCCAGTAGTCGCTGCCTTCGTGGTCGACCAGCACCAGAGGCATCGGCGGGCATTTGCCGGTCTGGATGAGGGTCATGACTTCGAAGCCTTCGTCCATGGTCCCGAAGCCGCCGGGGAAGAGCGCGACGGCGTGGCTGCTGCGGACGAACATCAGTTTCCGCGTAAAGAAGTATTTGAAGTTGACGAGCTTCGCATCACCGTCGATGTGTTCGTTGGCGGACTGTTCGAAGGGGAGGCTGATGTTGAGGCCGAAGCTGTCGCGGGCCCCGGCGCCGCCGTGGCCTGCGGCCATGATGCCGCCGCCGGCACCGGTGATGACCATCCACTGCTCCCGCGCCATGCGTCGCCCGAACGCCTCAGCGAGCTGGTAATCCGGGTCGGCCTCGGGCGTGCGTGCGCTGCCGAAGATGCTGATTTTTCGCTCTTCGCGGTACGGGGCGAAGACCTTCAGGGCGTAGCGAAGTTCGCGGAAGCTGCTGTCGATGAGCTTGACATCGCCGCGGTTGGTCTCGTCGCGGAGCAGGCGGATGCTGGTGCTGACGATGTCGGCCACGAGGTCGCCGCCGGCCACGTCGTGGAGACGATCGCAGAGTTCCTCGGCGGCTTCGTGGACCGGACGCAGGTCGCGACTGCGTACGCCGACGATGGGCTCGGCGGTCTCGGTCGCCTGTTCAATGTCGCGGCGTGGGGCGTGGGCGTACTTGCCGCGACGCGTAGGCGCGAGGCGGTCGCCCTCGACGGGCTGTCGCGGAGAAGTCTCGCCAGGCTCCGTGTCTTTGCTCCCCGATCGGTTGCTCATGGTGGCGAGCCTACGCGGACACGCGGCTTAGGCGTCCGGCGTCTGCAGCGGGAAGGTGCAGACGACCCGCGTCCCGCACCGGTCGGCCTCCGGCTCGGCGGCGAGCACTTCGATCGAGCCGCCGATGATCTCGACGCGGTACCGCATGGTCGACAGGCCCAGGCCGCACTCGATGACCTTGCCGGTGTTGCCGAAGCTGTCCTGCAGCGGCTCGGGCATGCCGACGCCGTCGTCGACGATCTCGAGGCGGCCGGTGCCGTCCTGTTCGTCGCGGAGCAGGCGGATCTCGATGTGACTCGCCTGCGCGTGTCGCATCGCGTTGGAGACGGCCTCGTTGGCGATGCGGAACAGGTGCTCGGCCGCGTCGCGTGCGAGGCTTCCGAACGGCGACTGGTGGACGAGCTCGCACCGCACGCCGAACGCTAGTTGCGACCGCTCGGCCAGCCGTTCGAGCGCGACGGGCAACCCGCCGACCTCGACCGGCACGGGCATCAGCGTGTGCGACAGCGTCCGCGCCTGATCCGCCGCGGCGCGGGCCTGTTCGACTGCCTCCTGCAGCATGTCAAGCTGCTCCTGGTCGGCAACGCCTTTGAGTTCGTTGCGGACGGTGCCGACGTAGAGCGTCAGCGTGTTGAGCTGCTGGGCGACCGTGTCGTGCAGGTCGCGGGCGATGCGTTCCTGCTCGCGTTGCTGCACTTCGAGTACCTGCCGTTCGAGCTGGCGGCGTTCGGTCGTGCTGCGTTGGGCGCTGACCCAATTCGTGATGTTGCCTTCGTCATCGCGAACGGGTGCGATGGTCCAGGCGACCATGTAAGGCGATCCGTCCTTGCGGTAGTTCGTGGTCTCGCCGCGGAAGGTTTCGCCGGCTTCCATCTGCAACCGGGCACGATCCAATACTTCGCGACTTGTCAACGGGCCCTGTAGAACGCGGGGCGTCTTGCCGATGATCTCGTCGCTCGTGTAGCCGGACAGACGGGTGAAGCCTTCGTTGACATACAGAATCTTCGGCCCTTCGTCGTTGATGCCGCCGGAGGAGATGACGACGGCGTCGTCGATGTTGACGACGGTCGCTTCGAGCAGCCGACGTCGATCTTCAACGGCGGCGGCTTCGGTGATGTCCTCCGCGAAGTAGCTGCAACGCGGCTTCTCTCCGGGCTGCGTAAGAATCGCGTTAACGATGACACGGATCCGCCGAAGCTCCTGCAGCGGGTTCGACTTCAGGTGACAATCAAATTCCTGTGCAATGCCTTTGTGGACCGAGTCGGCAAAGGCTTGGCCGAACTGTGACGCGGTCTCCTCGGGAACGGCCAGCTGGACGAGGGTCTCGTTCTTCAATTTTCCTGACGTGACGCCCAGAAAGTCGATGCCTGTCCGATTGATCATTACGTGCGTTGCTTCCGCCCACACCGTGGCACTTCGGTACTTCTTCCTGTCAAGCTCCTGCAGCTCCACGATGCCCATGATCAGGGGTGATGCGTCGAAGAAGCTCTGAATCGCGTCGGCCCGTCGCTGGGATTCTTGGTTGAGGCGGATTTGATGCGTGACGTTATTCTGGACGCCGATGTACGCGACAAGTTCACCGTCCTGGCGAACAGGTGTCAGATATAGATCATTGTAGAACAGGTCGCCGTCTTTGGAATAGTTGCGAATGGAAGTATGGACGAACTCGCCGCGGTCGATTCCATTGCGAATCTCCTTGACGCCTTCCTGCTCGTTGTCGAAGGATCCATCGCCGCGTCTCTGCAAGAAGCGGCAGTTTTGCCCGATGACTTCGTGTTGTTCGTAGCCGGTGAGGTTGCGGAAGCCGGCGTTGACGTAGACGAGCGGCTGGTCTTTCTGCTTGAGGTCGGCGATGACAATACAGCTGTTGGCGGCCTCGACGGCTTCGAGGAGCATGCTGCGTGAGACGTCCCACGAGCCGGGCCGACCGACGGATTGCAGGGCGAGCAGCAGGTAGCGGTCGCCGCCGAGGGTCGCGTATCGGGCGGAGATGCTGAACAGACGCCACCGGCCGTCGTCCTGTCCGCGCCCGCCGGCCATCTGCCCGTCTTCGGCTTCGTCACCGTCGCCGCTGCCATGTCGCAGGTGCAGCTCCAGTGGATGATTCTGCCGATCTTCCCAGCCGACGAGGCGATCCAGATCGTCCGGCACCAGCGATAGGTCACGCGGCAGGATCAGATCCGCGAAATGCCGACCTTCGTGCTCCTCTTCGTCCACGTCCAGCAACGGCCGACAACGTCCGCCGACCTGTACGATGTGGCCGTCGGTCCGAAGCAACATGGCAAGATTCGGCGAGGCGGCGAACGTCTCCCGCGGCAAAGGCGGCATCTCGAACGTCGCCTCCCCCGGAAGCAGCGGGTCGAGCTGCACGACATCCTCTTCCGGAAAGACCGGCCCGTTCTTGCGATCCATCCCGAGCCGGACGGTTTGACTGCTCTTGGTCGTAGATGACATGGCCGGTGCGACAGAATATCGTTTTTCCTCGGCACGACAAGTCACGTGGACTCACTTCGATACGGGGTGCAGCGTACCTCCGAACCCGACATGCGTGCCGTTTCAAATGCCTACGACAATCTGTTCCTCTTCAAAGCTGCCGATTTGGTGGCGGTAGGCTTGGTCGATGGCGGCAGACGCGATGATCCTCGAGCATGCGCGCCGCGTACGGCATCGCCTGCACAGCATCCCGGAGCTCGCCTACGAGGAACACGAAACCGCCGCTTTGGTCCGCCAGGAGCTCCGCCGGCTCGGCATGAACCCGGTCGTCGGGCCCGACGATGCCCCGACGGCGACGGTTGTCAACCTTGGCGACAGCGGCCCCTGCGTCCTGCTGCGGGCGGACATCGACGCGTTGCCGATCGAGGAACAGACCGGCGCGCGGCACAGCAGTACGCGGCCGGGCGTCATGCACGCCTGCGGGCACGACGGGCACACGGCGAACCTTCTGGCCGTCGCGGCGGCTTTGGCGAAGCAGCCGATCGAGGGCGTGCGGGTGAAGCTCGTCTTCCAGCCGGCCGAGGAAGGCGGCGGCGGCGGGCGGCGACTGGTCGAGGCGGGCGTTCTCGATGAGACGCGGCAGTTCGGCCCCGCCGTCGACGCCGCATTCGGCCTGCACGGCTGGCCGCGGCTGCCGGTCGGCGTCGTTTCGACCAAGCCGGGTCCGCTGCTGGCGGCAACCGACACCTTCGACGCCACCTTCGTCAGCACCGGAGGCCACGCGGCTTTTCCGCACCTCGCCGCCGACCCGATCGCCGCTTGCGCGTCTGCCGTGGTCGGCTTGCAACAGGTCGTCAGCCGCGAGTTCGATCCGACGGATTCGGCCGTCCTGAGCGTGACGCGACTGCAAGCGGGCACCGCACACAACATCACGCCGCCCGACGCGATGCTGGCCGGCACGTGTCGGACGCTGACGCGCGAAGGCCGCGACTTGGCGAAGCAGGCGTTGCACCGCCGCCTCGAAGCCGCCGCCGCCGGCGGCATGTGCGACCTCGTCTTCCACTGGCACGACGGTTATCCCGCGACCGTCAACGACCCGGCGATGGCGGACCTCGTCGGCGAAGTCGCCGGCAAGCGGTTCGTTCCCGCCGCGAGGCCGACGATGGGCGGCGAGGACTTTTCCTACTTCCTCGAACGCGTGCCCGGCTGCTTCTTTCTCGTCGGGCTCGCACCGCACCACGTCGATCCCGACAACGCGCCCGGCCTGCACACGTCGAGCTTCGACTTCAACGACGACGCGCTCGCGGTCGGCGTCGAGACGATGCTGGGGGTCCTGCGGCGGTTTGCCGCGGGCGTCGATCTCTAAGGAAGCCGCTTCGACTGCCGACAGGCAGCAGGCGTGGCGGTATCATCCGGAACCGGTTCCAAGGCCGGCACTTTCTCATGAAGCTTGCTCCCGCTGCCCGTCGTGCTGTGTCGTCGCTCGAACGCCTCGAGCCGCGGCGGTTGTTGGCGGTCAGTGCGGACTCCAGCCCGGTCACGCTGCCCTTCGCGCTCGACTTCTCCACCGAAAACGGCGGCTTCGTCGACCAGGACGGCCAAGGCACCGGCCTGACGGTGGCGCAGCCGGAGGATCCGAACGTCGATGCCGGCGAGTTCGACGCGAGCCTCATCGACCTCGACACCGCCGCCGGCACGCTGACGATCACGAGCGCCGGCAACGCGACCAACGGATCGAACTTTCGCGACGACAATTCGCTCGTCAACGGCCTGCAGGTTCCTTTCGACGCCTCGAGCGACTGGGTCGCGCACACGCGTCTGCTCGCCGGGCCGGACGGACTCGACAGCATCGACGTCGCCTTCGAACAGGCCGGGCTGCTCGTCGGGCCGACGCAGGACGCCTACGCGAAGCTCGTCCTGCAAAGCGACGGCAACAGCACGCGCGTCCAGTTCGTCAGCGAACGCCCGTTCACGACCGGCGTGCTCAACTCGCCCGGCAGCGACGGCGTCTTCAGCGATCCCGACGCCTTCGCCGGCGCGGACCTGGCGACGGCGAACTTCATCGACTTCTGGATCGCCGGCGACGTCAGCGAAGAGACGCTCAGCGCCCAGTACCAAGTCGCCGGCGGTCCCGTCGTGCGGCTGACGGAGGCCACGAACGTCTCGCCCGACCTCTTCACCGCGGCCGGCGGGCACGCGGGCGTGCTGGTGGCGCACAAGAATGACGTTGCCCCGCTGACGGCGAGCTTCGACTTTCTCGAGGTCGAGCAAGGTCCGTTGCCCGGCACCGTGCCGACCGTCCGCGAGGTCCGGCCGGCCGACGGGGCGACGGGCATCACGCGTGACAGCTTCGTCGCGGTCGATCTCCAACTTCCCAACGGCAGCGTCAGCGGCTCGACGCTGGACTCGTCGAACGTGAAGCTGATCCGCGTCGCCGACGACGAGCAGGTGCCGGCCGAGCTGAACACGACCGGCGGCGGCGACTCGATCGTGCTCAGTCCGCTCCGCGCGCTCGACGCCGACACCGAGTACCGCTTCGAGATTACCGACGGCGTCACCGACATCTTCGGCACGCCCTTCGAGGAGTTCACGAGCACGTTCCGCACCAACTTCGTCCTCAACGACGCCGGCAGCGACCTGTCGAGCGTCGCCTTCGAGCAGGTCGCCCTGCCCGAGGCCAACGGCACGATTTGGTCGAGCGTCAACCTTGGCCCGGACGACCGGCTCTACGCGACGAGCATCTCCGGCCTGATCCGCCGGTGGGATCTGAATGCCGACGGCACGCTCGGCACGGCGACGGACATTACGAGCCTCACCGATGCCGAGGGTGCCCAGCGGGTCGTGACCGGCCTGACCTTTGCCCCGACGGCGACGGCGGCGAATCTCGTCGCCTACGTCTCGCACACGCAATTCAACGACGTCACCACCGACAGCCCGGCCGAGCTGGGCGACGACTTCACGGGCAAGCTGACGCGACTCTCGGGCCCGGCGCTGGGCGACGTGCAGGACATCGTGGTCGGCCTGCCGCGGAGCATTCGGGATCACATCAACAACCAGCCCGTCTTCGGTCCGGACGGTCGGATCTACTTCGGGCAGGGTGCGAACACGGCCATGGGCGCACCCGACGCGGCCTGGGGCGATCGGCCGGAGCGGGAGCTGTCGGGTGCGGTGCTGGCCGTGGATCTCGCGCTTGCCAATGTCGACGTCAACGGCCCGGTCGACGTCGGCACGGGTCCGGCCGGTTCGTACGATCCGGACGCTACTGGCGCACCGGTGACGATCTTCGCTGAGGGCGTTCGCAACGCCTACGACCTCGTCTTCCACAGCAACGGCAGCGTCTACGCTCCGACCAACGGCAGCGCCGCCGGCGGCAACGCCCCGACGAACGCCGCCGGCGATCCGGGCCAGTTCCGCGTCGACGAGACGCAAAACGACTACCTCTTCCGCCTCGAACAAGGCGGCTACTACGGCCATCCGAACCCGGAACGTGGCAACCTCATCCTCAACGGCGGCAACCCGACCAGTGCCGGCGATCTGGCCGAGGTCGCGTCGTACGACGTCGGCGTCGCGCCCGACGACGACTACCGCGGCTTCGCCTTCGACTTCGGCAAGAACATCAGCCCCAACGGCGCGATCGAGTACACCTCCGACGCCTTCGGCGGTGCGTTGCAGAACAAGCTGATCGTGACCCGCTGGTCCGGCGGCGACGACCTGATCGTCCTCGACGTCGCGGACAACGGCGTCGTCGTCGGCTCGACCATCGGCCTGCCGGGCCTGACCGGGTTTGCCGAGCCGCTCGACCTGGCCCAGACCGCCGGCGGCGCGATGTACCTGGCCGAGTACGGCACGCAGACGATCAAGCTGCTCCGCCCCGTCGAGCCCGGCGGCAAGGCGGCCGTCGCCGACCGCCGCGTCTACGTCGACGCCGCCGCCGGTTCGTCGGCGACACGCGACCTCGTCATCCGCAACGACGGCGACGAGCCGCTCGTGCTCAGCCCGTACACGCTCGGCCTGCTCGGGCCGGACCAGCTCCGCTTCGACGTCAAGGGCGTCTCCTCCGACGCCGTCACCGTCGCGCCCGGCGACGTCGCCCGCTTCCCCGTCAACTTCAACCCGCCCGCCAACGCCGACGTCGGCGACACGTTCGAAGTCACGGCGTTCCTCCGCACGAGTGACCCGGCCGCGCCGGAAGTCGGTGCCCGCTTCGTCGGCTTCGTCAAGCGTGGCAACGAAGGTGCCAACGAGCCGTCGCTGCAGGACATCTTCGACCTCTACGACCTGGGCATCGCGACCGGCGACAGCGACCCGACGACGGTCGAATTCGCCGCCAGCGAGATCCTGTCGGCCGACGGCATCGACGCCCAGCGGTTCCGCGCCGCCAACCCGGAGAAGCCGGTCGCCTTCGAGATCATCGGCAGCTTCAATCCGCCGGCGCAGGTGCCCGGCAGCAGCGTCCTGAGCTTCGGCCAGTACGAGCCGGGCCGGCCGTCGAGCCGGACGCTGCTCGCCGAAGTCTTCGACTCGCAAGCGCTCACGCCCGACACGCAGAGCGCTGCCAAGTTCACGCCCGCCGGCGACGACGGCACGTTCGGCCTCTACGTCCAAGCGCACTTCAACGGCCTACGCGACCCGATCGGCAACGGCATCACCGACGCTCGCGGCAGGCTCGTCTTCAGCGAGGACGAGCTCAACACCTGGGACGTCGTCGGCGAACGCGACAAGGTCGCCGTCTTCCCGATTCCCGGCGTCCGCGACGCGTACGCCTTCAGCTTCGAAGAGTCGGGCGCGAGCGACGACTACAACGACATCGTCGTCGTCATGACGAACGTCGCCCCCGTCGACGAAGCCGGCGGAAGACTGGCCGTGCAGGACCCTGACGAACTGTTCTCCGGCTTCGGCACGGCAGTCTTCAGCGACATCCCCGTCGCCTTCCGCGACAACACGCAGGGCACGCAGCAGGTCCGCAACACGCGCTCGATCGACCTCGTCAATGTCGGCGACGCTCCGATCACGATCACCGGCGTCAGCGTTCCGCCCGCCTTCGATGCGTCGGGTGCCAACGGCCTGACCTTCGCCCCAGGCGGCGTCGCGACGGTGCCGATCGCCTTCACGCCCGGCAGCGACGGCGCGTTCGGCGGCGACGTCGTCCTCAGCTACGCCGGCGGATCGTTCGCGATCCCCGTCAGCGGCTTCCGCCAACCGTACAGCGAGGACGACTTCAACCGCAGCGGCATCACGAAGCCGAGCCTCGAGCCGACGCTCGACGAGATCCTGGAGCTCTTCGACATCACGACCGACGTCGGTACGGTTCTAACGCGTGACTCGGCCGGTGCGGACGCGGTCGGCGACGAAGTGCTCAGCCCCTTCTGGAAGGCCGCCCGGCCGGGCCTGCCGGTGGAGGTCTATCAGTTGGCCGCGTACCACTCGACGGCGGCGACGGACTTCCTGGCCTACTTCCCGCAGTCCGCCTCCGGCAGCGAATCGGCGGCAAACGGAGCGAGCATCACCGTCCTGACGCACGACAACGTCTGGGCCCAGTCGGTCCTGCCGGGCGTCGACGGCGGCACCGTGCCCGCCGCCGGCACGTTCGATCCGCAGGCGACGACCTTCGGGATCCGCGTCTCGGGCGAGTACAGCATCGACGCCTTCAACGACGCCTCCGGCGGCCAGCAGGACGTGCACTCGCTCCGCTTCTTCCCGCTCCTCGACGGCGAAGGCGACCGCGTCGCCGACGCCTGGCTGCTGGTGATGGATTTCGACGCCTTCAACTTCGACTACAACGACAACGTCTTCGTCCTGCACAACCTCGCTCCGGCCCTCGACGACGAACCGGGCGAGGCCGTCGTCGCCACGAGCTCGCCCGCGAGCAGCATCGGCGTCGCCAACGTCTACTACGCCCTGCCCGACGACGCCGCCCTGACGGCGGAGCTGGCCGAGCCCTATCCCCTG
>CAYQCT010000099.1:11467-13037 GCA_964416015.1 uncultured Tepidisphaerales bacterium
GCCCGACGACGCCGCCTTCGCCCGCCTCTTCCGCCGCGACGGCCCGACGGGCGACTTCACCTTCGTCGAACAGGCCGGCGCCCGCGGGTTCTTTACGCTGGAGAACGTCACCGGCGAGACGTACGTGCAGATCGTCACCCGCGACAGCCAAGGCGAAGAGTCGGCCCCGTTCGAGCTCCGCATCAATTGAGGAAACGGTGCCGCAAACACCCGCCGACATTGTGACCGCCAACATGGTTCATCATGAGCGTCTGGTTCAGGGAGTAGACAGGACGATCCGGTAGAACGTGCAGAGGAAGCACATGCCCCTGCACAGTTCACAAGTCGGTAGCCTTGGTGTTGCTTGAAGTGAAGGTGCCGCTCGACGTATCGGTCGTAGCAGCGGCGGCTCGCCGCTGCCTCTGCTCCGATAGATTCCCGACAGCCAGACGGCAGCGGCGAGCCGCCGCTGCTACGCCTTCGATCGCCTCCTAACAAGCACGGACATCTAAGGCAGGACAGCAAACAATCGCCCTTTATCATTAGATCGGCCTTATCTATAAGAGATAGTGGCGAAGGAGATTGGAGTATTCTCTATTCCACCCTGTTCTCGCACGATGTCCCCTATGCTCCCGCAAGGAGAAAACAATGTTTCCTACTCCCTTCTCGCCTTGGCTTTCTCCTTTTCTTACTCGGCTTCAGTCATCTGCCACCAGCCCTTCGGCTTCGGCGGCGGCTCCTGCAATCCGACGCCGACGCTGTAGGTGTAGCGTCCTTCGCCGGTGGCGTTGTAAATAATGATGGACCTCAGGAGGCCGTTGACCACGCTCGGCTCGAGGCGAACCATGTTGTGAGACTTGTTGATGTCCCCGTTTCGGTGGCTCGTGGCAAGTCGCAGCCAGCGGTCGACCTTGTCCTGGTTCTCGACGCTCCAGCAGCCCCACTGTTTCATCGCGGCCTTAATCCGCACCGCGTTCTCCTCGGCAAAGGTACCGTGCATCAGGAACTTGAGGGAGCGAATCTCGCCGTCCTCGGTCTGCCAGACTTGCGCGAGGTCCGGCTCGATCAGGTGCGACTCGCCGGTCGGCAGGATGAGCATCACCCGGTCCGGTTCGAGGTACGTCGGCCCCCGCCCCGGCTTGTACGGGCGGACCGGCACCCCGACGTCCCGCGGGTGACGTTCCTCGGTGATGTGCCAGAGCACCGCCTTTTGCTCGGAAGTCGCGCCCAGCAAGGCCCACACGAAGAAGCCGAACGCTGCGACGGCGACGAGCAGTACAGCGAACGTTGTAAGTAGAGTCCTCATCGGTTGAATCTCCTGCCGCGTCATCGGCTTACGGCCAGATCGGAAGCGATAGAGCATTGACAGTCTTGCCGATCTCCGTCTGCTGTTGCACCGGGGTCAACGTGTTCCACTCGGCCCAGATGCTGATGATGTACGCCCACCGGTACGGATGATCCGTCAGGAACGGGCTTGGCGGCAACGGCATGCCCTGGAACCAGCGAGAGGCAATGTCACTGGCAGGGGACGGAAATAGGGGACATCGTTGCTCTGTCCGGACCCTTCTTCGGCATAGCTACAGAGCGATGT
>CAYQCT010000100.1:0-2988 GCA_964416015.1 uncultured Tepidisphaerales bacterium
AGCGTCGGCAGCAGGATCGAGATCAGCAGGGCGATGATGCCGATGACGACCAGCAGCTCGACGAGCGTGAAGCCGGCGGTCCGGCGGGCGGGACGATGGTGAAGATTCATGAGAGTGCTCCTCCGCCCGCGTGACGCGGGCCGGTTGTGCGACGCGAGGCCGCGGGAAGGGGACCGCGGCGACGCCGCAGGCAGAAGATCCCTCCAAGGACGATGACGCCGGCCGCCGCCGGCTCCGGCACGGTGGCGGCCAAATCCGCCGGGAAGATCAAGGAACCGGCGGCAAGACCGGCATCACGGTCGAAGCCGAAGTTGCTTCGTAGCAGACCGAAGTCGGCCAGGTTCACGACGCCGTCGCCCGTGAAGTCGCCCGCCGCCCAGCCGGCCGCGTCGCCGAAGCTTGCCCGCAGTACGCCGAAATCCGCCAGGTTCACGACGCCGTCGAGATTCGCGTCGCCGCGGACCGTCTCGAACACCTCGCCGAGCAACACGTCGGCGTCGTCTTGTGTGACAAGTCCGTCGGCGTCGAGGTCGGCGAACCAGTCGTCGCTGCCGAGCCGCTCGAAGAGGGCGTCGAGGTCGAAGGCGTCGGTGCCGCCGAACTCGTTGACGTTGCCACGACGTAGCTCCGCTGCCCGCGCCGCCTCGGCCGCCGTGGTCGCGCCGGCGGCCAGGTAGATCGGCTCGAGCAGGAACAGGTCGAGCGTGTCGACGTCGCCGTCCGCATCGGCGTCGCCAGCCGGGTGGAACCGGTCGCCGCGGGCGTAGAGGATCGACTCGAAGCTGTAGCCGGTGTTGGCCACGTCACCGAGCCCGAAGCCGCCGCTGGCGTTCAAGTCGCCGACACCCAGGCCGACGCCGGTCTCGAAGCTGTAGCCGCCGAACCGCTGGACGTTGACGTTGCCGGTGATCTCGTAGGTGACGACGGTCAAGACGTTGTTGCCGTTGACGAGCCCGCCGAAGCCGTACTTGAACAGGTCACGATCGACCCGGCTCGCCCGGTTGTTGCCGTCGACGAGCGAAAGCGGATCGGTGGTTGCAGGCAGGTTCAGGAACGCATGCACGCTGTCGGCCGTCCCGTCGATACTCTCGATCAGGAAGTCGCGGCCGCGCGTGTCGAACGGCACGACCTCGCTCACGCCCGACTCCGGCGGCAGGCGGTCGACGTAGAGCACTTCCTTGAACGTCGAAAAGACCGCCGGGCCGCCGTCGTCGCGCTGCCGGAACGCCCGAGCCTCGACGTAGTTGACTCCCTCCGGAAGACGTGTCGTGTCGAGGCTCTGGCGAAACCGGCCGTCGCCGCCCAGCGCGAGCGGGTTGCTCACATCGGCGAAAGTCTCAAAGCCATAGGCGACGCTGCCGGGGGTGGGGGTGACGTTGTCGACAACGCCGTTGCCGTTGACGTCGAGGCCGGCATTGACCTTGAGCAACGCATTGTCCCCGTCGGCCGCGAAATCGCGGTACCCGTCGGCAAGCGTCACCGGCTGCGTGTCGAGTGCGACGACGACGCTGTCGGCCGTGACGACGGTGTAGTCGGCAAGCCGCGTCGTGCCGTTGGTCGCCTCCGTCGGCGTGCCACCCGCGATCGTGCCGGCGGCGCCTTCGATCGTCATCGTCCCGACAGGCGTCGGCAGGCCGTAGATGACGTAGCCGTTGCCGTGCCCGGCATTCCGCGGCACACGAACCGGCACCTGGCCGTTGCTGCGGACCCGCACCACGCTCGGCACGTCGTCGTTCGGATCGACCGTCGCATCCTCCGCGTTGCCGCTCAGCTCGATCAGCCGCGTGCCGGGGGCGAAGCCCGTGTCGACCCACCGCTCGTCGAACCCGCCGTCGGTCCGGTTGCTCAGGCCGACGATCGCCGATGACTCGCGTTCGTAGACGAGCGTCTCCTTGTCAATCCAGCGTTCGACGTAGTTGCCGCGGCCGTGCGTCGCGCGGGCCTGCACGAGCGTCATGACCGCGTCGCCGTAGAGACCGCCCAGCGCGTCGCCGCGGCCGTCCCTGGGAAAGTCGCGGCCGTCGCCGAACTGCTTGGCGTTGAAGTAGACGACCCAGTTGCCCGGCCGCATCGAGAGGTACGCATTGGCGACGTTGCCCAAGTCGGCCCCGAAGTCGTCGTGCGACGCGTCGAAGGCCACGCCCTGGCTGCCGTTGTTGGCCAGGCCGTCGTCGTTGCGGTCGAAGCTGGCCTGCGTGATGTTCCGCCAGTCGTTGGCCAAACCGTTGCTCGTCAGGTTGCCCTTAAGCGCGAAGTGCAGCGGGAAGTCGAGCACGTCGCGGTTGCCGCCGACGCGGTCCGGCTGCGACGGGTCGATGTCCTTGCGGGTGTACTGCTGGAGCAGATCGCTGCTGCCATCAAGGGCTTCGCCGAAGCTGAAGACGTGGTCCGTGCTGCCGTCGAGCAGCTTCCGCGGGTTGGCCCCGTAGACGGCCCGGTCGAGGTAGTTCAGCACCCACGGCTCGAAGTGCTTGACGGCGTCGAGCCGAAACCCGTCGAAGCCGACGTCCTGGACATACCACTGCGCGTTGCGCATCAAGTAGCCGGTCGCGTTCTCGAGCACCGGCGTGCCATCAGCTGCCTCGCTGCCATCGCCGCGGAAGTCGTAGACGGTGACCGTCTCGTTCGTCGCCGGGTCGAAGAGCGTCCGCGACTGGCCGTTCTGGCTCGGGTAGAAGCGACGATTCGCCTCCGTCGGCACGTCCGCGACGCGGCCGAAGGTCGGCGTCGTGCCCGCGGGGATGTTCCGCGGGTCATTCGGGTCGACCGGGTTGCGGATGAAGCGGAAGTCCGTCTCGTGGTCGATGTCGACGAGGTTGCTCAGCCGGCCCTCGTTGACGCCGGTGGCAAAGCCGCTGTGGAAGTCGCCGTCGACGGCATCGTCGAGCGACATGGTGAAGCCGGGATAATCGCCGGCCTCGACGAAGCCCGGATCGCCGCTGTCGGCAAAGCCGTTGTGGTTCCAGACGAGGTCGGCGTACACGCGGC
>CAYQCT010000100.1:2998-3831 GCA_964416015.1 uncultured Tepidisphaerales bacterium
TGCCAGCCGCTGATCATGCGACGGACGGATCGCTCGGTGCCGTAAAGCGTCTGGCTGTCCCAGCGTCCGAGGTCGAAGCGGTCGTACTGGTCATAGCCGACGCTGACGCCGCCCTGCTCGGCCCGCCCCGGCGGCGGCACCCAGACGCTGCCGTAACCCGCCAACCACGCGTCGGCCGCACGGGCCTCGGTGTTCTGCCACGTCGACTCGAAGACCTGCAGGATCGCTGGCGCCGAAACGTCCTGCGCCGCCGCCGCCGGCAGCATGATTGCAACAGTCGCCAGCGACGCGGCAACGATCGGACGAAGATGGCGGCGGTGGGAAGTCATGCTGCTGCTGAACCGATTAACAGAAGTGGCCGAGGAAAGCCCCGCCCGGAGCATGCCGGACGGGGCGAGGGGAGAGAGTGCTATCGCCGCCGCCGCAGCCCGACGAGGCCGAGCAGGGCCACGCCGGCCAGGGCGGTCGGCTCGGGAACGACGGTGAAGAACTGGTCACCGGTAACGTTCTGGAAGTTGACGCCGGACGCACCACCCAAGTTGTCGCCGCCGCCGATACCGCCGAGCACCTGGTTCGACAGGAAGTCGCTGCCGCCGCCGTTGATGTAGGCGACGACGTCGATCGAGCCGGTCGGGTTGCCGAGGACCGACAGCGGGATGCTTAGTTCAAGACCGGTGGTAGCCGTGAGTGCTTGGGCGCTTGTTGCAGGGCCAATGCCTCCGTCGACGCCGCCGAGATTCGAGTTGTTCAGCGCGACTGTGATGCCGTTGGTGAGCGTTTGTGCCGTGCCGTCAATCGGCCGGTTGCCGATGCCGCCGCCGGAGTTGCCGGCA
>CAYQCT010000100.1:3841-12614 GCA_964416015.1 uncultured Tepidisphaerales bacterium
CTGCTGATCGTGAAAAAGTCGTTGAAGATCGTTGGCGTGCCGTTGTCGAACTCGGCACCAACGCTCAGGAAGTAGTCAGCGTCGAAACCGGTGTCGAAGGTGAGGCCGGCTTGGTTGTCCAGTAGAAACGAGCCGCTGTTGCCGGTCAGCTTGTTCTCCCCACCCGTACCGGTGTCGAAGAACAGCTGCAGCTTGTTAAAGTTTGTCTCGATGTTGCCGGTAAGCAGCAGGTTCAGGTTCCCGTTGGAGATTTCGCCATAGGCGGCATCGATCTCACTGCCATTCGCCGTCCCGATACTACTGTCGTTGTTATCGCCGAAGTTGGTTTGCGTGTCCTGCACGACGATCGGTGTTCCGTAGCTGTCACCGACTCCAAGTTGCCCGTCCACGGTGGCCGCCGAGGCAATGCTGATGGTGACGAGGGAGGCCGCGGATGTAAGAACGATGTTTGTAGTCTGCACGATGTTCTCCTGGTTCTGAAATGCGACCAAGACTGGTCGCCAAAAGCGCCCCGGACGACTTTCGCCGCCCGGAGCACCGGGGGTGGGGAACTAGCGACGCCGACCCAGCAGCGTCAGGCTGCCGGCGGCGAGGAGGCCGAGCGTCGTCGGCTCGGGAACGACCGACGCAGCCCAGGCGTCGACCATCGCAAGCTGTGCCGGCGTGACCGAGCTGCCGAAGTTCGCACGCAACACGCCAAAGTCGGCAAGGTTGATCACGCCGTCAAGGTTGAAGTCGGCCGGCTGGCGAACCGTGCTCGTCTGGCCGAAGCCGGCGCGGAGCAGGCCGAAGTCGGCGAGGTTCACGACGCCGTCGTAGTTCGCGTCGCCTTCGATGACCGCCAGCTCGAAGAACTGATCGCCGTCGAGGACGCTGGCGTCGAAGAGCCGGTCGTCGCCGCCGGGGAAGCCCGGGCCGCCGAAGTTGCCGTCGCCGTTGACGCCGGGCAGGAACTGGTTGCTCAGGAAGTCGCCGCCGCCGCTGGTGATGAACGGCAGGAGCTTGATGCTGGTCTGGCCGCTGCCGAGCGTCATCAGGAACTCTTCGCTGAACAACGCCTCGAATCCTGTCACGGCCGAGAACGGATCGCCCAGATCGCCGGGCGGGTTGTCGTTGTCGAAACCGTTCACGCCGACGGTGTTGCTGTTGTCGAAGGCGAAGGTGACATCGCCGACGGCGACGTCGCCGTCGAGCGTGTAGGTCGCGGTCGTCGACGAGCCATCCGCCGCGACGCCGCCCAGGAAGCGATCGATGTTCGGGTCGGCGTCGTTGCCGCGGGTCAGGTCGATGACGTTGACGAAGTACGTGCCTTCGAAGCCGTTGATCTCGATCGAGTAGTCCGGGTTGAAACCGGGATCGAGGATGCTCGGCGTGTTCGTGTCGTCGTCGAGCCCGCCGTCGGCACCGTCGGTGTCCGTGCCGAAGTCGTCCGTGCGTGCGCCGCCGATGGCGCCGAATGTGCCGAAGCCGTTCTCGTCGACGCTGGCGATGCCGCCGCCGGGCTTCGAGTCGAGGAAGATGACCAGGCCGTTGCCGTTCTGCTCGAGATTGCCGGTGAGGCCGAGGCTCAAGCCGACGCCGGGCGTGTAGTCGGCGAAGGCGGCGTTGAGCTCGCCTTGGTTGTCGCCGAACTGGGTCGGCGTGTCCTGGACGACGATCGGCACGCCGTACTCGGCTTGCGTGATCGAGCCGTCGACGACGAACTGAGCCGAGGCGGCCTGCGCCGCAAGGGCAAGGGCGGCGGCGGCGGCGGCAAGTGGGCGGGTCGGGTGCATCTGTTGTTTCTCCTCGTGGGCTGCGAGCTCGCAGCGGTAGAACGGTTAACGGCGAACCCAGTCACCTGAGTCTTCGGGCCGATGCGGGCATCATTCCGCGGATCGACCCGCGTGTCAACAGGAAAATGCTTTCCCAGCAGGCAGATGCTCGCCGCAATCAACCGCATGCTCATGAAATAGGCGGCCAAAGGAGGGCAGGACTTGTCTCCGATGCCGGGTGAAGGTACTGTGAGATCGGTTAACCAAGCCACTGCAGCATCATGTCACGTTATCTGTCCTCCTCGCCGACGCACCTCTCGACGGAGGGCCGGCGGAACAAGATGATGGACGCGGTGGACCAACCGGCACAGACGCGACGTGGCGGAGCGGGACGACGCGGCTCGGCAACGGTGAACCTCCGCGACGTCGCCCGTGAGGCCGATGTCTCCGTCGCAACCGTCAGTCTCGTCCTGAACAACTCCGAACGGATCAGCGACGCGACGGCTGGCAAGGTGCGGGCGGTCATGAAGCGGCTCGACTATCGGCCGAATCGCCTGGCTCAGTCGCTCAGCGGCAAGTACGTCAAAGTCCTCGCCGCCGTCCTGCCCGACCTGCGGACGGCGTTTGCCGACGCGTACTTCGGCCAGTTGCTTGCGGGCCTGACGGACGCAGCGCAGGAGCGGGGATTTAAGATGCTGCTCGAACAGGCCACGCCCAATTGGATCGGCCGCGGGTCGTACATGGAACTCTTTGAGCGTCGCTTTGTCGACGGCCTGCTCCTGCTCGGCCACACCGACGAAAGCACGTACACCAGCGACCTCTGCCACGAGAAGTTTCCCGCGATGGCCGTGGACAATCGACTCGAGTGCGAGGCCTGTGAGTCGATCGACTTCGTCGCCAGCAATTACCGGCAGGGTGCCGATCAGGTGATGAACTACCTCGCCCAGCTCGGCCATCGCGAGATCGGCCTGCTCGAGGCGGCCCCGCAGATTGCGACCGTCCGCGACAAGCGGCAAGCGTGGCGAAACAAGCTCGAAGAGCTTGGCGTCGACCCGGCCGAGACCCGCGTGCACGACGGCGAGTTCACCGAACTTGGCGGTGCCGCGGCCTGCGAGCGGTTGTTTGGACACCACCCCGAAACGACCGCCGTGCTTGCCATGAGCGACAAGATGGCGATCGGCGCGATGAGCTGGCTGCAGCGCACCGGCCACCGCGTCCCGCAGGACGTCAGCGTCGTCGGCTTCGACGACCTGCCGCACGCGGCCTTCGTGAACCCGGCCCTGACGACGATCCACCTGCCGCTGTACGACGTCGGCCGGCGGGCGTGCATCCGGCTGATCGAGCGGATCGAAGGCAAGCGGCCGTCGGTCCGCGAGACGCTCGATACGCATCTCGTCATTCGCGACTCGACGAGTATCGCCCGAAGAACCTAAGCCTCGACGTAGGTCGTGCTTCAGCACGACAAAGATATTCGACACATAATTCGTTCCTGTCGTGCTGAAGCACGACCTACGGAACACGGAGGAACGCATGAACTTCAAGACGCACGCCACGCTTCTCGCCGCCGTCGCCGCGACGGTCGGTGTCCTGCTGCCCGCCGCCGACGCCCCTGCCGAGGCGGTCGCAACGAAGACAGACACGGGCTACCAGGTCATGTTCCGGCTCGACGCCAGCGACTGGGACGACAAGCCGACGAGCGTCGCGGTCGCCGGCGACTTCAACGGCTGGAACGCCGGGGCCGACGTGATGCTCGACCTCAACAGCGACAACATCTGGGAACTGGCGATGCCGATGTCGCCGGGCCAGTACGGGTACAAGTTCGTCATCGACGGCGACCGGTGGATCGCGGACCCGACCGACGACGCCGAGCTACGCAAAGGCGACGGCTACGGCGGCGAGAACAGCGGCGTGGTGGTGGGGCCTGACATCAGGAAGGCTCCGCCGCCGGAGGAGAACGATATCAACTTTAACTTCGTGCAGCACGATAGGGTCGGTGACGCAATCCCGGTAGACGATGCGAGAGTGCGGCTTCGTCTTCGTACGCTGGCGGACGACGTGAAGAGCGTTATAGTCTCCGCCAGCTTTACAAAATTAGATAATTCTGCTTCACTAACCAGCAGTAGGCCGATGGAGAAGGTGTCGACAAGCGGCGGATATGATGTGTGGGAGTACGTAGTCGGAGATGGCGTATCTAGTCACCGGCAAGTCAACGATTCGCGAGATGAACTGGCAATCTCTTACTACTTTGAACTCAAAGATTCTTTCAAGGCCGATGCCGAGACATGGTTTCTCGGGCCAAAAGGTCCTTATGAACTAGCTCCAGTTGTCAATGAGAATGATCCAGATAAGGTTTGGATTCTTGAGCCGGTGTCGTTCGACGTCCCCAAGTGGGCCACGCACGCCGTCTGGTACCAGATCTTCCCCGAGCGGTTCCGCAACGGAAACCCCGACAACGACCCCGGCCGGTTCGACTATGAAAACCTCGTCGGCTGGAACACCAACTGGTGGGACGTCCTTGCCGGCGAAACGGCACCGACCGACGCGGCCGACAACTTCTACACCGGCACCGGCGACGTCTGGGACCGGCGGTACGGCGGCGACATCCAGGGCGTAAAGGAGAAACTTCCTTACTTGAAGGAGCTCGGCATCACGGCGATCTACTTTAACCCGGTCTTCGAAGGCGAGTCGATGCACAAGTACGACACGTCCGACTTCCGGCATGTCGACGACAACTTCGGCGTTCTACACGAGGGCGGCGAGTATCCGCCGAACTATGGCGGCGACAAGGCGGACCCGTCGACTTGGGTCTGGTCCGAAAGCGACAAGGTCTTCCTCGACTTCCTGCAAGAGGCCAAGGCGCAAGGCTTCAAGGTCGTCATCGACGGCGTCTTCAACCATGTCGGCAGGGCGCATCCGCTGTTCCAGGACGTTTTAGAGAATGGCCAAGACAGCGAGTACGCCGACTGGTTCGTCATCACCGACTGGGGCACCGGCGGCGAGCCGGGTGAGCCCGGCGGGATTCAGTGGAAAGCGTGGGACGGGCCGAGCGGGGCGTTGCCGACCTTCTCCCAAGATCCGGAGCTGGGCCTGGCACCCGGGCCGCGGGAGCACATCTTCGCGATCACGAAGCGCTGGCTCGATCCGGACGGCGATCCTTCGACCGACGACGGCATCGACGGCTGGCGGCTCGATGTGCCGGGCGACATCCCGCACCCGTTCTGGGTCGACTGGCGAAAGCTCGTCAAGGAGACGAACCCCGATGCCTATATCGTCGGCGAAATCTGGTCGTGGGCGGACGCATGGCTGAAGGGTGATCAGTTTGATGCGGTGATGAATTATCAGTTCTCGATGCCGACGCAGGACTTCTTTGTTGATCAGGACACCGCCATCTCGCCGAGCGAGTTCATGAGTCGGCTGGAAGCCGTCGTGAACCGCTACCCCCGGCCGATCACATACGCCCAGCAGAACCTGATGGGCAGCCACGACACGGACCGGCTCGCGTCGATGTTCGTCAACCCGGACCGTCCGTACGACGGCGCAAATCGCCCGCAGGACAACGCTAGAAGCTTCGACGGCCCCATGTACTCGGCGCGTAAGCCGAATGAGGAAGAGCGGGCCCGCATGCGGCAACTTGTCTTCTTCCAGCACGCGTTTGTCGGTGCCCCGATGACCTACTACGGCGACGAGGCCGGCATGTGGTCGCCGGACGATCCGAGCAACCGCCAGCCCTTCCCGTGGCCGGACCAGGGTCCGTACGAGGGCAGCAGCGACGGCTTCGATCAGGATACCTTCGACTACTTCCAACGCGCGATCGCCATTCGCCACGCGGTGCCCGCACTACGCACGGGCGACTTCCAGCCGGTGATGACCGACGACGACAACGGCGTCCTGGTCTTCGCTCGGCAACTGGACGGCGAGTCGCTGGCCTACGTCGTCATCAATCGTGGTGACGCGACGGATGTGACCTTCGAGGCAACGCCGGGGCAGTATGTCGACTATGTCGACGATGCATCCGCAACAGTTGCGAAGGCGGAGGACGGGCGGCCCACAATCCAAGTTGGTGGCGACCTCATGAATGTGCAGAACAAGGTCTTACTGTCGATGCCGTCGCACGGTGTCGCGATCCTGGTCCGGCAGTAGCCGATCGACGTTAATCCGCCACTTCGGGCGTTGCCGGCGAGGCTTCGGCGCCCAGCGTGCGGAGTGAGACCAGTCGGTACACGCCGCTGGCAAAGACGAGGCCGACGACAACGAGGACCGGGACCAGGCTCCAGAGCATCGCCCGCGGCTGGCTCGGCAGCTTGCCGAAGATCATGTACGCGGCGATGTAGGTGAGCACCACCGCGAAGCCGACGCGGAGGACGTCCTGCGGCAGATTCACCGCGAGCTTCGCCCCGAAGTAACTGCCGACGAGCATGGTCGGAGCGACGTAGAGGACCATGCGCCAGTCGACCGCCCCGGCCTGGTGGTAGCGGAGGATGGCCGGCGCGGCGGTCGGGGCGAGGATCATCGCGAGGCTGGTCCCCTGTGCCGTGGCCTGGTCTTTGGCGAAGAGCAGGACGAGCAACGGCACCAGGATCGCGCCGCCGCCGAGGCCGAACAGACCGGCGAAGACGCCGATGAAGAGACCGAATGCGAGGAGTGCGGGAAGGTTGTTGCTGATCGCTTGACCCATGCTGCAGCCGGTGTAGTGCAACCGACCGCGTCGATGCAACCGCCGACGCGGGGCGGGTTCTTTTGTGACAGCGCGCGGCGGACCTGCAAGGATGTCCGGGTGATTTCCACGGCAAACGGAGTTGCCCCGGCCGAGCTACGCACGCCGGTGACGCGGGCGACGCTGCCGCGGCGGAAGTGGCTCGTTCAGACGCCTGATCCCGTCGCGGTGCGGGCACTGGCGGACGTGCTGCGGATCTCGACGGTCACGGCCTCGGCCCTCGTGAACCGCGGCTTTTCCGCGAGAGACGCCGACGCCGCGCGGAGCTTTCTACGGCCGACGCTCAAGGATTTGCACGAGCCGACGACCGTGCCCGGTGTTGAAGCCGCGGCCGAACGCATCGCACAGGCCGTCCGCGACGGCGAGCGCGTCGCGATCTACGGCGACTACGACGTTGACGGCGTCACCGCGACGGCCATCCTCTGGCACGCGCTCGTCACCCTCGACCACCCGGCCGAGAAGATCATTAGCTACATCCCGCACCGCATCGACGAAGGCTACGGCCTGCACGCCGAGGCGATGGACGAGTTGGCGGCGAAGGACGTAACGCTCGTCATCAGCGTCGACTGCGGTATCACGGCGGTCGAGCCGGCAGCACGGGCGGCGGAGCTCGGGCTCGACCTGATCCTGACTGACCATCACGAGTGGACGCGTGATGCTGACGGCGAGGCGGTG
The DNA here is from genome assembly GCA_964416015.1 of uncultured Tepidisphaerales bacterium. Classification (GTDB taxonomy): domain Bacteria; phylum Planctomycetota; class Phycisphaerae; order Tepidisphaerales; family Tepidisphaeraceae; genus JBCDKH01. The sequence continues at coordinate 10,985 of CAYQCT010000100.1, forward strand.
TTGCCGGCGACGCAGTGGCTCGTGCATCCGCGGCTGCCGGGAGCGGCGGCTTCGCCGAACGGTGATCTTGTTGGGGCAGGCGTCGCGTTCAAGCTCGCGTGGCAGGTCGGCAAGTGCCTCGCCGGCGGCGGCCGCGTCAACGGGCCGATGAAGTCGTTTCTCGTCGACGCTCTCGCGCTCGCCGCGTTGGGGACGGTTGCCGACGTTGGGCCATTGACTGGCGAAAACCGTGCAATCGTCTCCCACGGTCTCGGTGGGTTGACGAAGACGCGGCTCGCGGGGCTGCGTGCGTTGATCGACTCGGCCGGGCTCGGCGGGCAGAGTGTCGACAGCTTCGACGTCGGCTTCAAGCTGGGCCCGCGGCTCAACGCGTGCGGCCGCATGGGCCATGCCCGCGAGGCCGTCGAGATGCTGACGACGGCGACGCCGGAACGTGCCCGACTGATCGCCGACGAGCTCGAGCAGAAGAATCGCGGCCGCCAGTCGACGCAGCGGTCGATCGTCCGCGACGCAGAAGAGCTAGTTCGCAGCAACGGTTGGGACGGCGACGGGCACCGCGCGATCGTGCTTTGCGGCGACGGCTGGCACGCGGGCGTCGTCGGCATCGTGGCGAGCCGGCTCGTCGATCAGTTTCATCGGCCTTGCGTCGTGCTGAGTCACGACGTCGAGACCGGCATCGCGTCGGGCAGCGCGCGGAGCATCGACGGCTTTCACCTGGCCGAGGCGTTGGCGGCGTGCGACGAGCTGCTCGACGGTCACGGCGGCCACGCGGCGGCGGCGGGGTTGCGACTGAAGATCGAAAATGTCGAGACGTTCCGTCGGAAGTTTGCCGAAGTCGCCGCGGCGAAGCTGTCGGCGGACGACCTGCGGCCGGTGCTGCGGGTCGATGCGGAGATCGAGGCGAGCGACGTGAGCGCGGCGCTTGCGAAGGAGCTTGCGAGGCTTGGTCCGTTCGGCCGAGCCAACCCGCGCCCGATCGTGGCCTTGCGGGAAGTATCGTTGTTGAAGGCCAACGCGTGCGGCAAAGAAGACGCGCATTTGCAGATCAAGCTCGATGCCGGCGCGGGTCGGTTGCTCAAAGGGATTGCCTTCGGCTTCGGCGGCGAGTCGGGCAGGTTCCGCGCGGGTGACGCTGTCGACGTGGCCGGCGAGGTGACGTTGTCGGAGTGGAACGGGCGGCAGTACGCGGAGCTGATGGTGCGGGATCTCGCGCCGGCCTGAGAACGCGTTTGCTGCGGCGGCGGCCGGGCCGTAGATTGCGTCGTCGGCCGAGAAGTCGGCTGCTGTTATGGCCGAGGGTACACGACGCGTTGCGAACGGCACGCCATGGGCGGACGCGGCGCGGCCGCTCCTCGAGGCGGCGTGTGCGCAGGCCCGGCAGGGCGCGTCGAGGCCGCTGGCGGACGAATTGGCGAAGCTGGAGCAGGCGAGCTACTCGACGTGGCAGACCGTCGGCCCGGCGGCGACTTGGTTCGCGGATCCGAGTCGGCCGCCGCGCGAGGCGGGTCTCGCGGAGTTGCTTAAACATCCGCAAGACTCCGCCGATTCGCTCGCAGCGTGGCACGAGTGCATCGCGCTCGCGGCCGCGCTCGGCCGCTACGAGGCGACGGAAATCGGCGATCTGTTGGAG
>CAYQCT010000101.1:0-1632 GCA_964416015.1 uncultured Tepidisphaerales bacterium
CGCGACGGTGCCGGCCGACCGCGGGCAGGAGGCGGCGTCGCAGATGGCGGCGGAGCTGGCGATGGCCGGGGCGGACGTGCTGCCGCGGCGGGCCGGGGCACGACGGGCGGCCGAGCGATACTTCGGCGGCCTTGATGGTCGGCTGCGGCGGGCGTCGGCGGTGCAGCGTGAGATGATCGAGAGCGACCGGCCGAGCGTGCTGCTGGTCAGCGAGACGGGCGTGTCGCGGCGGACGGTCTCGGAGCTGGTGGCGAAGGCGACCCTGTCGACGTCGGCCCGGCCGGTGGTGTTGTGGCAGAAGCTGCGACCGCAGGGCCGGATCAGCTCGGCCCCGAACGCGATGCGGATCCCGCAGCCGCCGCCGACCGAGGATCCGGCGGCGAAGGCGGCCCGGGAGCGGGCGGCGAAGGGGCGTCGGCTGGTCTTTCCGAACGACGTGCTGGTGCTGAGCATCCGCCGGACCGACCCGTCGCGGCCGCTGCCGTCGGGCGTGCCGGAGGTGCTGAAGCAGGCGTTCACGCCCGAAGGCGGCGAGGACAACGACACGCCGGCGACGGCGAACGCGCCGGTGGCCCGCGTCGAGGTGCCGGTGGATGCGGACGGGTTTGGCGACCTGGCCGGGCTGGGGCTCGAGCCTTTGGATGCGGCGGGCCTGACGACGCGGGAGCTGGCGGCGGAAGTGCGTCGGCAGATCGAGGACGATTTGCGGGTGGCCGTGGAAACGTCGGCAGTGACGAAGCACCGGGCGGACGTGCCGGGCGGGCGTTCGTACGAGGCGGCCGAGCGGCTCAAGGCGGATCGGCGTCCGCTGCGGGCGGGCGACGCGGTGCGGGTCGAGATGCCCGCAGGCGGACGGACCGAAGCGGCGGTCGACGCGGACGGGCAGTTGGACCTGGGCCGCATCGGCACCTTCGCTGCGGCAGACCGGTCGACGGCGTCGCTGCAACGTGACGTCGCGGCGGCGGTGGCGAACGAGCTGAACGAGGGCGAGCGGCCGGACGTGATGAACCTGACGAGCCGGCGGGCGATGGGCATCGACGAGGCGGCCGAGGAACGCGTGCCGGTAGTCGTGCTGGTGGTCGAAGAGTCGGCTGCGACGATGCAGCCGGCGACGGACGATTGGACGCCGACGACGCAACCGACGACGCAACCGACGACGCGGCCGAACGACGTCGGTTGACCTGCGGGGCGGCCGACCTACGGTGGGGGCCCGCCGCATGACGCCGGCCGGACGAATGCCATGCTGCCTGCCCAACGAACGAGCAAAAGTCGCAAGCGGAGCCGCCGCAGCCACCACGCGTTGGAGGCGGCCCACTACGTCCGCTGTCGCAACTGCGGCTCGGCGAAGCTGCCGCACGTTGCGTGCGGCAACTGCGGCTTCGTCAATCCCAAGCTCAGCCTGAATCTCGAGGCGCTCGGCCTCAAGAACGGCGAGTAGTTCGTTGTGCCCCGCAATCCCGACGCGTATGAGCGACCCGGCCCCGAACCGTCCGATGCGTGTGGCCGTCGATGTCATGGGCGGCGACCACGCCCCGGCCGAGATCCTCAAAGGCTGCGGCAAGGCCGTCGCGGACATGACCGAGGGCGAGCAGCTCCTGCTTCTTGAGGCCCAGGTCGCTCTCGTAGCTCTTC
>CAYQCT010000101.1:1642-3686 GCA_964416015.1 uncultured Tepidisphaerales bacterium
GAGGGCGAGCAGCTCCTGCTCGTCGGTGACCGCATCGACACCCTCGACTGCTTCCGCGAAGCCGGCCTGGATCGGGCGGGCAATCTCGTCAAGGTCGTCCAGGCCGACGAGGTCATCGCGATGGACGAGTCGCCCGTCGAGGCCATTCGTCGCAAACGCAAGAGCTCGATCGGCGTCGCCGCCAAGCTTGTCGCCGACGGCGAGGCCGACGTCTTCCTGTCGGCCGGCAACACCGGTGCCTGCGTCGCGGCGAGCCAACTCCGCATGCGGAGCCTGCCGGGCGTGGCCCGTCCGGGCATTGCGGTCGTCATTCCGACGTTCCACGGGCCGGTCGTGCTGTGCGATGCCGGGGCGAACGTCGATCCGCAGCCGCATCACCTGCTGCACTACGCGATCATGGCCGGTGCCTACAGCCGGGCGGTCTGCGGCGTCGAGCTGCCCCGCGTCGGCCTGATCAGCGTCGGCGAGGAGGCCGCCAAGGGCAACGACGTGACCAAGGGTGCCCACAAGCTGCTGAAGAACGAGGGTCAGATCAACTTCGTCGGCAACCTCGAAGGCCGCGACTTTTTCAAGGGCGTCGTCGACGTCGTCGTCTGCGACGGCTTCGTCGGCAACGTAATGCTCAAGAGCTTCGAAGGCCTGGCCGACGGCCTGTTCCGCACCGTCCTCTTCGAGCTGGCCGAGGCCGCCCCGCAAATGCTCGACCCGATGAAGCAGGTGCTGGGCAAGATCCAACGCCGCCACGACTGGCAGCAGTACGGCGGGGCACCCTTGCTCGGCGTCAACGGCTACACGCTCATCGCCCACGGCGCCAGCGACGCCCGCACGATCTGCAACGCGATCCGCGCCGGCCGCCAGCTGGTCGCGAGCGACGTGAACCACAAGATCGTCAACCACATCGCCCAAAGCGTCCCCGCCTGAACGCGTTCGCGACGAGGCACGACCGTGAGGGAGAGCGATCGGCGTAGCCGATGTCTGTTCTGCCAGGCGACGCACCCTATTCGACATCGCATTTTGCGATCGCTCTCCCTGACGGTCGTGCCTCGTCGTGATGATTCTTTGTAGAATGACTGCATGGTCGAGCCCTTTGCACCGCCGCTCCGTCCGCACCGCGGCCCGGCGATCGTGCCGCCGTTGCGGAACGGCGATCACCTGACGCGGGAGGAGTTTCACCGCCGCTACGAGGCCATGGGCGAAGGCACGCGGGCCGAGCTTGTCGAAGGAATCGTCTACGTCCACAGCACCAACGGCATGCCCTCTCCCGTCAGCATCGACAAGCACTCAAGGCCGCACAGCTACTTCAACGGCTGGCTCTTCCTGTACTGCCTGCAAACGCCCGGCCTAATGCTCGGCACCGACGGGACCATCTTCGCCGACAACGACAACGAACCCCAGCCCGACGTCCTGCTCGGCATCCCCGAAGCCGTCGGCGGGCAGACGCGGACCGTCCAACGTGGCAACAAGAAGTACATCGCGAACGCCCCCGAGCTCGTCGGCGAAGTCGCCGCCTCCACCGCCAGCATCGACCTCAACGCCAAGTTCAATGCCTACCAACGCAACGGCGTCCGCGAGTACATCGTTCTCCTCTGCGAAGACGAGCCGGCCCACGGAACGTACTACGTCCTGACCAACGGCCGCTTCGAGGAACTGCCGCCGGACCCGGCCGACGGCTTGCTCAAAAGCCGCGTCTTTCCCGGCCTCTGGCTCGACGGCCCGGCCCTGCTCGCCGGCGACCTGCCCAAGCTCGCCGACGCCGTGCACCGAGGTTGCGACACCCCCGAACACGCGGCCTTCGTCGAACAACTCAAGCTCTCGCAAGGCTGACGCCGTCCATCTCCTGCCGTCGACGTAGCGACCAGACGGCGCACCACCCGGCCGCCGCGAGCAACGCCAGCACGCCCGTCCGCGTCAACGACGCCACGCCGACCAGCGTCGCCTCCTCGCCGCCGGAGCTGCTGCCGAAGCACCCGCAGGGCACCTGCAACCCGCGAGCGATGGCCCAGCCTTGCAACGCGACAAAGCCCAGAAGCACGACTAAAGAAAC
>CAYQCT010000101.1:3696-9323 GCA_964416015.1 uncultured Tepidisphaerales bacterium
GCCGCCTCTCGCAGCAAGCCGGCGAGCAGCGTCACCCCAAGAACCACCTCCGCCCACGGCACGATCGTCGCGACCGCCACCGACCCGACGCGGCCGGTCAATTCGTAGCCGTACACGGCATCGAGAAAATCGAACGGCTGCCAGATCTTGACCAGGCCGCTGTAGACGAAGACGAGCCCGAGCACGACCCGAGCCGCCAGCACGACGCCGGCTGCCCATCCGAAGCCAATCGCGGTCATCGCGATGCTCCCGGCCGCGACACCGGCAGTTGGCCCTGCTCCCAGGCGACAAAGCCAGCCTCGTAGATCGCCAAATTTCGGTGCCCCAGATCGTGCAGCCGACGGGCGACACAGCTCGTCGGTCGAGACCCGCGGCAGGAACCGGCCGACGTTCCGGGCGACGACGCCGGCCCGGGCCTCGTCGTGTCGCGGCAGGCTCGCCGGGTCGACCGCGGCGTGCACCAGCGACGCCAGCACGCCGCCGCCGAGAATGATCCCGCTGCCGACCAGCACGGCACGTCCGCCGCCGACCTCCGGCACGTACGACCGGCCGACGAACGCCACTGCTCCCGTCGCCGCCGCAACACCGATCATGCCGAGCCAGAACGGCACGCGAAACCAGGACGAGACCGGCGTCGCATCGACCGCCACGGCCGTCCCGCTCCACCGCGTCACCAGGTCCGCCAGCGGCACCCGCTCGATCGTCCCCACATCGCTCAGCACGTCGGCCCCGCCCAAATCGGCCCGCAGGACCAGCGTCCAGTGGTCGTACTCCGGGGCGTCGTAGGTCGAGCGGACGTGCAGGATCATCGGCACGCCGGCCGCGAGCAGGTCGATTCGAGTCAACCCGCCGAACGCCCGAGCGTGGAGGCCGAGCGACGCCGCCGCCTCGACCAGATCGTTGGCGGTGCTGCCGTGGTGCGAGCTGACGAAGGCGGGCTGCAGCAGCGACGCGATCGGCTGCTCCACGCTGAAGGAGCGACCGGCGGCGTGCAGGGCGTAAATGCCGCAGTACGGCCCACGCAGATTCGGCCCTTCGCCATGATGATCATGATGCTCCGCCCCGGCCGCGAAGCCGACGAGCGACAAGGTCGCGACGAGGCCGAACAAGACACATGCGACGTTCACGCCGCCTCCTTCGCCGAAGCATCCGTCCCTCTGCTCCGACGAACGGCGAGGTACACCATCCCCCCGGCCGCGGCGAGCGAACCGATCATCAGCCCGCCGAGCCCGGCGAGGGTTCCAAGGCGTGCCCCCGTCGCCGGCGGCAGCGTCGCGACGCTCTCCTCGACCCGCCGTGCCGCCGCCTCGTCGTACACGACCCGCACCGCCCCGTCCCGCCACTCGCGGGTCAGGCCGTCCTCCACGGGATCATCCCGCCAGGCGTGGATCGGACTGCCATCCGGAAGATGACGCGTAAAGTGGGCCAAAGCTTCCTCGTCGGTCATCGGCCGCACCTCTTGCAACCGCAGCTCCACTTCGTGCACGCGGCCCGTTCGCTGCACTCCGTGTGTGCCTTCTTTCCATACTTCGTACCGCCCACTTGCCTGCATGAGGTGAGGGATCACAACAGCTTCTGAGACCGAACCGCGAAACGACGGCGAAGGGGCGAACTCTGACAGCGTCGCCTCCTGGTAGATATGCCGCGTCCCGGCTGGATCCGTTGAAGGGTCGCGATAGTCGAATGCAACGTGAAGAGAATGCAGAGTGCCATCTTCAGAATGATCTGTTTCTGCAGACCAGTCGCTGGTTCCAGAAACTTCTTCCAATTCGGCAAGACTAACGGCTTCTGATTCAGGAGCAGGTGAACGTAGCAAGAACATCCCGAGCCCTTGCTGCGTGCCTAGAACCGCCTGCAGGCGTGTTAGAAGGTAGTGCGGCGTTGTTGTCGCTACGGAGGTAGAGATGTGGGGGCCAGCAACTTCGGGAGTCCAATTGAGGGCAAACTCGTACAAGGTTGCCCCTTGAAGCATCCACACCGATTGACTCTGGTACGGCTCAAGCTGATGCGTTGTACTACCGGCCCATATTTTACTGCCAAGAAAAATTTGCATCGTTAGACGTGCACGCTGCATACTGCCATCAGCGACTACGCTTTTGCCCGCCTCATATCCGTCATATAAGATCAACCGGTTTGTTGGAACCCAATGCGCAAGACGAATCGGTTGGTCAAGCCATGGCACTTCAACTTCAACGATGTAGTGAGAAATACGCTGGCTGTCCGCATCTGACAAAGCTTCTTCTGTCCTGCTGGCGGCGGCAAGCGACACGACCGTTGTGAGGCAGAGCAGGACGCGTGCGACGTTCACGCCGCCTCCTTCGCCGAAGCATCCGTCCCTCTGCTCCGACGAACGGCGAGGTACACCATCCCCCCGGCCGCGGCGAGCGAACCGATCATCAGCCCGCCGAGCCCGGCGAGGGTTCCAAGGCGTGCCCCCGTCGCCGGCGGCAGCGTCGCGACGCTCTCCTCGACCCGCCGTGCCGCCGCCTCGTCGTACACGACCCGCACCGCCCCGTCCCGCCACTCGCGGGTCAGGCCGTCCTCCACGGGATCATCCCGCCAGGCGTGGATCGGACTGCCATCCGGAAGATGACGCGTAAAGTGGGCCAAAGCTTCCTCGTCGGTCATCGGCCGCACCTCTTGCAACCGCAGCTCCACTTCGTGCACCCGGCCCGTTCGTTCCGCTCCCGCTTTGCCTTCCTTCGTGATCTCGTATCGCCCGCTGCCTCGTAGAAAATGCGGCATCACGGGAGCATCCGAAACCGATCCGTCATTCGGTGAAGGCTGTTGAAACTGTGAAATCGTCGCCTTTTGTGCGACTTGCAGTGTCTTGTTTGGCGCCGCAACCAAATCTTGATAACCAAATGCTATATCAAGGGTCTTCAAGCTCCCATCTGTCGAGTGCTGCAGGTCAGCAGACCAACTGTTGGTTCCGGCTGCATTCGCCACGGCGGCAAGATCTACGGCATTCCCTTCAGGCACGGGCGAGCGGAGGAGTAGCATTCCCTGCCCTTGTCGCATGCCCATGACCGAGCGGAGTCGATCAAGAACGAAGGTGGGCGTTGTTGTCGCGACTGACGTAGCGACTTGAGGACTATCACCGCCGGGTGACCAGTTGAGGCCAAACTCGTACAGGGTCGAGTCTCGAAGGATCCAGACCATTTGGCTCTGGTAAGGGTCGATCTGATACGTCATGCTCCCGGCCCATAGATCGCTGCCCAGAAAGATCTCGGCCACTACTTCGGACCGCTGCTCACTACTGTCGGCGTCCAAGCTTCTGCCGGTCTCGTAACCAGAGTAAGAGAGGAACCGATCTCGTGGAACCCAACCCGCAAGCTTCACTGAATCGTCAAGCCGCGGCACGTCTACGTCAACAACGAAGTCGCGAAGAGATGATTCTCCGCCGTCGCGTGGTGATTCCTCCGCCCGCACGAGGCCACAAGCGAATAAAGAAGCGATGAAAACAGCAAAAACCTTCCCGCTTATGATACTTTTCGTCCAGCGAAAACGCGCGATTCTATTTAGTGGCAACGCGAGCATCCGGTAAAGCTGATAACGGAGTCGAAACAGCAGACGGGCGATGCTGAGGGTTCGGATGGAACAATTCCCGCAAATTCGGCCCCTTAAGCCTAACCGCAACGCTCAGTCGCTGCTTCACCGACGCCGCTACAACCGGCAACAGCAGGATTCTTGCAGGTGGTGATTCCTGTTCCAGCGTCTGTCTCATGGCGCTGACAAGTTCTATTTAATCTGCTGCCGTCGCACTGAACCACAGTTCCACAGGCCGGGGTGTTGCAGTTCTCGGTCTTCACCGTTCTGCACGCACCACAGTCAGTCCACTTGTCCCCTCCAATCGCGTCGTTCGGGTCAGCAGAGGCTGTTGTCAGGGCAAGAATCACTGCAACGGATGCGGCAAGGCCGCAGATGAAACGTGAGGAAGTTGCTTCGTTCATAATGCTCCGGTGTAGGCGAGGAGGCGATAAGAATGTTGTCGCTCAAGTGCAAAAGGGATGAGTCGCTGCTTCAGACCGACTGCTAAGCCAGGCAATTGACGAGCAGGAACGTGGTTGCGTCGCCGGCTCCCCGGTTCTCGAACGGGACGAAAGTCACGATTACGCCCGGATCCGTCGGCGTCGCGTCGTCTTCTTCGATCGCACCCGCACCACATTCATCGAGCTCTTCCGGCGGGTCGCCCTCTTGCGGGCCGAGCGGGTCAGGGTGCGTCGGGTCGACCGGCGGGTCGCCGTCGTACGCAGAACTCGCGAAGACGCCAGCCGTTGCCATAACGGCCAGGCCGCCCAGGACAGCTGCGACTCTACCTGACTTGTTCAGGTTACTGTTCATGTCTGTTCCTCTTCGAGAAGGATTCATGTACGGTGGCTCAAGGAAGCACACGCTCTTGATCCGCGTAGCGTACCAACACCCCCCCCCTCGGCAAGAGGAAAAAGGCATGATCGTTCTCAAGCGGAAGCACGTTGTAACACGGTTCGCGTTCTCGCTGACGGAACTGGTTGTCGTCCTCGGACTTCTGGCGGTGCTGCTGGCGATTCTCGTGCCGGTGCTTTCTCGTGCCCGCGGCTCGGGGCAGTCGGTGCAATGTGCGTCCAATTTGCGACAGATCGGAATTTCCTTCGTCTCGTATGCGGGCGACTACGACGGGTATGTTCCGCGGGATCACACGCCGCCGCCGTGGGCGGAGGATCGGCCGTCGTGGGTCGTCCTCGTCGGACCGTACCTCGAGCCGACGAACGTCGAGCGTTGGCAGGAAGCGTTGCAGGACAACGGCTTGGCGACGCTCCTGGCGGCGGAGCAGGACGTGCTTACCTGCGCCGCCCACCCGCTCGCCGGCCGCGTGCCCGGCGGGTACGTCGTCAACGCGTTCCAAGTCGAGTCGAGCCCCGACTGGCAACCGGCCGGCCCGACAAAGCTCGCCCGCATCCGCCGACCGTCCGACGTGCTCTGGTTTGTGGAAGCGGCAGACGCGTTCGGTGAAGACTCAGAATCACGCTCACCACATAACTTCGTCTTCCATCTCGAGTATCGCGACGCTTACAGCCCGTCGCACCTTCCCGACGGAGTGGCTGATAGATGGACCGACGATCGGCACGATGCTACTGCGAATGTCATGAAATTCGATGGTTCTGTGAATGAAGTACATAGAGGTTCATTCTCCGAGATGACAATGCAAGCGCGTTCGCTGGAAGGTTCAATCCTCGACGACGGCGTGCGAGATCGAGCCGACGGTCTCGAGATACCGCCGGCTGGCCGAACCCGGTAGGGCGGTCCGGCGGCGTGGCCGAACCACATGCTCTAACTTGCGGATCGGCCTACGCTTCAGAGTGTCCGCAGATGCACCCGCTACGACTCGCCGTGCTGTCGTCGTCGGCACCGGCCGGTACCTGCCCGAGCGGGTGCTGAGCAACGAGGACCTGGCCAAGCTCGTTGACACGAACGACGAGTGGATCGTCCAGCGGACCGGCATCAAGGAACGTCGCATCGCTGCGGCTGGCGAGAGCACGAGCGTCATGGCCAGCAAGGCCGCGACGCGGGCCCTTCGCGAGGCCAAGCTTGAGGCCAAGGACCTGGACCTGATCCTCGTCGCGACGATCACGCCCGACATGATGACG
>CAYQCT010000101.1:9333-12498 GCA_964416015.1 uncultured Tepidisphaerales bacterium
ACCGCACGCCCGCCATCGACCTCAACGCCGCCTGCAGCGGCTTCGTCTACGGCCTGCAGTTCGCCAGCGCCCTCATCGAATCCGGCCGCTACAAGAACATTCTGCTCATCGGGGCCGACACGCTCAGCAGCATCACCGACTACAGCGACCGCACGAGCTGCATCCTCTGGGGCGACGGGGCCGGGGCGGCGGTCCTGCGAGCGTCGGACCAACCCGCCGACGACGCGACCGCCCGCGGCCTGCTCTACAGCGAGCTCCATGCCGACGGCGGCGGCTGGGAATTCATCAACTGCCCGCCCGGCAGCCGCAACCCAATCAACGAGAAGATGGTCGCCGCCGGCAACCACTACCTGAAGATGCGAGGCCGCGAGGTCTTCAAGTTCGCGGTCACGCGGCTCGACGAGCTCGTCGATCGTGCCCTCCGCACGACCGGTCTGGCCGCGGACGACATCAAGCTCGTCATTCCGCACCAGAGCAACGCCCGCATCATCGACAGCGTCCTGAACCGTTTGGGCCTGCCGCGGGAAAAGGCGGTCATCAACATCGACCGCTACGGCAACACGAGCGCCGCCAGCGTGCCGATCGCCCTCGACGAAGCCGTCCGCGAAGGCCGCTGTGCTGAAGGCGATCTCGTCCTCTTCCTCGCCGTCGGTGCCGGGCTGACGTGGGGCAGTGCGTTGATACGGATGTAGAGTTCGCTCGTTCGTAGAAGAGTCAATCCAACACGAACAACCCCGGAGCTTTCATGGTTCCGGCAACACTTCCTGACGGTCGTGCCTCGTCGCAAGAACTGTCTGTTGAAGTTATGCCGTTGCCGCGGCGGTGCGGGCTTTGTTCCGCCGCCGCTCGGCGAGATCGGCGGCCATGAGGATCGCGGACTTCATACTCCGCGGGTCGGCCTTGTTCTGGCCGGCGATGTCGAAGGCCGTGCCGTGGTCCGGGCTCGTCCGCACGATCGGCAGACCGAGCGTCAGGTTCACGCTGCGGCCGTCGCCCAGCAATTTCGCCGGAATCAGGCCCTGATCGTGGTACATCGCGACGACTGCGTCGAACTCGCCCTTGAGTTGGCGGACGAAGACCGTGTCGGCCGCGAAAGGTCCGCGGGCATCGATGCCGTTGTTCACCGCCGCCTCGATCGCCGGCTTGATGAGTCGCTCCTCTTCGTCGCCGAACAGGCCGCCTTCGCCGGCGTGCGGGTTCACACCGCAAACCGCGATCCGCGGCGTCGGCAGGTCGAACCATTCCACCAGCCCGTCGTGCAACAGTTCAATCGCGTTGTAGACCGTACCAATCCGCAGCCGCGACCATAGAGCGTTGAGGCCGATATGTACCGTCGCCAGTGCTACCCGCAGTGGGCCGCCGGCGAACATCATCGCGACGTGCTTCGTGTTTGTTCGTTCGGCGAAGAGCTCCGTATGCCCCGGCCAGTTGTAGCCGGCCATGTTCCAGCTTTGCTTGCTGATCGGGGCTGTCACAATACCGTCGACCGTTCCCGCCTTCGCCGCGGCCAAGGCATCGAGACAGAATCGAACGCTCGCCCGGCCGCCCTCGCGACTGGGCCGCGGGCCGTGGCCGAGGAGGTCGAAGGCGTCGTAATCGACGACGACGCAGTCTCGCCCGTGCCGCCGCGTCTGCCCGTCGGCCGCGACTCGCCACCACGCCGGGTCGAGCTCCGCCTTGTCCGCCGCGTAGGCCAGATGTTCGTTCAGACCATAAACGACAAGCCGTGCCCGGTGCCGAACCTCAGCGTCGGCGAGAACCTTGGCGACGACCTCCGGCCCGATGCCCGCCGGGTCGCCCATCGTTACCGCCAGCGTCGGCCGGTTGTCGCTCGAAGATGTCGCAGACGAAGCGGCCATGGCGTCATTCCTTGCAGCCCGCGGCGACGGGCTCACGACGTATCATCGCCTGCAAACGCGACGCCGACAACCCGCCGGCCTCGTCCGCAAGCATCCGCGACACCGTCTGCACCACGCCCTTGGCCAATACGTCCGCCTCGAAGTTGAACGCATACCCGACCGCCCGCCGAGCCAGCGCCGTCTTGTCGAGCGTCGTCGGGATCAACGCAACGTCGAACGTGTCGGCGTCGAGCGACGCAACCGTCAGCGAAACGCCGTCAAGACAGACGCTTCCTTTGGGAAAAACGAACGGCATCATCGCCGCCGGCGGCCGCAATGTGAGCCGCCATTCCTCGTCATTCGCGACGCGCCCGATCAGCTCCGCCGTCGCGTCGATGTGGCCTTGCACGAGATGTCCGTCGAGCCGATCGCCCGCCCGCAGGCTCCGCTCGACGTGCACTCCATCGCCGATGCGAAGACGGCCGAGGTTCGTCTTGTCGAGCGTTTCGCGGATCGCGTCGAAGCTCAGGCCGTCGTCGTACAGTTCGCTGACGGTGAGGCAGCAGCCGTTAATCGCGACACTCTCGCCGTGCAGCTCGTCGCCCCAACGCTGCCCCAGCCGCAACCGCCGCCCGCCGGACGTTTCGTCGACACCAATCACCTCGACGACCTTCTCGACGATTCCCGTGAACATCGCCTGATCGTACGAGCGACGTTCGCAACGAGGCACGACCGTGAGGGAGAGCGATCGCGGCACGCGATGTCTGGTCTAGCGGCGAGGCAGCATGCGGAACAGACACCGGCTTTGCCGATCGCTCTCCCTCACGGTCGTGCTTCGTTGAACGATCACTCTTATGATCCGGCGTGGCATTACTCGCCGAGTTCGCCCGCGTCAACGACGAAGCCGCGGCGACGACGAAGAAGCTGGAGAAACAGGCGATACTCGCCGCCTTCTTCCGCACGCTCGGCGACGCCGACCTGCTCCGCGGCGTCCGCTTCGCCGGCGGGCAGACGTTCAGCCGCACCGACGAACGCACCACCGGCGTCTCGTCGGCCGCCGTCCGCGACGCGATCACGCAGCTCTACCAGCTCGACCCGGCCGACTGGAAACGCCGCACCGTTGCCGCGGGCGAGGCCGGCGAGGCGATGGCGAAACTCTTCGAAGAACGCGGCCCGTCGGGCGAGCCGTTCATCCAGCGCTTCGCGTTCACATCTCTTCACAGCGAGTACCTCCGCAAGTTCGTGCGCGACCCGCGCTTCGAACCGGTGCGCACGCTCGTGGGTACCGGCGCGCGCATCGGCGACGACGAAAAAGACGGCTTGGTCT
>CAYQCT010000102.1:0-12463 GCA_964416015.1 uncultured Tepidisphaerales bacterium
CGATGCGATGACGAGCAGCCGCACCTACCGCCGGGCGATGCCCTTGCCGATGGCTCTCGAAGAAGTTGCCGCTTGTGCTGCCAAGCAGTTCGACCCGGAGCTGACGCGGGCGTTTCTGAACATTCCGCGGGTCGAGCTCGCCGACATCGCCGCCCGTGGCCGCCCGGGGCCGTGCCTCGACGCAACGGTGCCGCCCGTCGACGCCGTGCCACTCGCCGCGGCCGCGTAGTCGCTACTGATCCAGCTGCCCTTGCGGCAGATCCGTCGGCATCGGCGCCGGCCGCTCGTATCCGCCGGCGACTTCGTGGAATCGTCCGGTCTTCCCCGATTCCTGGAAGCCCTGCATCATGTCGAGGACGACGTATGCCTGCCGGCCCGAGCACCGGTGCGGCCGCCCCGACTGGATCGCGTACGCCAGATCCGCCAGCCCGACGCTGCGGCCGTAGCCGGTCGGGTGCGTCATCTCCTGCTCGACGAAATCGCCTTCGTCGCCTTCTGTCTTGAGCTTGACCTTGCCGTCGAAGCCGTTGGGGTCCGGCACGAGCATCGTCGCCTTCGTGCCGCAGACGACGAACTGCGGATACTTCGGCGTGTTCCGCATGGCGAAGCTCTGGATGATCGACCCGACGACGCCGTTGGCGAACTCGATCGAGCCGCAGTAGTGGTCCGGCACGTCGACCTTCATCGTCTGTCCACGCTTGGCCTCGCTGGTGATGATGCGCTCGGGGATCGCGATACTGGTCATGCCCGCCAGCCGTTTGGCCGGGCCGAGCAGGTGGAGCAGGGCCGTCAGGTAGTACGGCCCCATGTCGAGCATCGGCCCGCCGCCGGCCTGGTAGTAGAACTCAGGCGACGGGTGCCAATGCTCGTGCCCGCGGCCCGGCAGCAGGGCGGTGAAGGCCGTAATGTCGCCGAGCTCGCCGCGGTCGAGAATCTGCCGCGCCGTCTGGTGGCCGGCGCCGAGGAAGGTGTCCGGTGCGCAGCCGACCCGCACGTCCTTCGCATCGGCGGCGTCGAGCAGCTTCTTCGCATCGTCACGGTCGATGCCGAGCGGCTTCTCGAGATAGACGTGCTTCCCGTGCTCGACCGCCTGCAGGCCGACCTCGACGTGGGCCTTCGGGATCGTCAGGTTCAGCACGACCTCGACCTCGTCGCTCGCCAGCAACTCGTCCGGCGTCATCACGCGGCCCACACCGTGCTTGTCCGCAGCGGCCTGCGCACGCTCGCGATCCAGGTCGGCGACGGCGACCATGTCGACGACCGGGAAGGTCTGCTGCATCGACAGGTATTGGCCGCTGATGTTGCCCGTGCCGATGCAGCCGACGCGGATCGGACGCAGGCCCTCTTGCAGTGTCGGTTGGCTCATGCCGGCGAGTCTACCGCCGCATCGCCGGGCGAGTGCCGTACGTCGCGTACCGCCACAGCCACTCGAGCGGACCCTGACGGAACTTCTGGAGCCAGAGGTGACTCCACAGGATCTGCAAGACCCAGACGGCAGCAACGATCAGGAGCTGCTCTGCGTAACCAAGCTTCTGGAAGTAGCCCAGGCCCCAGCCGCCGTAGAAGACGAAGGTGCAGATGATCGACTGCGTGAGGTAGTTCGTGAACGCCATCCGACCGACCGGCGCGAGCCATCGGAACAGGCCGACGCCGCGAACGACCACGGCGGCGATCGCCAACGCCGCCGGCAGAGAGAACAGCGTCGTCCCGATCAGGTTCCCGACGCCGCTGGCGAAAACAGGCCAGTCCGCCAACTCAGAAGCAATCGGCACGGCAGCCGTGGCAACGAAGCCGAGGCTTCCGAGCAGCATCGTCAGCCGGTACGACTTCTCCCGCCACACGCCGGCGAAGAAGCCGGTCTTGACAAGCGCCATGCCGAGCAGCATCAGCCCGACCAGCGACGGGCCGGTCAGGACCAGGATGATCGGCTGCGACAGCAAGGCGAGGCGGAAACGGCTTCCAAGTTGGTCCGAATATCCGCCGCGAAAGGCTTGAGCTTCGTCCAGTCGCGCGTCTTGCGGCTGAAGCACAAGATCATCGACGTGGCCGAGGCTCGGATCCGCGGTAAAGGCGAAACCGGCGCAACCGAACATCAGCGACAGCAGCAGCACGCTCGCGAACTGCCCGGCAACTGCGAGAGACACGAGCACGCGCGGCGACCATCCACGCATCGAGAAGGCGATCAGGCCGAGCAGGGCGTAGATGAAAAGAATATCGCCGTGCCAGACCAGCGTCATGTGCAGCAGGCCCACGACCGCCAGCACCGCGGACCGCCGCAGCAGCCACGGCCACGGCTTCGCCGCCCGCGTCGACGCGAACAGCAGGCCCGCTCCGTAGAGCGTGGCGAACAGCGTCATGAACTTGACCTGCCCGAAAACTGTCGTCAGCGAGAAGAGCAGCCGATCGCCATCTGCTGCGAGGCCGAAGCCGGTGCCCGTTGCGAGCGGGTAGATGTAGCCGCCGGAGACCATCGAGAACGAGCGGATGTTGAGCAGCAAGATTCCGAGAATCGCCACGCCACGCAAGACGTCCAACGACACCACACGCTCCGCCCGCGGCGTCGGCCCGGCAGCTACGGAAGAATTCTGTGGCGGCTTCGAATCCATCGTCGCAGTAGGGGCTCCGCAAGAAGCAGATGCAAGCGGCCGACACAGTATCAGCGGCAGCAACCGGAGACGAATGGCGGCGTGCCGCTCGAACAGCTCGCGTTCGCTTCCCCGCGTTGCTCCCCGTCTCAAACCTCCGCGAGCCGCAGTCCCACGGGCCGCAGGTCTGACGGTGGCAGTCCGCCCGCTTCGCGTCCTCTTCCGAACAGTTTCTACGAAGACCAGCTAGACCGTGCGCTTACGGATTGGAAAAGTAGATGACGCGCACGTACTAGACAGATTACCATCATCCCTCACGAGGTGAATCGAAACCATACATTTCTCGACGCGCGCGAAACCAGATCAAGTCCTCTGCATACCGCGATTCCTCAATCAGATTCCGCGACTCGTCCGGCTCGCGATCCAGATCGAACAGCACCTCAGCAGCCGGCGTCTGGGCGTGCTGTGCATACCACTGATACTTCAGCGGCCCTCGCTTGATCATCAAATTTGTTCCGCCAAGTTCGCTCGTCACTTCATCGTCGCGTTGCAGTCTCGCCCCACGCAGCAACGGCAGAAGCGACTGGCCGTCAAGCTCGACATTCTTCGGCAGCGTCACACCGGCGGCATCGCAGAACGTGGGAAACAAATCGAGCAGTGACACATTCTCCGCCACCCGGCGGCCGGCGCTTTGCCAGTCGTCCCGCAGACTTCGCGGCGGCCGGATGATCAGCGGCACGCGGACGCTTGCTTCGAAAAACTTCTGCTTCTCCCAGATGCCGTGTTCGCCGAGCATCTCGCCGTGGTCGCTCGCGTAGACGATCCACCAGTCGTCGAGATCCTGGCCGAGGTGTTCGAGGTGCTTGGCGAAGTTTCCATAGTCGGCGTCGATCTCGTCGATCATGCCGTAGTACGCCGCCGTCGCCCGGCGGGCGTCGCGGCGTGTGATCTGCTCGTCGATCGCCCGGCTACCGAGGAACGGGTGGTCGAAGACCGGCTCGCCGTAGTACGGCGTGACGCGGTTGAGGTAGAAGGTGAACCGCTCTTCGTCGGTAAAGTAAGGATAATGCGGCCGATTCAGGCTGAGCATCAGCATCAGCGGCTTGTGCGACGCCGGCCGGTCGTAGTACGGGTCGGCGAAGAACTGCCGCGTGAACAGCTCCGCCCCGTGGATCGCGTTCGCGTCGACGTCGTGCGTGCCGAAGCCGCGACCAACGCCGGCGCGAAGCACTTCCCTCGCGTCCGACCACTTGCCGAGGCCGGAATCGTCCGGCGGCGTGGGCGACTCGAGCAGGTCGCGGTGCGACGGCCCGACCGTCGTATCGAGGCCGATCCGTTGCGTCCAACCCTGCATCGGATCGCTGCCCAGGTGATGCAGCTTTCCGGCGCAGACGGATTCGTAGCCGAACTGCGCGAGGCGGCGGGCGAAGGTCATGCTGCCCGGCGGCAGGTCCTGACCGTACCGCTCGACGCCGCACGTCCGCGGCCGTTGCCCGCTCGCCATCGCTTGGCGACACGGCACGCAGATCGGGCTCGGTGCGTAGGCGTTGTCGAACGTCGTCCCGGTCGCTGCCAGCCCGTCGAGGAACGGCGTGCGGACGACCCCGTTCCCCGCGAAGCCGGCCACGTCCGCCCGATGCTCGTCGGACATCAGGAACAGGATGTTCGGCCGCATCGGCATGACGAACTATTCGCCTCTCGGCCGCGTGACCGTGAGGTTGTCGAGCGTCAGGTGATTTCGAACCGTCCGCAGCCCGAACCGGCCGGACGTGTAAGGCTGCGGGTCGTCGATCGCGAAGATCGTCTCGCCGTCGAGCCGGTACTCGACGCGTGAGCCGTCGGCGAGGAGCGAGACGCGGTACGTCCGGTTCGGCTCGATCACCGGCGACGGCAGGTCATGCTCCGGCAAGAGCGGTCGAAGCTTGGCATCACCGATGTACCGGCGGAAGCGGATTTTCGTGTTGTCGTGTCCGCCGAAACCGACGTAGTAGCAGCGGAGCGGGTGGTACGACTGGAACTTGCCGTCACGCTCGACGGCGAAGAAGTCGCCGCGGCTGTCGCTGGCCATCCAGAAACAGTTGAGGTCGCTCACGCGATCGTTCGGTCCGCCGGCGTCGATCGCGGTCACGTCGTACTCGATCAACACCGGACCTTCGAAACGCTCCTTCAGCCAGACCGTCGCCCCGGCCGGCACGTCGACGACGAGCTTCCCGTCCCGCACCGCCACGTCGCCACCGTCCTGCAACTCGACCGCGAACCGCTCCAACGCCTCGGCATCATCGAAGGTCTCGCGGAACAACGCGGCCGGCTGTGTCGTCGGCTTCGTCACGTCGTCCTCGAACGGCATCGTCGGCTGCGTCGTCGGCCGTGCCTGTTCACGGACGAGCGGTTTCACCGCATCCGGCCCGAGTCGTGCTTCGAGCTGATGCAGGAACAACGACCGCGGTTCGACGGCACCGTCGAGCGAGACGAAGACCGACGCCGCATCGCCCGCGACCGACGGATGCTCGGCAAGCGTCGCGACGTCGAGCCCGCTGCGGTAGCCGAACCAGTTCGCCAGCCAATCCGCCCGCTCCGGTTTCGGCGTCACCACGCCCGGCCGGCCGACGAAGCGATTGGTTGAGCCCGGCGGACTCATGAGCAGAATCGCCGGCGCGTCGCTGTTCCAGAAGGTAAACGTGGCCGCGGTCCAACCGTGGCCACTGCCGCTGGTGCCGCGATTGCCGGCCGCGAGCGACGCCCGCGGCGGGCCGTCGACGATCACGTTGTCGTACAGGCCGCCGGTGTTCCACTGCCCGTGCGGCTCGACGAAGCTAAAGCCGTTGCGGGCGACGCAGTCGAAGTAGACGTTCGGCCCCGGTGCCCACCGCGTGAACGTAAAGTCGTGTCGGCCGTACTCGCTTTGGCAGTGGGCGACGAGCACGCGTTGCCCGTTCTGCGTAAACGCGTACCGCCGCCGACCCGTGATCTTCGAGACCGGCTGAAGCGACTTGCAGTCGAGGATCGTTACGAAGCTTGCCAACGGCGCGACGGCGACGGTCGAGCCTGACAGGTGCAACGCGGTCACGTCGCGGACCCAGACGTTCGTCACGCGGTCAAGCTGCACGCCGGTGCGGGCGTGCTTCTCGTCGGCGTAGTGGGTCACGCCGCTGGTTCGATCGGTGGCGATGACGCTCTCATCAAAGACGCTTTTGATGCGGAGCGATTCGACGCCGACGCGGTCGATTTCGCCGGGCAGGTCGTAGTGCGTGAGGTACGCCGGTCGTGTTGCATCGACGGCGACGATGAGCGGCGCGTCGAGCGTGATCGTGTTGCCGTCGATGGCGTCGATAATGCGGATGTAGCGCATCGTCGACTGCGGGATCGTCCAGTTCTTCCCGCGAACGACGCCGTCCGGATCAGGTGCGCCTTCGCTGAGCTTGTCCATGCCGATGCTCGCCAGCCACTGCGGCGTCGAGGGCCGGACGAGCAGCACGCGGTCCCCGACGGCGAAGCCGCTGGCGTCGGCGACGTTGACCTGCTTCGCCTTCGCCGGTAGCGATTCGCCGGCCGGCACCAGAACGTCCTGGCGCGTCTCGGCTTTTTCTTCAAAGCGGGCGCTGCCCGGGCCGCGGACGAAGATGACGACGTGCGGCTCCCGCTTGATCGGCACGAGCACGGTGCCGTCGTCACCGGAACCTTCGCCACGCAAGACGACGCCGCTGCGGCTGAGCATGAGCGTGCCGCTCACCTCGTAGCGACCAGCCTGGAGAAAGACGGCACCGCGGAAGCCGTTGTCGTCGAGCGGGCGTTGTCCGACGCGGTCGAGCGCAGCCTGAATCCGCGTGTGGTTGTCGCCATCCGCCGGCTCCAGCGTCTCGACTGTCGCGACCTCCGGCAGCGGAACTTCACTAGTCGTGTAGCCGACGGCGGAATAATCCGGCACGTCCGCCAGCACTTGCTCCACAGGCGTCTCGGCCACCAGACGGTTCTGAGGCAGCAGAAGCAAAAATGCCGTCAAGGCACCGATGTACAGGCGTGTCCGGACCATGGTTTTCCTCCTCAGTTGCTGTAGTAGTCGTACTGATCGAGATACTCGCCGGCCTGGATGGCGCTTGCCGATCCGTCGGTGCGTCCGGTGATCGTCGCACCATGTCGCGGCGCGAGGTTTGCATCGTCCGACGAGCCGGCGATCATGTTCCAGGCGACGAAACTCGGGCTGCGGTCACCACGTAAGACGTCGGCAACGTTGGCTTCACCGAGGCTGGAGTAGAGGGCGTCGAAGACGAGCCACTGGTCCGGCTTGAGTTTGTTAAACCGAAGAAACTCCGACTCCGCTGTCGGTATAGCAGTATCGCCGGAGTAGCTTGCGTAGCCGTTGGTCGTCAGACGGTACAGGTAAGATCCGCGGCCGCGAAAGAAGAGGTCGTTCTCGGCTTCCGTGTACTCGATGGTCGGACAGAAGTGCTTGCCGTCATACTCGAGGCCGTACGGCTCGAGCACGCGGTAGTTGTTTTTAAACACGCCGCCCGACGGCCCGTTCGGCAGTCGCGGGCGAAGCAGAAACCAGCGATCGAGTACACTCGTGTTGCCGAGCGAAGTGATCGTGTTCGGGTCCGGCAGATGACCGTCAAAGTCGTTGCCGTAGAAGTTGTACATGACCGTCAGCTGCCGGATATTCGACAGGCAGGCGACCCGCTGCGCCGAGACGCGGGCGCGGTTCAGCGTTGGCAACAATATCGCAATCAACACCGCGATGATGCCGATGACAACAAGAAGTTCGACCAATGTGAAACCGCGTCGGGCAGGACGGCGGTTGTTTGTGTTGTACATGGTTCCTCCTGAAACCGAGGATAAAGGATCATTCCTGCGTCGCCATGCGACGGATGACGACGTCGTCGACGACCAACTCGAAGTTGCCGCGGCCGTTGGTCAGGGCAAGGCGGCGGAACAAAGTCTCGGCCGGAACTTCCGAGAGCTTTGCCTTGCTCGACTCTTCGCCAATTACAAGTTCCGCCTGCAAAGCGTCTCCGTCACGGCGGACCAACATCGTCACGTCCATCGCCTGCTCGGGCTTCGTGACGCGGCGCAGGGCGAGCGGCGGCACGCGGCTGCCGAGCATCTTGTTCGTCTCGCCGAACCCGACGAACTGGCTCTCGCCGGTCGGCAAATAGAGCGCCACGCCCGTCTCGCCATCCGTCAGCGTGACTCGCAGGCTATCGCGACTGTCGACGATTCTCCCGTGTTCGCCGGTACGGACAGTGAGGTTCATCGTAACGTGCAACTCCTCGCCGTCGCCGAGCTGCACTTCGTCAAACTCCCGTATCACGCTATCGAAGAATTTTTCCTCACCGTCCGTCTCCGTCAGGACAAGGGCACCGGACCCATCAACGTTGATCGCCTTACTCTCAGGGCCAGTCCAGCTCCACCAGCCGGTGGAGCCAATCTTCGTTTCGTTCCCGGAACCGGTGGCGACTTCCGTAGAAAAGTCGTCCTGTACCACAATGTCTTCTTCCGCCATCGCCGGGACAGAAGCTAGGCCGACCACAATGGCAGCACTTGCTAGATGGGACACAGGATGGAATTGGTTCGACATGAAAGCTCCTCGCTGTTTCTGCTGAATAACGATTGCTTCAGCAGCGAAAATCGGACGACGCACGCAGCGTCAGCTCCGGCTGTGCCAGCGTGCTGGCGGGCTCTTCGCCACGCTCGACCTCGTCGAGCATGCGAAGCACGTTGCGGCTGAGCGCGGGCATGTCCTGATGCACGCTCGTCAGCCGCGGGTAGACGTAGTCGCACCAGTCACGGTCATTGGTGCCGATGACGGCAATGTCGCGGCCCGGCTGTCGGCCGAGCTCCGCAAGCTCGCGGTAGACGCCGTAGACGAGTGTGTCCTCGAACAGGATCATGGCCGTCGCGCCGGCTTCGACGACCTGCCGCGTCGCCGCCTGAATTTGCTCGTCGCTGGTGCCGGCGAAGGCGACCAGATCGCGGTTTGGACGAAGGTCGTGCCGCATCGCCTGCTCGAGAAAGGCGACGCGGCGGGCTTCCCACGCGCGGACGTAGCGGTCGCCGCCGCAGCGGTGCAGGTAGGCGATCTGCCGATGCCCGTTGTCGTAGGCGTGCTCGACCTGCAGGCGGACGATCTCGGTGTCGTTGGGCAGCACCGCCGAGCCGGGGAACGCGGTCAGGTTCGGCAGCAGGTGCACCATGGCGTTGCTCGTCGCCATCTCGTGCGCCTCGGCGGCTTCGCGGTCGCTGAGGGCGAGCGTGATGATCGACTGCCGCGTCTTGCCGCGGGCGACGTCACGCATCTTGCGAAGGCCGTGCCCGGTGGCGGACAGGTGCGTGCGTACCGATCGGCCGCTACAGGCCACTTCACTGACGAGCACACGCAGCAGCTCGCTGTGGAACGTTCCGACCGCCAGGCCGCGCGGGTCGCCGCCGTAGACGATCTCGACCTGCGGCAGCGTGACGGCCCCGCGGAACAGTCCGCGTTTCGGCCGAGCCTCGACGAGCCCTTCGGCCTGCAGGCGGACGAGGGCACGGTCGATCACCGACTGACTGACGCCGAAGTCGGAGCTGAGCTGCCGGTAGGACGGCAGCTGCTGGCCGACTTCGATGCCGGCCAGGCGAAGGCGCAGTGACTGCTCGACCGCCGAGGCCTTGTCGGGCAGGCGGGTTGACAGGGTGCGGGTCGTCACGGTGCATCTATCGGGCGAGCAAGGCAGACCACACAGCCCACGTCGCCACAGAACTGTATCGTACAGCAGCCCCGAAGGCAAGCACCTCACAGGCTCGCAATTTTTCACTGTAGTGGAGGAGGAAATAAAGGTTGCGTCAGTGGCTGCCCTGGTGTATCGTACAAACTGCCGCGACGCTCGTCGCCCACTACCACCCGTTCCCAGGAGGACCCATGCTTACCAAACTCTGCTCGTTCAGCCTCGCCACGCTCGCCGGCGTTGCCGTCTCCCATGCCGCCGTCGTTGTTGATGATGACTTCAACGGTGCGACCGCCGTGCCTTCTGGCTACTCGGCCGAGAACAGCGGCACGCTCGCGATTGTCGACGACACGCTGACCAACTTCGCGACGGACTCTCTCCAGTTCAACCCGAGTACGACGTTTGAGATCCTCGAGCGATCGTTCGCCAACCAGCAGGTTCTGCTACCGGGCGACATGATCGAGGTCTCGTTCGACCTGAACTACAGCGGCACCGTGCCGAACAGCCCTAGCGGCTTCCGCTTCGGCATCGGCGACGGCAGCGTAGGGGCTGCGCCAGGCAGCGCCGAGGGGTACACCGTCTCGATCGGCACCGGAAACTCGAGTGATCTATCCATTTTCGATAACAATGCGGCCACCACCGTCACGAACATCGGCGGCATGTCGGACAACATCAGCGGAGCCTCCACCGGCACCGCCAACCTCGTCGGCGGCGAAGTCGCATCGCTCGGCCTCACGATCACCCGGACCGCTACCGGACTCGACTTCCTCGCCACCTACAGCGACGACGATGGCATCGCGACCCGCACGGCCTCGGTCGTCGGCGGCGACGTCAACTTCAGCGAGATCGCCTTCGTCACCCGCAACGCTGCCGCGTTCAATCTCGACAATGTCAACGTCACCTTCACGCCCATCCCGGAGCCGACCTCCGGCCTCGCCGTCATCGGCGGGCTCGGCCTGCTGGCGGCGCGGCGGCGTCGCTAGTCGATTGACCCCTCTGTCGCCAGGCAGTTCCCCCATGCCTGTGCGTGCGCGGGACGAGAACATGCGTCTCGTCCCGCAATTTTATATTGTTTTCTCCGGGAGTGGTCGGCCGCCATGGAGTCCTCTGCTCGCATCCTGCTCCGCACGCTCGCGGCCGTCGTGGTCGGGGTCGTCGTGGTGCTGGTCGGCGCGGGATGGCTGTTGTCGTTGCTGACGGCATCGTCGGCGGAAGTCGGCGTCTCGTCGTCCGTGCCGAACCCGCGGGAGCCGTTGGCCGCTACGTCGGGTCCGCTCGTTGTTCTCGAGGCGACGGCGGTGGCGGACGAGGAGCCGCCGTTGCTGGCTCCCCTGGTCGAAGACGGCAACTTGCCGCCGTTGATCGAGCGGTTGCCGGACGAGCCACTGGTGCTCCGCGGCGTCGACGGCATCGGCCGGTACGGCGGCACGCTGCTTCGCGCTGCCACCACGCCCGGCGACGTCGGCGTCATCTCGTGGCGACTCTCCTACGCCTCGCCCGTCCGCTGGACCGCCCTGGGCGACGCGATTGTCCCGCACGTCGCCAAGTCGCTCGCCACCGACGACGGCGGCCGGACGTGGACCATCGTCTTCCGCGAGAACCACCGCTGGAGCGATGGCCATCCGCTGACGGTCGACGACGTCATTTACTGGTGGAAGTACCACATTCTCGACGAAACGATCGGCGGCGGTGTGCCGCCGTTTTTCATGCTCAACGGCGGCGAGGTGCCGACGTTCGAGAAGGTTTCGGACACGGTCTTGCGCGTCCGCTACGAGACGCCGAACAACCTGTTCCCGGAGATGATGGCCTCGTTCGGCCATCGCCTGTTCGAAGGGCCAAAACACTTCCTGTCGCCGTACCACCCGACGCTCGGCGACCCGGAGTTCCTTCGCGAGCAGATGCGGGCCTACGCCTTGCCGAGCCCGCGGGCGGTCTACAGCCACGTCAGCCACTTCACGAATCCCGAGCACCCACGGCTCTGGCCGTGGATTTACCGCGAGCACCGGAGCAACCCGCCGCAGGTTTTCGTGCGGAACCCGTACTACTTCGCCATCGACGAGGCGGGGCGTCAATTGCCGTACGTCGACCGCGTGCAATTCGATTTGCGTCGCCAAGACCTGATCCCGCTCGATGCGGCGGCGGGGCGGTTGTCGATGCAGACCCGCAACATCCGCTTCGCCGACTGGAGCGAGTACGCGACCCGCGCGGCCGAGGGCACGATCAAGCTGCTCGCCTGGCAGGACGGCAGCGGCAGCGACTTCCTGCTTTACCCAAACCTCAATCGCCGCATCGAGAAGAGCGACCCAGCGAGCAAGTGGAAGGCGAAATTCCTAGGCGAGCGGAACTTTCGCCGGGCGTTGTCGCTGGCACTGGACCGTGAGGAGATCATCGATGCCTCGTACAAGGGCCTGACCAAGCCGTCACAGATTGCGCCGGGCGAAGGCTCGCCGTACCACGACGCGGAGCTGGCGGCCCGGTTCACGCAGCACGACCCGGCGGCGGCGGAACGACTGCTCGACGGCCTCGGACTGGCACGGGGTGGTGGTGGGGGGATGCGGACGTTTCCCGACGGCTCGCCGATGGTCTGGTTCATCGACTACACGCCCTTCACCGGCCGCGGACCGGCGGACTTCATCGTCGACCAATGGGCCGAGGTCGGCGTGCGGGCCATCGCACGCGAGCGAGGCCGCGCCCTGTTCACGCTCGGCTTGCGTGGGCGGACGCTCGACTTCGCTGTCTGGACCGGCGAGAGCGACTTCGCGCCATTGGTCAGCCCTCGCCACTTCGTGCCGTATACGAACCAGTCGTTCTTCACGCCCGGCTGGGGCGCGTGGAACGCCTTCGGCGGACACGGCGGCCGGGAGGTCGCCTCGAAGCAGGCCTTCCCGCCGCCGCCGGACAGCCCGGCGATGCGGACGATGGACCTCTTCACACAAGCCCGCTCGGCCGCGACGGAGGCGGAACGGATTGCACTTTTCAAGGAGATGTGGCAGATCGCGGCCGAGGAGGTCTGGTCGATCAACGTCAGTACCGCACCGCCCGCGCCGGTGGTGGTCGACCCGGACCTTCGCAACGTGCCCGAGCGGGCGATCGAAGGCTGGATCTACAACACGCCGGGCAACGCGGGGATCGAGACGTGGTTCTTCGAGACCAAGAGCGACAGCGACGGCGCGGTTG
>CAYQCT010000103.1:0-4730 GCA_964416015.1 uncultured Tepidisphaerales bacterium
CGCGGGAAATCTTGGAACCGGAGGCAGCGGCGAGCCGCCGCTGCTACGTCTTAAAAAGACACCTTAACCTATCGCTCAGCGTGCTGCCCGCGCCACCATTTCCGCCAATGCGACGGATTCGGCCGCGTCGCGGAGCGTCACCTTTGCCGCCGGCTCCCCAAGGCGAACGCACTTGACGAAGTACTCGAGTTGCGGCTCGTATCCCATCCCGTCCGGCAACGCCGGCGTCGACTCCTTCCCATCGGCATACACTCGCAGCGGCCCATTATCACGGGCAAGGTCGAAGTCTGCCGTGGCAAGATCAAATGTCACTGTGTACCGCATCGTGAACGGATAGCTCGGCGTCATCGTCCATGATCCTTCGGCGTACACTAAAGCCTTATCCGACACATTTGCTGCTCCTGGCGGCAACGTAAGTCGTGTCAAGATGTGATCGATCTCGCCGGAGTGCTGCGTGTAGCCGGCCGCGGAAACAGCAATCTCATCGGCCGCCGCGTGGCCGGCGAAGGCGTGTCGGATGAAGTCGAGATCATGAATATGCAAGTCGAGCAACGCCCCGCCTGACGCCTCGCCGTCGCCATAGAAGCCGCCGCCGGGGAAGCTGGCGACGCGGCGGAAGCTCGCCGACGTGACGCGTCCGAAGCGGCCGTCCGCCACCGCCTCTGCCAGCCACTGCCAGCCGGGCCAAAACCGCATGCACATCGCACACATGCTCACCACGCCTGCCCGTTCCCACGCCGCCTCCGCCGCGTCGGCCAGCTCGACCGCCTGCGTGTGCGTCCTCGCCAACGGCTTTTCGATGATCGTGTGCTTGTCCGCCGCCAGTGCTGCGAGCCCGACCTGCTGATGCCCCGGCGTCGGGACGCAGATGTCGACGACATCGACCGCCTCGTCCGCGATCAGATCCGCCGCGTCCGCGTACTTCGCCACCGCGTCGCTCGCCAGATCGAAGCTGCCCATGGCCTGTCCGTCGATGTTGCCCTCTGCAGCCGCCCGGCCGCTGCGTCGCTCCGCGTTCCGGTCCGCGACGGCCACGACCTCGACGCCCGGCATCTTCGCGTAGCAGTCGAGGTGCGTCCGCCCCATCATGCCGAGCCCGACGACGCCGACACGAACGGGTTTCGGCGTAGTAAGGTCGACCATGCCGCAGCGTAAGCAGCGTCGCCGGCGGACTTACGCGTCGAACAGACCCATCTGCCCGCCCGGCACGCGTGGCCGACGGAAGTTCGCGTTCGACAACACCGCCCGCTCCCCGACGAGACCGTACCGCCGGCCGAAGACATGGAACGCCTGCCGCGTCGCTTCGGCCACCGGGCCCTGCGGATCCCAGCGCGTCTCGGCGTCGTAGAGCTTGCCGTTGCGGGCCTGCCGCACCAGCGACTCGACGCGCCGGGCCCGCGACGGGTGCACATTCCGGCGGAGCCAGTCGAGGAACAACGCCTTCAACTGCCACGGCAGCCGCAGCAGCACCCACGCAACCCGCGTCGCCCCGGCGTCGGCGACAGCCTTCAGGATCGCCGGCACCTCGTGGTCCGTCAGGCCGGGTATGACCGGGGCGACATTGACACTCACCGGCACGCCGGCCGCGACGATCTTGCGGATCGTTCGCAATCGCGCCGCCGGACTCGCCGCCCGCGGCTCGAGCGTCTTGGCCAACGCGTCGTTGAGCGTCACGATCGTGATCGTGACCCGCCCGGCGTCGTGCCGCGCCAGCTCCGCCCAGAGGTCGGCGTCCCGCAGGACGAGCGCCGACTTCGTCATGGTGCTCACTGGCTGCCGGGCCTCGGCCAGCACCTCCAGACACGCCCGCGTGATGCCACGCTCAACCTCGATCGGCTGGTAGACGTCGGTGATCGCCGACATCACAATCGGCTCCGCGGCCCACCGCGGATGCGCCAACTCCCGCCGCAGCAGGTCCGCCGCGTCAGCTTTGGCCGTCAGTCGCGTCTCGAAGTCCAGGCCGCTCGAGTAGCCGAGGTACTCGTGAAAGGGCCTCGCGTAGCAGTAGATACAGCCGTGCTCGCAGCCGCGATACGGGTTGAGCGTCCAGTCGAACGGCACGTCACTGGTCGGCGTGACACGGTTCAGGATCGTCTTGGCCCGGTCCTCGACGACCCGCAGCGGCACCTGCCGCAGACGGCCGTCGTCCGACCGCTCGGCGGCGAGCAGGTCCGCGTGATCGCCGTCGAGATGGAACCGTGTCTCCTCGAACCGGTTGCCCGGGTTCAGGCCGCTGGCGCGTCTTCGTGCCGGGCCGCCGGGAAGCGAATCGACGTACTCCGGCACGGCGGCAGCATACCGAACAACGGACGAACCGGCAACGGCCGAATCAGGCCGCGACGGGCTTTTTGCTCTTCTTGGGCTTCGGGAACTTGTCGGCCTTCTCCGTCAGACGCGTGGCCTTGCCGACGCGGTCGCGGAGGAAGTAGAGCTTGGCCCGGCGGATCTTGCCGCTGCGCTTGACCGTGACGCTCTCGACGTTCGGCGAGTGGTACGGGAAGATTCGCTCGACGCCCTGCCCGGCGACAATGCGGCGGACGGTGAACGTTTTGGTGACGCTGCGGCCGTTGATGCTGATGACGGTGCCGGTGAACCGCTGGGTGCGGGTCTTCTTGCCCTCGACGATCTTGTAGTAGACGTCGACGTCGTCGCCCACCGTGAACCCGGTGAGGGCGGCATCGGTCTTGAGGCTGGCGGCTTCGGCGGTCTGAATCAGCGGGTGCGGCATCGCGGGCTCCGTCGGGCGGGCGGCCACTCTAGGCCGATGATTCTTCGCCGTCACCTCGCGGCTCCAACAGGTCCGGCCGACGCGTCGCCGTGCGTTGCTCTCGCTGCTCGCGTTGCCATGCGGCGATCTTCGCGTGGTCGCCGCTGAGCAGCACCTCCGGCACGTCGCGGCCGCGCCAGCTGCGGGGCTTGGTGTACTGCGGGTGCTCCAGCAGCCCGTCCGCCGCTGGGCCGAAGCTATCGCTCGATGCGCCGTCGGCATGGCCGAGCACGCCCGGAAGCAGGCGGACGACGGCGTCGATGATGCACATCGCCGCCAGCTCGCCACCGCTCAGGACGAAGTCGCCGAGGCTGATCTCGGTCGCGTCGTATTCGTCGATGAAGCGCTCGTCGTAGCCCTCGTAATGGCCCGCGACCAGCATCAGACGCGACGCCGCGGCCAGCTCTTCGACGACCTCATGCGTCAACGGCTTTCCAACCGGCGAAGGCACGAGGACCCGCGGCCGCCGCGGATCCTGCTCGATCGCTACGTCCACCGCCGCCGCCAGCACCGGCGCCGCCAGGACCATGCCCGGCCCGCCGCCGTAGGGACGATCGTCGATCTTCTGGTAGTTCCCGACGCCGAACGTCCGGAGGTCGGTCAGGACGTACTCGACGATCCCCTTCGCCGCCGCCCGGCCGGGGATGCTCGTCGACAGCACCGGCTCGTAGATCTCCGGGAAGAGCGTGACGACGTCGATGCGGAGCACGGGAGGGAACGTAGGAAGTAGAAATGCTGAATGCGGAAGTGGCGGAGACGGATCTGCCCCGTACTTCCGCATTCAGCATTCAAACTGCCTACTTCTTCTCCGCTTCTTCCTCAGTCTTCTTCGGCGTGCCCGGCTTGGGGAGGCGGAGCATCTTGTGCTCGACGCCCGCCTTCTTGAGGAGGCTGCTGACGGTCTGCGACGGGATCGCGCCGGTGTCCATCCAGTGCTTGGCCCGGTCGAGGTCGCAGACGAACTGCTTGCTGTCGTCCGGGTCCATCGGGTCGAAGTGCCCGAGCTGCTCGAGCACGCGGCCGTCCCGCGGGTTGCGGTCGACGACGGCGTTGACGCGGTAGAACGGCCGGTGCGTGCGGCCCAGGCGCTTGAGTCGGATCTTGACGGCCATCTGCGAAAGTCTGCTTCTGCGTACGGGTTCGGGAAGTCGGGCGGGCAGTGTAGCCACGCGAAGGCGCACGGTCGACGGGAGACTCCGTGGCCGACCTCGAGCGGCCGATGGTGGGCCGGGGCCCACCCTACAGCAGTCGGCTCAATGCGTCTGCTACACGATCCGGAAGGGGTCGCGGTCCAGCTCGCTCTGCCGGATCTCGACGTTCGGCAGCGCCTTCGCCAATTGCCGCCGCAACGGTTCGAGTGCGGCCCGTTCGCTGTTGCTGTGCAGGACGCAGACGACCGTCATGCCCGCCGCGGCGGCGGCGAGCGCGTCGTGGTGCCGCATCTCGCCGGTCAGATAGAACTCGGCCCCGGCGCGGCGTGCGTCCTGCCAGAGGTCCCCGCAGCTGCCGGCACAGCAGGCGACGCGTTTCACCTCGCCGTCGACCGGCCCGGCGACCAGGACGTCCGACACGCCCAGCTCGCGACGTACCCGGCCGATCAAGACTTCCCGCGGCACGGGCTCGTCGAAGGTGCCGATGCGGCCGAGGCCGACGCGGTCGTCCTGCGAACGCCGCCGCGGCATCAGGTCGAAAGCGACTTCTTCGTACGGATGCGCCCGCTTCATCGCCGCAACGACCGCGTCCGCCGTGGCGGCCGGGATGACCGTCTCGAGCCGAACCTCGTCCGCCCGCTCGTCCACGCCCGGCGAGCCGACGGTTGGATTCGTGCCCTCGCCGCCGCGGAAGGTGCCGGTCCCGGCGGTGCGAAAGCTGCAGCGGTCGTACCTCCCGATCGTGCCGCCACCGGCGTTGAAAACCGCGTCGGCCACGGCGTCGGCGGCTTCGGAGGGCACGAAGACGACGA
>CAYQCT010000103.1:4740-12368 GCA_964416015.1 uncultured Tepidisphaerales bacterium
TTCAGGTGCCCGTCCTCCGCCGCCGGCCGCGGCTTGAGGGCGTGGCGGTCGGTCACATAGAGCGCGTCCGCCAGCACGTCGTTCGTCCCGCCGACGCAGACGTCCATCGCGGTGTGCGGCGAGTAGACGCTGATGCCCCGCCGCAGGATCTCGAACGTCAGGCCGCTGTTGTTCTTCGCCTCGCCGGCGACGATCCGCTTGAGCTCCTGGAAGACCGGCGGGTGATAGGCAACGACGGCCCCCGCGTCCATGCCGGCCGCTTCGCCGAGGACGTCGTGGGTCAGGTCGATGCAAAGCAGCACGCCGCCGCGTAGGTCGGCCGCGGGATCGCCGAGAAGCAGGCCGACGTTGTCCCACGGCTCGGCGTGTGCCGTCGGGGCGAAGATCTCCATTGCCTCAACCAACGCGGCCACGTCGTGCTGGAGCTCCGCCGGCATCGGGTAAGAATAGACGCTCGCAACGAGGCACGGCCGTGAGGGAGAGCTATCGACGAAGTCGATGTCTGCTGGTTCTTGCACGACATCGGCTGCGCCGATAGCACTTCCTGACGGTCGTGCCTCGTCGTGACGTCACTCGCCGAAGTAGGTTCGCGCCGCCGGCTGCATCGGCGTGGGCGGGAGGTTCTTCTCCCGCAACGCCTCGGCCGAATCGGCGAAGAGCGGGCTGATCTCCAGCACCGCGTCCGGCTCGCCCGTCTCCGTCACCGGCACCTCGACACCCGCCTGCTTCAGCCACGCCGCGGCCCGCCGCACCTGATCCCGCCGACTCGTCGCCGGGCTGTCGTTGCCCTCGGCGTTCTTGACAGGACTGAACTCCTCGCCGCGGTCGGTCTCGTAGACGATCGCGTTGCTTGCCAGCGGGATCGCGTCGAAGACGAACTGCTCGAGCTTCACGGCGTTGGGCGACTGCGGGTCGGGCCCGTCGACGTGCGGCACCTTCTTGTCCGCGCGGTGCCACGGCAGATCGAGGCTGCCGCCGCTGGTCAGGCGGTCGACGAAGGCGACGCGGATCGCGTGAATCGCAATGCTGCCCGCGTTGAATTTCAGATCGCCTGCGGCATCGGTCTGCTCGGCGACCTCGTCCGGCAGGTCGCTGTATTCGATGACCTGTAGCTTGCCGTCGCCGACGCAGAAGTTGCCGACCTTCTCCTTCGCCGATGCCTTGGGCAGGCTCTTGGAGGACATCTCGCTTTCGAACGTCGCGTGCAGGCCGAGGAAGAGCGGGTCGAGGACGCGGACGAGCGGGTTGTCGACCTGGAAGTAGGACAAGTGCTCGATGCCGCGTCGCTTCATGTCGGCCAGCGCGCCGGTCTTGGCGAGCGCCCGCAGGCTGCCGCCGTGGCCATCGGCGCTGAGGGCGAGGCTGTCTTTGCTGGCCAGCAGCAGCTTCCCGTCGGTGCCGAAGGCGGGCATCATGCCCTGAACGAAGAACGTCACGTTCGCCGGGTCGAGGCCGAAGAAGGTGTGCTTGTCGAAGAACGCCCGCGTCGGGCCATCGTTGACTTCGCTGGTCATGACGTACCACGGCACCGGCCTGCCGTGGCGGATCTGCGTCGCCTGGATCTGCTCGGCGAAGACCTGGAACAGCGGCTTGTCTTTCACCGGCGTCACCGGATACTCGCCCTTGGGCCCGTCGTAGCCGAGCCGCGTGCCCTGCCCGCCGGCGACGAGGAAGGCGGCGACCTTGCCCTCGTCCAGCAGCTTCTTCCCGACGGCTTCGGCGTTCTGATACTGCTCCGCCCGCCCGGTGTCCGGCAGACGTGGCAGCACGTTCGGCGCTTGCAAATCCTGCGGCAGATGCGCCTCGGGCTTCTGCTTCACGTGCGACTCGGCGAGCTTCGCGATCTCGTCCAGGTCCAACGCAGCAACTTGCCGGCCGAGCTGATTGCGGCCTGCGTCGTCGAGTTCGTCCCAGTACCGAAGCACCTGCCCCTGCCCGACGGCGTCGAGGCGGGACTGCAATTCGTCACGAGAAGGCACAGGAGTCGGCGTCGACATGGGGCGGGCAGCCTATCGGCGTGACGGCCCGCGGCACAACGCACGACCTGCTCAGGCCGCGCGATCGGTCAGCCGCTTGCGGGCTTCTTCGAGTCGCCGCGACGCCGAGGCCGTCGCTTGCACGGCGTGCTCGAGCAGGTGCCGCCAGCTCGGAGCGTCGGTCGCGAGCGACTCGGCGTCGGGATCTTCGCCGACGGTCGGCTCGTGGCCGAGGATCGCGGTGTAGATCCGCATGCCGGCCTCGGGCGAGGTCGAAGGGTCCGCGGCGGCGTCGCCCCGCGTCGTCTTCGCGGTCGTCTGGTCCGCCGTCCGTGGCTTCTGGTCCATGCCGTCGGCATCGGCGGATGCGGCAACAACGCTACAGATGCCTTGTCCGATAACACGCGGCGAGCTACAGCTCTGCTGCATAATCCGCGACGGATTCGGCGAACCTGCGCGGCTCGAAGTCGAGATCGGCGCGTGCTTCGGTGATGTCGCCGACGTTGTTCTCTCGGGCCATCTGGACCTGCGCCTGATTAAACGGCAGCCAGGCGGCGGGCACGACGCGTGTCAGCATTGAGGCGTACCAGGCGGGCACGCCGACGGCGGTCTTCTTCTTGCCGCGTACGGCCCGGCTGATGTGGCCGTGCATCGTCGGCCAATCCATCACGTCCGGCCCGGCGAGGTTGTACGTGCGGCCGAAGCTTTCGCGGCGGTCGATCGACGAGGCGAACGCGGCGGCGACGTCGTCGACATGCACCGGCTGCAGCTTGCCGCTGCCGGAGAGCCCGAGCGGGCCGAGGCCGAAGTACGGCATGAACAGGAACGGCAGCTCCTTGCCGCGGGCCCAGCGGGCGGCCTGCTTCATGAACGCGCCGTCGGGGCCGTGGATGAGCGCCGGTCGAAAGATGGTCCAGCTCGTGTTGCTCCGGCGGACGAGTTCCTCGGCCTGCCACTTGGTCTTGTGGTAGTCGCTCTTGGCGTCAACGCGTGTGCCGAGGGCGGACATGTGCAGGTACCGCGTGACTCCGGCCGAGTCCGCGGCGGCGAGCACCGCCTGCGTCGCCTCGACGTGCATCCGCTCGAACGTCACGCC
This sequence comes from uncultured Tepidisphaerales bacterium, assembly GCA_964416015.1. Lineage (GTDB taxonomy): Bacteria > Planctomycetota > Phycisphaerae > Tepidisphaerales > Tepidisphaeraceae > JBCDKH01. Next base: position 7,813 of record CAYQCT010000103.1, read on the forward strand.
CGCCGACGGCTTCTCCTCGATGATGCCGATGAGGTGGATCGCCGCGTCGCAACCAGCCATCGCCTCGCCGACGGCGGACGCGTCGAAGACGCCGCCGCGGAACGAGGTGATTCGGTCGTCGCCGATCTCGACCGGCGAGCGGTTGACCAGCGCGTGGACCCGGACGTCGCGGTCGAGCAGCGCCCGCACGACGGCCGACCCGACGAAGCCGCTGGCGCCGCTGACGAAGACGCATTGCGGCGGCGTGTCGATCATCCCGCGACGGTAGAACCCGACGCGGTTTCAGAAGCGTTCGTCGTGTAGCATGGCGTCGATGGCCGAGTCGACGACGCAAACGTCCGAGCGCTTCTTCGCGACGCCGGAGGAATATCTTGCCTTCGAAGCCGAGGCGGTCGAGAAGCACGAGTGGATCGACGGCGAGGTCGTGCCCTTGCGGCGAGGAGAGTCCGAAACCGCCCTCGGCATGGCGGGCGGGAGCGTGAGTCATGCGTTGGTGGGCTCCAACGTGGCCGGCGAACTTCGGCAGCGTCTGAAAGGATCGCGTTGTCGCGTGTATTCGTCGGACCTTCGCATCCGCACGCCGAAGTTTCGCCACGACATGGGCTACCGCGGCCTGTACACCTACCCCGACGCGACGATCGTCTGCGGCAAGGAGCAAGTCGAAACCTTCGGCAAGAACATCGAGACGCTCACGAATCCGACGCTGCTCATCGAGGTACTTTCACCCTCGACCGAGTCGCACGACCGCGGCACGAAGTTCGAACGCTACGGCGAAATCGAGTCGTTCCGCGAGTACGTCCTCGTCAGCCAGGACGAGCCGAAGGTCTCCGTCTTCCTTCGCCGCGACAACGGAGATTGGAAGATCACGCACTACGAGGGCGTCGACGCGACAGCTCGCCTCGACACGGTCGAAGCGGACCTGCCGCTGGCGGAGGTGTACGCGAACGTGACGTTCCCGCCGCGGGGAGCTTCTGCGGAGGCGGAAGAGTAGTCGCGCGTCTCATGCCGCCGCAGCGACGGCATGTGGGCCGGTACGTTCCGTCTGCAGCTCGACCATTTGCCGGTACTTGCCGCTGCGGCTCATGAGCTCGTCGTGCGTGCCCTGCTCGACCAGTCGGCCGCCGTCGATGACGGCGATGACGTCCGCCGCGCGGATCGTGCTCAGCCGGTGGGCGATGACGAAGCTCGTGCGGTCGCGCATCAGCTCCGACAAGCTCCGCTGGATCAGGCGTTCGCTCTCGGTATCGAGGTTGCTGGTCGCTTCGTCGAGGATCAGAATTTTTGGGTCGGCCAGGATCGCGCGAGCGATCGTCAGCCGCTGGCGTTGGCCGCCGGAGAGCTTGACGCCGCGTTCGCCGATGAGGCTGCCGTAGCCCTCGTCGAGCTTCGAAATGAACTCGTGCGCGTTGGCCAGCTTCGCCGCGTGCTCGACGTCCGCCAGCGTCGCATCGCGTCGGCCGTAGGCGATGTTCTGAGCGATCGTGCCGTCGAACAGGAACGTGTCCTGCTCGACGATCCCGAGCAGCGAGCGGTAGCTGTCGACTTCAATCGACCGCAGGTCCCGTCCGTCTAGCAACACGCGTCCGCCGGTCGGATCGTGGAACCGCGCGATCAGGTTGCACAGCGTCGTCTTGCCCGCCCCGCTCGGCCCGACGAACGCCACCGTCGTCCCGGCCGGCACGTCAAGATCGACGCCGCGCAGCACTTCCGTGCCACGCCCGACCGACTCGTCGCCCAAGTCGCCACCGGCCGAGGGATATGCATAGTGCACGCCCTCGAGCCGCACGTGCCCCTGCACGTCCCGCCGTCGCACCGGCGTCGCGTCCTTGGCCTCGGCGAATTCCGACTCTTCGCCGACGAGGTCCAGCGTTCGGTCCAGCCCGGCCAGCTGGTTCTGCAGGCCGGTCGCGCTCGTCGCCAGCATCGCGATCGGCTGCAGCAGGCCGAGCAGGAAGGCGAGGAACGTCGTCAAGTCGCCCGCCGTCATGCCGCCGCGGGCGCCGAGGATGCCGCCGAACAGCAGCAGGCCGGCCGTCGCCAGCGGGATGATGATCTGCCACGCCGAGTCGATGCCGCGCATCCACCACCACGTGTACAGCTCCTGCCGCGCCATCAGGTGGTTGTTGGCCGCAAAGCTGCCCGCCTCGCTGCGGCCGCGGTTGAAGGTCCGCACGACCCGCATGCCGCCGAAGGCTTCGGTCGCGTGGGCATCGACGACCTGCCGCGTCGTCCGCACGTCGCGCCAGAGCGGGCGAATCCGATTGATCCAGGTCCGGTGCGTGAACCAGACGACCGGCACCACGATCAGCACGCCCAGCAGCAGTTCCCAGCGAATGAACGCCAATGCCGCCAGCGAGAGCACGAGCTGCACGATCGCCTTGAGCGGGTTGTAGAGCAGGCTGAAGACGAGTTCGCCGACGCTGCCGGCGTCGTCGCGAAGGATACTGCTGACGCCTCCCGACTTGATGTCGTGCACGCGGTTCAACGGCAGCCGGACCGCGTGGTCGAACGCCAGCCGCCGCGCGCGGACGGTCGTGTGCTTGCTCGCCAGCGTCGCCTGCCATCGGCTCCAGAGGGTCAGGACGAGCGTGATCATCGCGATGACGACGCTGACACCAACGACGACGTAGAGCAGCCCGATGCGACTGTCCGCCGGCAGGCCGACCGCGCCGAGGAAGGCAACGAGCGCATCCGGCCGCGCAGCCACGCCCTGCTGCGTCCCGGCGTCGCCGAGGATGACGTAGTCGATGACGATCTTGGGCGCGTATAGCGGCAGCAACGCCAGCCCCGTCCCGACGGCCGCGACGGCAAGGCTCAGCACGATCCGCGTCCGCTGCGACTCGGCGATCTTCCAGAACTCGCCCAAGAGCGAGCGAAATCCGCGTGACCGCGAGCCGCTGCGACGCCGACTGATGACGACGCCCTCGCGTCCGCCGATGGCCCGCGCCGCGTCGGCCTTTTCGCGTAGCTCGTCGTCGGACAGGCCCTTGTCCTTGCTCGCCGCGTCCAGCTCCTTGGCCGTCCGCCGGTACGCGCGGTACCGCCGCCCACTCGCCCGCCGGGGGCGAACGCTGGCATCTTCGGACTCGGGCAACACGACCGACGACAGCTCGCCGGGATCAACAACACTCACGCCCTCATCGTACGCCTGCAGCCGGTGCCGGTTGGCGAAAGTTCGGGCACGCCGCGGCGTCGTAGCCTGCCGGCATGATGGATGTGCGGGTCGTGCCGTTGCCGGCGGAGTTGCGTCAGGACGACCTGCGCGGGCGGGTCGTTGCCGTCGTGGATCAGCTGCGGGCGACGACGACGATCCCGGCGATGCTGGCGGCCGGGGCGGCGGAGGTGCGGGTGTTCGCGACGCCGGACCAGGCCCGGGCGGCGGCGGCCGCGTCTGATGCCTTGCTGGCGGGCGAGCGGAAGTGTCGCAAGATCGAGGGCTTCGACCTCGGCAATTCGCCGCGGCTGGATCCGGCGGTTGACCTGCACGGCCGCGTCGTCTGTCTGACGACGACCAACGGCACACGGGCGATCCTGGCGGCGACGGAGGCGGAGGAGCTGGTCACGGCGTCGCTGGCCAACAACGGACCGACCGCGGCCTACCTGCGAACGCTCGGCCGCGACGTGACGATCCTCTGCTCCGGCGGCGAAGGCGGCCGGGTGGCCTCGCCCGAGGACGAGTTCGCCGCGGCCGACCTGCGGGCGCGGCTGCTCGATGAGCCGCCGCCAATGGTCGAAGATCTCGCGACGTTCCTGCACGACACGCCCGCCGGCCGGTTCATCACGGCGGCGGGTCTGCGGCAGGACGTCGACTTCATTGCGACCGCCCGCTTCGACGTCGTCTGTCGCCGCGCTCATGGAAATGTCCTGCGGCGGGTCGAAATTCAAGCCGAGGCGTAGCCGGTTCCGATAACGCTGACGTGATTGCTGCCCTTCATCGCGCGCTGGTGGATGCGGCATCGCCCTTGGCCGACGAAGCCCTCGTCGAAGCCGCGCGGCTCGGCAATGAAGAGGAGTCGCGGGCGGCGGTCGACACGCTGCTCGGCCGCGGCGGCGGCGGGCGACGGGCGGCGGTGCGGGAGCACGAAACCTTCCAGACGCCGGCCCGGGCACGCCTGCTCGAGCGGGCGACGGACGTGGCCGACGCGACGCGGCAACTCTTCCGTGTGCCCGAGACCGAGGCGCGACGGGCAGCCGCTCGCTTCGCCGCGGCGGCGGCTTTGCCGGAACTGGCCAAGGAACTGGGACAAGCGGCCAATGGCCGAGACGCCGTGACGGCCGAAGCGGCGGCGGAGGCGTTGGCGACGCTGGCCGGCTCGAAGCAGCACGCAGCCGGCACCGCGGCAGGCGATGCGGCGGGCATCGCGTTGCTCGACCCGCGCGGCGGAACGCGAGAGCCGGCCGCGGAGCGACTGCTCGTGCGAGCCGTCGTCAAAACGCTGTCTCGGCACGGCGTGAGTGTCACGCTCGACCGCCTGCTCCGCGACCGCGGCAGCGGCGGCCTGGCGGTGACGAAGGTGCTGAGCCATCCGACCGACGCCGAATCTGCCGCGGCCGCC
>CAYQCT010000104.1:0-12009 GCA_964416015.1 uncultured Tepidisphaerales bacterium
TTTGCAAAGCGTCGGCGGCGTGGGTGCGGTTGCCGTCGAAGCGTTGCAAGGCACCCTCGATTGCCAGCCGTTCGAGTTCGTCCATGGTCAGGCCGCTCGGGATCAAGTCGCCGCTGGCCGGGGCGGCGTCGCGTTCGAGGATCTCGTCGGGCAGGTCCGCCTCCTGCAATACTTCCCCGTCGGCGAGGACCATCATCCGCTCCAGCACGTTCCGCAGCTCGCGAACGTTCCCGGGCCAGGCATAGGTGCGGAAGGCCTTCATTACTTCCGGCGACGCCTTGGTGACCGGCAAATCGCGGCCGGCGGCGAGTTCGCGGATGAAGTGCGTCACCAGCAGCTCGATGTCGTCCGGCCTCTCGCGGAGGCTCGGCAGCTGAATCGACACGACGTTGAGCCGGTAGTACAGGTCCTCGCGGAACGTGCCCTCTGCGACCATCTTGCGAAGGTTGCGGCTGGTCGCGGCGACGACGCGGACGTCGACCTTCTTGTCCTCGTGCCCGCCGACGGGCGTCAGCGTCAGCGTCTCGAGCACACGCAGCAGCTTGGCCTGCAGGCCGAGCTCGAAGTCGCCGATCTCGTCGATGAACAGCGTGCCGCCGTTGGCCTGCTCGAATCGGCCCATCCGCTTGTCGGTCGCGCCGGTGAACGCGCCGCGGACGTGGCCGAACAGCTCGCTTTCGACGAGCGTGCCTGGAACGGCCGCCACGTTCACCGCGACAAACGGCCCCTTTTTCCGCGGCGAATTGTGGTGCAACGCCTGCGCGACGAGCTCCTTGCCCGTACCGGAGTCGCCGAGGACGAGCGCGGTTGAATCGACGGGCGCAGCCCGCCGGATCATCTCGAAGACGCGGCGCATCAGCGGGCTTTCGCCGACGATCTGTTCGACGCCGAAGCGTTCGTCGAGGCGTTGACGGAGCTGTTGCAGCTCCGTGTCCTTACGCCGACTGTCGACTGCGCGGCGGAGGTGGATCTCCAAGTCGTCGGGGTCGATCGGCTTGGTGATGTAGTCATACGCCCCGGCCTTGATGGCCTCGACGGCGCTGCTGACGCTGCTGCGCCCGGTGATCAGGATGAAGCGCGTGTCGGCCTGCCGCTTCTTCCAGAGGTCGAGCAGGTCGAGGCCCGACAGGTCGCCCATGTGCAGGTCCGAGAGGACGACGTCGACGCCCTCGTCGATGTAGCCGAGCGCCTTGTCCGGCCCCTCCGCCGCGTAGGCATCAAAGCCGGCGGCGCGGAGGATCTTCTGCAACGCCTGCCGCTCGACCGCGTTGTCTTCGACGATCAGAACCTTCGGCGGCTTGGCGTCACGCGTCGCGGCCGACCCGCCTGCGTGGGCGTCGGGGCTGCGGGCGGCAAAGGTGTGGGAGGGAAGCGACGGCAAAGCAGGATGAGTCGGTCGGCGGAGCGGGCGGGCAAGGTGCCGGGGGCGTGCACTGTAACATAGTGCTACCACGGCTGCGGCTCCGGCAGCAACGGCGAAAGTGGCGACGCGTAGGATCATCGCCGCGGCCGCCTGCCGCAGCACCTCATGCTTCGCCGGCTTAGCCGACTTCGACTCTCGCTGGCGACCAAGAGCCAGCTCCTCTTCGGCATCGCCGCCGGCGTGATCATCTTGACGGCGTTGGGTGTCACCTGGCAGCGGATCGAGCAGCTCACGACACAACAAACCGCCGCCGCCGCCGATGCGTTGGCGCGGCATGCACTGGCCGCCCACGCCGCGACGGGCCAAGCCTTGCCCGGCGGCATCGTCCGCGTGCAACGGCCCGACGGGCCGGCGGTCGAGGTGCGGGCGCCGCGACTTGCCGGGCGTCAAGCTCCCCCCGAGACGCTGACTCCCTTCGAGCAAGAGGCGTTGCAGGCCTTCGCCGACGATCCGCAGCGGCAGGTGTTGCGACGCGAGGCGGTGCTGGCGACGGCCGGCGAGCCGCGGGAGGCCGCGGTGGCGGGCTTACGCGTGGCGCAGCCGGCGTTGCGGTTGGCGTCGTGTCTGGCGTGCCACGTTCCCGGCGTGCCGACGCCGATCGATCGCCCGCCGATGCCGACCTCGGACCTGCCGTTGATCGATGGTGCGCCCGACGCGACGCCGGCCTTGCTCGGCGTTATCACGGTAGAAGTTCCGTCCGCGGTCGATGAGTATCAGCAGTTGCTCAATCGTAGCTTTCTCCTGACGGCCGCCGTCGTGTCGGCGGCGATGGCGACGTTGACGCTGTACCTGATCCTGACGCGACTGATCCTTCGGCCGGTCCGTGTTTTACAGGAGACGGCCGAACGCGTTCGCGGCGGCGACCTGAAGGTGCGGGCGGACCTGCTGACGGGCGACGAGTTCGAAACGCTCGCGCGGACGCTCAACGAGATGATCAACGTTCTGGGCCGACGCAACGAGGAGCTTCGCCGCGCTAACGCCAGCCTCGATGACCGGCTCGGCCAGCTCGCCGCGGCGAACACGGCACTTGATGAAAGCAATCGGCTCAAAGGCGAGTTTCTTGCGAACGTGAGTCATGAACTACGGACGCCTCTGAACAGCATTCTCGGCTTCAGTGATTTGGTGAAGTCGCAGGCTTCTACCAATCCGAAGGTGCATCGCTACGCGGAAAACATTGCCAAGAGCGGGCAGATGTTGCTCGAGTTGATCAATGAGCTTCTCGACCTCGCAAAGATTGAGGCAGGTCGTATGGAGGTGCGGCGTGGCGAGGTGAGTCTGTCGGATTTGTTCGAAGCTTTGACGGTGCTGCTCGGCCCGGTGGCCGGACGGCGGGACGTGCGGCTGGAGCGTGAGGTCGGGCCGCGTGTGCCGATCGTTTCGACCGACGCCGGCAAGCTGCAGCAGATTTTGTACAACCTGCTGAGCAACGCGATCAAGTTCAGCCCAGAGGGTGGTCGGGTCGATCTGGTCGTGCGACGCGAGCTCGACGCCGCCGGCGAGGACGAGCCGTTCGTGCGGATCAGCGTGACCGATCAAGGCCCAGGCATTGCGGCGGACGAGCACGAGCGGATCTTCGAGAAGTTCCGGCAGATTGATGCCACCGCCACCCGCGCCCACGGCGGAACGGGCCTGGGTCTGGCGATCAGTCGCGAGCTGGCGAAGCTGCTCGGCGGGACGCTCTGGGTCGAGTCCACCCCCGGCCACGGTGCCACGTTCCGCCTGCGCCTGCCAGTGCGACCGACGGCGACTTCGAGGTAGCTCCTCAACTCGTCTTGCTCTGCCATCGGTCGACGCACTGGTGCACGACCTCGAAGAGCGTCGGGTGCACGAAGATCGCGTCGAGGATCGAGGCCAAGCCGCGGCCGGTATGCATGAGCACGATGAAGGCGTGGATCAGTTCGCCGCCGGTCGTGCCGAGGATCGTCGCGCCGAGAAGTCGGCCTTCCTCGCCGGGTGCGATGAGCAGGCGGACGAAGCCGGCGCCTTCGCCGGTGACGCGGGCGCGATCGTTTGCCTTCATCGGCGCCTCGATGACGAGGTGCTCGACGCCGTGCTCCCTGGCCTGCTTCAGGCTCAGACCGACGCGGCCGATCTCAGGGTCGGTGAAGACGGCGTACGGGACAAGGCGGGCATCATGATTCGGGCTGCCGCCGGGGTCGCGTTGACTCAGGAGGTGGCCGAGCAGCACGTGGTGATCGTCGTGAGCGACGTGCGTGAAGGCTGCCTTGCCGCGACAGTCGCCGCAGGCGTAGAGGCCGGGACATCCGTCAACTTCGCCGTACGCGTCCGTCATGAGTGCACCCTTGTCGTTCGTCTCGACGCCGATGTTGACAAGGCCTAGGTCCCCCGTATTGGGCCGGCGGCCGGTGGCGACGAAGATGGTGTCGAAGCCGACCGGTTCTCCTTCTGCAAAGAGCATTTCCCCACCGCTGACCCGCGTCGCCTTGGCGCCAAGGCGGAATGCGACGCCCTCTTCTTCCAGCAACGTCTGCAATCCCTCGGCGACGTCGGCGTCTTCCTTGCTCAGGATCTGCGGGCCGTTCTGCACGACCGTCACGTCGTGGCCGAGCCGGTGGTACGTCTGGGCCATCTCGACGCCGATGTAGCCGCCGCCGAGGACGAGCAGCCGTTTGCCGACGACGTCGCGGTCGATCCAGGTCTCGCTCGTCATCGGATCCGTCTCCGACAGTCCCGGCAGGTCGGGCATCGCCGTCTTCGCGCCGGGATCGAGCACCACGCGGCGGGCGGTAACCGTTCTCGTTTCGCCGTCGGCATCGAGTTCGACGACAAAGCCATCACCTTGCCGTCTTGCGAGTCGCGCGTGGGCCGGCAGGAGCGTCGCGTGCTTGTCGAGGTTCTCGTTGATGTGGCCGCGGGCCTTCTCCGTCCAGACGCGACAGCGGGCCAGCACGTCTGCGAGCTTCAGCCGAATCGCGTCTGCGTCGATCCCGATGCCGAAGTCGTCGCCGCGTCGGGCGAGATGAGCCACGCGGGCGCAGGCGTGGAAGGCCTTGCTCGGCATGCAGCCGAAGTTGACGCAGGAGCCGCCGACGTGCTGCCGCTCGGCAACGGCGACGCGAAGGCCTCGTTTCGCCAGCTTCGGCGCCAACGGCACGCCGGCCTGGCCCGCGCCGACGATCAGGACGTCGTAGTCGAAGCTTGAATCCCGCAGGTGCGCTACATCGTCAGACACGCCCCCACGCTACGCGGCCGATGCTCTACGCTCGCGACGTGAGCGACGCGTGCGGGCGGCCGACCGGGCTACAGACGTTCGACAGCGACGAGCCGTTGCACCTCGAGCGTGGCGGCCGGCTCGACCATGTCCGCGTCGGCTACGAAACATGGGGCACGCTCGACGCTGACGCGAGCAACGCCGTCCTGATCTGCCACGCGCTCACCGGCGACAGCCACGTCGCCTCGCACGGCCCCGGCGACACGCCCGGCTGGTGGGAAGGGATTGTCGGGCCGGGCAAGTTTCTCGACACCGACCACCTGTTCGTCGTCTGCTCAAACACGCTCGGCGGCTGTCGCGGCACGACCGGGCCCGGCGACATCGACCCGGCAACGGGAAAACGGTACGGAGCGAACTTTCCGGCCATCACGCAACACGATGCCGTCGCAGTGCAGGCGCGGCTTATGGATCACCTTGGCGTCGACCGCCTCGCCGGCGTCGTCGGCGGCAGCATGGGCGGGCAGCAGGCGTTGCAGTGGGCCGTCGACCACGGCGAACGACTGGCCGCGTGCTGCCTCATCGCGACCGGCCCGCGGCTGACGAGTCAGGCGTTGGCGTTCGACGTCGTCGGGCGCAACGCGATCCTCCGCGACCCGCAGTACGCCGGCGGCGACTTCTACGACGCCAGCGACGGGCCGCAGGTCGGCCTCGCCTTGGCACGCATGCTCGCGCACATCACCTACCTCTCGCGCGACGGCATGACGGCCAAGTTTGACCCCGAGCGTGACCAGCCGCGCGAGCTCGTCAACCCGTTCGCCGCCGGCTTCGAAGCCGACTACGGCGTGGCTAGCTACCTTGCTCATCAAGGCGACAAGTTCGTTCAACGCTTCGACGCCAACAGCTACGTCGCGCTCACCCGCGCGATGGACCGCTTCGACCTCGGCGGCTCGGACGCGGAGTTGCTCGACGGGTTCGCGAGTAAGACCGATGCCGGGACACGCTTCGGCATCGCGAGCTTTTCCAGCGACTGGCTTTTCCCGCCGGAGCAGTCGCGGGCGATGACCCGTGCCCTGAGCAAAGCCGGTCGGCGGACGGCGTACCTTGAGATCACCAGCGACGCCGGCCACGACGCGTTCCTGCTGCCCGACGAACGCGAGCAGTACGGCCGCTTCGTCGCCGCCACCGTCGGCCTGACGCGGCAGGTCGAACCCCAGCCGCCGCGGGCGGATTTCGACGCAATTCTCGACCTCGTTCCGCCCGGCGTCTCCGTGCTCGACCTCGGTTGCGGCACGGGCGACTTGCTCGACCAGCTTCGAAGTCGCGGCCACGACCGGCTCGCCGGCGTTGAGGTCGTGACGCAGAACGTCCTCGTCGCCACCGAGCGCGGGCTCGACGTGATTGATGCCGATCTCAACCGCCCGCTGACGTTCTTCGGCGACGACCAGTTCGACATCGTCGTCCTGAGCCGCACGCTGCAGACGGTCGAGAACACGGTCGGCGTGCTGCGCGAGGTCCTCCGCGTCGGCCGGCGTGGGATCGTGAGCTTTCCCAACTTCGCCCACCGCCCGCTGCGGCAGATGTTGTACGACCAAGGCCGCAGCCCAAAGAGCGGTGCGTACGAGCATGCCTGGTACGACTCGCCGAACCGCCGTTACCCGAGCCTGCTCGACTTTCGCGATTTGTGCGACGACCTCGGCCTGTCGATCGAACGCGAGGTCTGCCTCGACACAGCGACGGGCGAGGCGGTGACGGACGAGCCGAATCTGAATGCCGACCTGATCGTCGTCTCGCTGCGCGGGTGAGTGTCCGTTCACAAGTGGCTTGCTCTACGCTTCGAGCCGGATGGAGTTTCCCTGCGTCTCATGCGGAACGACACTGCGTGCCGGCGATGATGCGGTTGGCAAGCTCGTGCGTTGCCCGCGGTGCCGCGAAACGATGCCGGTGCCGGGGAATGAGGAGTCGACGACGCAAGCTCCGCCGCCTCCGCGGGCGAAGGTCGATCCGCACCGCGACCCGGGGCGACGGTATGGCTTCAACTGCCAGTACTGCTCGTCGCGACTCGAAGCGACCGCCAGCATCGCCGGCCAGGAAGGCCACTGCCCGACTTGCAGCCAGACGATTATCATCCCGATCCTCGATCGGCACGGCCGGCTGATCGACCCGATGACAGGCCAGGTCGTCAAGCAGGACCCGCACCCCGTCCACGCCTACGCCGCCGCCGGCCAGCGGGCACCGAAGATCGAACGCGAGCTCGACCAGACGCAACGCATCGTCTGCCCACGTTGCAACGCCCGCAGCCGCATCGAAGCAAACAACTGCACCGCCTGCGGCATGCCATTCACAATGGAAGGCACCACCCTCGAAGCCACCGGCAGCGGCAACAGCTACGCGACGGCCGGCCTCGTGCTGGGCATCGTCGGGCTCGTCACCTTCTGCACGATCATCGTCCCACCGCTGGCCGTGATCTTTTCCTGGATCGCGTTGCGCCAGACGGACGGCGTTCAGGACGCCGCCAGCCGACGCATGGCGATCGGCGGACTCATTTGCGGCCTCATCGGGTCCGCACTCTCGCTGCTGACACTGTTGAACATGACGTAGTCCGCGCGCCACGCGTTGACTTACGCTCGCACCCGTGCCTCAAACCGTCCCCATCGCCGACCTGCATCTCGACCTTGCCTGGATCGGCAAGGACCGCGACCTTACGAAACCCGCCGCGGAGCAGGTCGACGACGAGGCCGAGCCGGTCGCCGTCTCGCTGCCCGAGCTCGAAGCGGGCGGCGTCAATATCGTTGGTGCGACCCTCTTCGCCCTGCCACAACTACCGGGCCGGCACGGCTATACGGATCAAGCCTCCGCGGCCCGCGAGTGCCGCAGGCAGCTCGACTACTACCGACGCCTTGCCGACCGCGGGCACGTCTCAGTCGTCCGCGAAGCGATGGATCTGAAGCTCGACGGCCTGAAGTTCGTCGTCTTGATGGAAGGTGCCGACGCCATCGCGTTTCCGGAAGAATCGGAGAAGAACACGCCGGCGGCCTGGCATGAAGCAGGCGTCCGCATCGTCGGCCTCGCCTGGCGGCGAACGCGATGGACCGGCGGCACGACCTCGCCCGGCGGCCTGACCGACGACGGCCGGAGGTTGGTGCCGATGCTCGACGAGGTCAGCATGATCCACGACGCTTCGCACCTGGCCGAGGAGGCCGTCGATGACCTCCTCGACCTCACCGAGGGGCCGATCTGCGCCTCGCACTCCAATTGTAGAATCGTCGTCGGCGAGGACCCGACCGGGCGCCATTTGCCCGACCGCCAGATCAAGCAAATCGCCTCCCGCGGCGGCGTCATCGGAATCAACTTGTACGACAAGTTCCTCATCTCCGCCGACAAGCTCAGACGCCGCCGCACGACGCTGGACGACTGGCTGGCCCATGTGCAACACGCCTGCGACCTGATCGGCGACGCTACCCACGTCGGCCTCGGCAGCGACGCCGACGGCGGCTTCGGGGCGAAGCACCTGCCGCAGGAGATCAAGACGATGGCCGACCTCCCCAAACTCGCCGATGGCCTTGCGAAGGTCGGCTTCAGCGACGAGGACGTGCGCGCCATCCTCGGCGGGAACTGGCGGGACTACCTCACGAACGCTCTGTCCCTTCATACACAGGTGCACTCGTGACCGGTGAGGAACTACTCGATACTTCCGTCAAACTCTTCCAATGCTTCCTTCGCCGCCGCGACGGCCTCGTCGACCCGCTGTCGAGCGAATGCGGCCGCCTCGTCGGAGATGGGCCGCTCCGCGAGCATCATCTCCAGACGCGCCCGCTGCCGCTCGGCCTCTTCCAGCGCCTTCACCAGTTCGTCGCGCCGCGCCGATGTCGCAAATGGAATCTGGTTCGAAGGAGGCATCTGGCCCTCTTCGACAAGCCGATTCTGAAGCGCTACGACGTCGAGAGACGGCGCGACCCGAATCGTCGGCGGAAAGCGCATGTCATCGAGCGGCCGGAGCAGGTTGCTCATGGCCCGCCGGTGGTGCATCGGCATGAACGAGCGACGAAGGGACGTCAGCTGTTGCTGGTGTTGCCGCAGAAGGCGAATCCTGTCATCGCCCGTCGCCTGCATTGCATCTGCCCATAAGCCCGCCAGCTTCAGGATCAGGCCCGTCCGCGGATCAGTCTCCTTGATCCGCGGGAACTCCTCGTCGATGGCAGCGGCAAGTCGGTAGGCGGCGGCATAGTGGCGGAAGCGAAGTCTGGCGTCGCTTTCTAGTTCCCGTAAGGCACGCTGTGCGGCCGCATCGGCTTCCTCTTGTGCCGCAGTCTGCCGCTCCGCTGCCTCGGCCGCCCTTCGTGCGGCGACCGGATCATTATCGAGCAGAAGCGCCTGTCGAAGCGCCAACGACGGGCGCTTCCCGGCATACGGGCCGTCTTGCATCTCGCCAGTCTGAAGATCCTGCGTCGCCTGCCGGATCGCGGTAACGACGTCGCGCACCTTGTCGACACCGTACTGAGCGAGCATCGCCTCGACCCGCGCCTCGGCGTCCGTCCAGTGCTGGTCGGTGACGCCGCGACGGACAAGGTTCAGCGTGTATGCGTACTCGTCACCGCGGGCGGCAAGCATGTGCAGGACTATCTCGCGTGGCCCGTTGACGCTGGCTGGAACACCAAGCTGCGTCGCGTCCATCGGAGTCAACCACTCCGTCAAGCCCGCTTGCGCGTAAGCGGAGCCGACTTCGCGGATGATGTCGTCGCCGAAGCGTTCGCGAACGACAGCGAACGCCGCGGCGGCCTCTTCGTCGGTGAGCGTCCGCTGCACGCCGGTCGGGAACTGCAGCGCGAATTGCACGAGGCTCTGTGGCGAGGTGAAATATTTCGCATGTAGATCCGCCCGATGCAGCTCGGCAAAGTCACGCACGCGAGCGAAGGCAACGTACTCCGGCTGCGCTTCCTCGAAGGCGCGGGTCAATCGCGACGGATCTTGCAGCAGAACCAAGCTGTTGCCGCCGGCACGTCTCACGAGTGTATCGACCCAGCGGTCATACGGCTTCCGCGCCGCGGCGGGCACGCCGCCGTCAATCTGGTTGCGCTGTGCACCGGCCATCTTGAGGACCAATCGTTCAGCCCCCTGGCCACCGAACGTGTTCTCCTGCATCTTCGTCATCATGTCGAGCGAGGCCAGCATGAAGTCCTTGCGGAACAGGAGCTGACGGAACTTCGTTGCCGCCTCACCATCGAAGACGCCGCGACGAACGTCCGTCAGATACGCCCCACGCGCTTCCTGCAACGCGAGGTTGATTTCGCCAACAGCCTGGCGGGAACGTGCGGCACCGGCGGCTAAACCTGCCATCGATCGGCCGATAGAATCCCCGACGGCCGCCGCCGTGAGCGAGTTGCTCGGCACGTACGTGACATCGGCTTCGGCCCTGCCGCCAAGCAGGGCCAAGCTGAGAACGGCCGCCAAGGCGGTAGATCGATAAGGATGTTGCGTTATCTTCCAAAGGTAGCGGTTCACGGGGATTCTCCTGTTCTGGATCTTGGTCGTCGCGATGCAGTACGACACCTTCACGCTACACCGTTGCTGCAAACGTGAGACACCTGTTGGCAGACGCCGATGTGACGCACCGCAATCTCGGAATACATAGCATGCGATCGATGCGGTGACTGCTGCGGCAGCTGCGTGATCATGGAAAAAGCGGCAGCTGGCGAAGTCCCATTTCGGCGGCAAGACCCAGCATCAGGTTAACGTTCTGCACCGCCTGCCCGGCGGCGCCTTTGCCGAGGTTGTCGATCGCACAAGTGGCCACGGCCAGACGTCGCTTTTGATCGACAGCATAATGTACAAACGCCAGGTTGCTGCCGGCCGCCCACTTCGTCCGCGGCGGCTGGTTGAGCACGTGGACGAACGGCGAGCTTCTATAGAAAGTCGTCGCGGCGCTCTGTAGTTCGTCCGCGTCGGCTTCCGTCGGCACGTAGCACGTCGCCAACAGTCCGCGCGTCATCGGCACGAGGTGCGGCACGAACGCCACGTCACGCCCGCCGAGGCCTTGGACGATTTCCGGCTCGTGGCCGTGGACGAGCGGCTTGTAGGCGTGCAGCGACTCGTTCGTGTCCGCGAACCCGAGCTGCTCGCCGCCGCCCCGGCCGGCGCCGCTGACGCCGCTCTTGGCGTCGATGATGATCTGGCCGTCGCCGACGAGGCCGGCCTCGACCAACGGCAGCAACGCCAGCAGCGACGCCGTCGGATAGCAGCCGGGGTTGGCGACGCGGGTTGCCCTGCGGACTCGGTCGGGCCATGCGTCGGCGAGGCCGTAGGTCCAGCCGTCGACGAAGCGGTGGTCGCCGCCGATGTCCACGACCTTCACCTCCGCCGGCACGTCGGCCAGGGCATCGCGACTCATGCCGGTCGGCATCGAGGCGATCAGCACGTCGACGTCGCATCGGCCCGGCTCGAACGCGTCGATCTGCAGGTCCGCCACCTCCGGCGTCAGCGCCGCCACCGCGGGGTGCAGGTCGCCGACGCGTCGGCCGCAACGCTTCGCCGCCGCCGTAGCCGCTGGCGCCGACGATGCCGACGGAGAAGGAGTCGCTTGCCACGGCCGCACGCTAGCGGCGAGACTGCGGCATGCGCGTGCTCAGCAGAACCGGCGGCGTGGCGGCGACAACGGCCTATGTGCTTGCCGACGCGGAGGCCAAGACCTGCGTCGTCGTGGACGCGCCCGACCACACGCTCGCGTCGTTGCTGGCAAAGGTCAGGCAGAACGACTGGAAGATCGAGGCGTTGTGGCTGACCCACGGACACTTCGACCACATCGCCGATCACGCGTTGCTGGCGGACGTGCCGCTCGTCATGCACGCGGCGGACGTGCCGAAGCTTCAGAATCCGCAGGCGATGCTCGACGCGTTCGCGGAGCGAAGCGGGTTCCAGGTGCCGCTCGATATTTCGCCGCGGGAGCCGGATCGGTTGGTGGAGGACGGGGACGAGCTGACGGTCGGCAACCTACGGTGTCGGATTCTGCACACGCCGGGCCACTCGCCCGGCCACGTCGCGTACCACTTCGAGGCCGAGCGCATCCTCGTCAGCGGCGACTTGATCCTGAGCCACAGCATCGGCCGGACCGACCTGCCGGGCTGCGACGAGGGCGAGATGATCGCGAGCCTGCGGCGGGTGATGGCGCTGCCGGACGACACGCGTCTCTTGCCCGGCCACGGCGAGCCGAGCACGGTCGGCGAGGAGCGGGAGCACAACCACGTGATCTCGCAGTTGCCGGATGCGTCGTGACGCGGCGGCGTTAGGATCGGGCCATGAATGAAACTCGCGTCGATGATGCAGAGCTCGCGGCCGCCGAGAAGCTTCGCACGGCCTACGCGCAGATGCGGGGCGAGCTGGCGAAGGTCATCGTGGGCCAGGACGCTGTTATTGAAGAGTT
>CAYQCT010000104.1:12019-12285 GCA_964416015.1 uncultured Tepidisphaerales bacterium
GTCGGCGTGCCGGGACTGGCCAAGACGCTGCTGATCAGCACGGTCAGCAAGACGCTCGGCCTCGACTTCAACCGCATCCAGTTCACGCCCGACCTGATGCCGAGCGACATCACCGGGACGGACGTCATCAAGACCGACCAGACGACCGGCGGCCGCGAGATGGTCTTCCTCAAGGGGCCGATCTTTGCCAACGCGATCCTTGCCGACGAGATCAACCGCACGCCGCCCAAGACGCAGGCGGCGCTGCTCGAGGCGATGCAGGAGCG
>CAYQCT010000105.1:0-1069 GCA_964416015.1 uncultured Tepidisphaerales bacterium
AAACCTTGTGACAGGAACGCACTTGGGAGCTTTGTCTTGTCGCTTGATGCGCATGGTTGTTCAGCACGACCTACGTTGCTTCGGTGAACTGTCGAACCTCTGTTTCGATAGTCCGCATCAGTGCAGTGCTGCTGACGATCGCGGTCTTCGCGGGGCCGGTCGTCTGGATGGTCGCGAACGCCTTTGCCGCCGGACCGGGTGGCGGCGTCGGCTACGCCTTCGGCGAGCTGCTGCGGACGACGCCCGTCGCCGACTGGATCGCCACGTCGATGTTCGTCGCCGGTTCGCAGACGTTGCTGGCCGTCGTCGTCTGCGGCTTGGCGGGTTTCGCATTGCAGGCCCACCGCTTCCGCGGGCGACGCATAGCCATCGCGGTCGTCGCGGCGACGGCGTTGCTGCCGGCGCCGATGGCGATCATCGGGCTCTTCCAGCTAACCGCCGCCGTCGGGCTGATCGACTCGCCGTGGGCGGTCATCCTGCCGGGGGCGTTCTCGGCGTTCGGCGTCTTCGTCTACGTCGCGGCCTTCCGGTCGGTGCCGCGCACCGTCCTCGAAGCGGGCCGACTCGACGGCTGTGGCGAGTGGCGGTTGTGGTGGCACGTCGCGATGCCGAGCGTCCAACCGGCGACGGCGGCGTTCGTCGTGCTGCACTTCGTCGCCGCCTGGAATGCGCTGGCCTGGCCTGCGGCGGTATTGGCGAGCGAGCGACGACGCACGCTGCCGGCCGGCCTGAGCGACCTGGCGGCGACGGCTTCGTTCGAAGCGGAGCCGGCGTTGCTGTTTGCGGGCGTCTTGCTGGGCATCGTGCCGCCGGTCGTGCTGTTCCTGCTGGCGGGCCGCGACGTGCTGGGTCGGGCCTCAGCGTGAGGGCAGCTCGAGCGTCCCGACGACGTCCGCCAGCGTCGTCACGCCCTGCCGCTCGCACCAGTCGGCGAGGCCGTCGCAGATCTTGTTGGGCGTCGCGGGGTCGATGAACAGGGCCGTCCCAATCGCGACGCCGCTCGCGCCGCAGAGCAGGAACTCGGCGGCGTCCTGCCGGATCTCCGCGAGTTCGTCCGGACCCAGGGCCC
>CAYQCT010000105.1:1079-6092 GCA_964416015.1 uncultured Tepidisphaerales bacterium
CCTGCCACGTCTGCACGCCGCCCATGCCCACGATCGGCACGCCGGCGTCGCGGGCGACGTCGCGGTAGACGCGGCTGACGAGGTGCAACGCGACCGGCTTGATCGCCGGCCCGCTCAGGCCGCCGGTGACGTTCGCCAGCCGCGGCCGCCTTGTGTTCACGTCGACCGTCATCGCCGTGAACGTGTTGACGAGCGTCAGCACGTCCGCCCCGCCTTCGACCGCCGCCGCCGCCGTCACGGCGATGTCCGGCACGTTCGGCGACAACTTCACCATCAACGGCTTGTCCGGCAACGCGTCTTTGCACGCCCGCGTCAGGCCGCGTAGCAGGTCCGGGTCCGTGCCGAACGTCAGGCCGTCCTTGACGTTGGGACAGCTCACGTTCAACTCGACGCCGCCGACCGCGGCGAGGCCGTTCATCGCCCCGACGACTTCGACGTAATCGTCGGTTGCGTAGCCGGCGACGTTGGCGACGACGGGGCACGGCATCTCTTCGATCTGCGGCAGTTTCTCCGTGAGAAAGCGATCGAGCCCCACGTTTGCCAGGCCGATCGCGTTAAGCATGCCGCCGCGGGTTTCGACGATGCGGGCCGGTTCGTTGCCGGGGCGTTCGTGGCGAGTGACGCTCTTGGTGACGAAGCAGCCGAGGCGGGCGAGGTCCATGAAGTCGGCGTATTCCGGGCCGTAGCCGCAGGTGCCGCTGCAGGTCATGGTCGGGTTGGCGAGCGAGAGCCCGGCGAGGTTCGTGCGGAGATCGACGCCGGGCATGCCGCCATGATTGCCACACCCGCGACCGCGGGCCGGGGACGATCACATGACGTGAACGCGGTCCATGCCGGTCATCGGGTCTTCGTCGTCCATCGTCACCATCTCGTGCAGCATGAGCGTCGCCGACCAGTGCTGGGCCCGCGGCTGGCCGTCGCCGCCGCCAAGGACGTGGAGCTGGTCGCCGACGAGGAAAACCTGCGAACCGAACCGGCCTTCGGGCAGCGTGCCGGCGTCGAACCAGGTGTCGGTTACCGTGTCGTAGACGAAGATCTCGTCCGTCGCACTGTCCTGCCACCGATCGGCGATCTGGTTGCCGCCGGCGACGACGAGGTAGCGGTCACGCCAGACGACGCTCGACTGGTCGACGTGCCCGCGCTCGGCCGGCAGCGGAGCACGCTCGCTCCAGACGCCGGTCATCGTGTCAAAGGACCACATCTCCGCGCGTGGCCCGGCGTACTGGTCGTCGGAGGTCTGGCCGGCGAAGAGGTAGATCGTCTGCCCGACGACGGCCGAGGCGACGTGGTCGCGGACCATCGGCGTCGTCGACTCGGTCCGCCAGCCGGTGGCGACGTCGTCGAGGTCGAGGCTCACGTGCCGGTCCGAGCCGCCCGTGAAGTCGTTGGCGTCGTCGCGGAACATGCCCGACATGACGTGCACGCGGCTGCCGACCATCGCCAGGCCGTGACCGGCGACTTCGAACGGCATCGTGGTGAACTCGCTGAAGGCGTTGGTCGCCGGGTCGTAGACGTAGACCTGGTCCGTGTCGCCGACGAGCGGCCCGTCGGCGTCGGCACCGCCGTAGCTGTAGCCGCCGAAGAAGTAGGCGCGGCCGTCGTGCTCGACCGCCTTGAGGTGCGTCAGCCCGGTCGGCAGATCGGGCAGGCGCCTCCAGTTCATCGTCGCCGGGTCGTACGCCCAGCCGCTGGCGCGGTCGATGAAGGTCCAGTCGTCAAAGCCGCCCCAGAAGTGCATGACGCCGTCGATCTCGACCTGCACGCCTTCCATGTAGTTGCGCGGCGA
Source organism: uncultured Tepidisphaerales bacterium (assembly GCA_964416015.1). Classification (GTDB taxonomy): domain Bacteria; phylum Planctomycetota; class Phycisphaerae; order Tepidisphaerales; family Tepidisphaeraceae; genus JBCDKH01. The sequence goes on from CAYQCT010000105.1 coordinate 2,866, forward strand.
GTCGTCGTGCGTCGTGAAGTCGCCGACCCGCACGTGGCCCATGGTGGTCGGCGGCGTGGTCGGCACGGTCGGGCCTTGCGGCACCTGTTGGAAGGTGAAGCGGTCGAGGTTGGCCACGTCGCCGCCGCTGCTGCGTTCGAAGGTCAGGCGGACGACGTAGCTGCCCGGGTGCAGGTGGACGCGGCCGAGGTCGACGTCGTGGAACGACGTCCAGCCGTGACGCGGAACGGTGCCTTGGCCTTGGTCGACGCCGTTGATGCTGACGCGGATGCGGGCGTCGTCGAAACTGGTCGCGGCGCGGGCGATGACGTCGTAGTCGGCGTGGGCACCGGTGGTGATCGTGTACTCGAGCCACTCGCCGTCGGCAGCCCAGCCGACGAAGGTGTCGCCGCCGGAGCGGGCCAAGTCGACGCCGCCGCCGCGGGTGTTGGCACCGCCGCGGTCGACGGTGTCGCTCTCGCCAAAAGCAACGTCGACGCCGCCCTCGTCCCACCACTCGGCCTCGATCGGCACGCCCGTCGTTGCCGGACTCATCGCATGCGGCGTCTGCGGCTGCGGGGCAACGTCGATCTGCCGGGTGACGTGGATGCCGAGCAGGTTGCCGACGTGGCCGCCGGCGGCACGGTCGAACATGACCCGCAGCACGTGCCGGCCGGTGTCGAGATGCACCGAGCCCATGTCGTAGTTGTCGTAGTTGCCCCAGCCGCGCTGCTGCACTTCCGCCGTCCGCTGCGGAACGCCGTCGACGTAGAGCCGCATGCGGGCCTTGCTCATCGCGGTCGAGGCCTCGATCGAGAAGTCGAAGGTGCCGGGCTGATCGACGTCGACGGTGTACTCGAGCCATTCGCCGTTCTCGGTCCATCCGACGTAGGTCCGGCCTTGGTGCGAGGCCATGTCGACGCCGTCGCCGCGATTGGCGCGATTGCCCGCGGAGTGGGTGTCGACTTCGTGGAACGCCACGCCCTCGCCGCCGAGGTCGTAGTGGCTGGCCTCGATGAAGGCAGGCAGCGTGCGGGCGACGGGGTACGGCGCCTGGCCGGGACTTGGAGTCGGCGTGGAGCCGGCATCAACCCGCCGCAGCCGCAGCCAGTCGACGTCACCCACGACGCCGCCGCCGGCACGGTGGAAGCTGACGCGGAGCACGTTCTCGCCCGGCGCGAGCTCGAGCCGACCGGCTTCGACCGTCTCGTACCGCGTCCAGCCGTTGCTCGGAAACGCCGCCGGCTGCGTCGTGTCGCCGCCGACGACTTCGACCGTCACGCGGCCGCTGCGGATGACGCTGGCAAGGCGAAGATCGACATCGAACGTACCGCCATTGTTGCCGGCGTCGACGGTGTATTCGAGCCACTCGCCGTCTTCGGCCTGGCCGACGTTCGAGAGGCTGGCCTGCACGGCCGTGTCGACGCCGTCGCCTTGCCGCGGGCCGTTGAACTCGTTGACGTTGTCAGCGTCATGGTACGCGACACCCTCGCCGCCGAGGTCGTAGTGCTCGGCCTCGATCGTCACGCCCGTCCCGCTCGCGTCGGCGGCGACACCAAGGTACGGCGTCTGGCTCAGCAGGCGGCGGTTCTCGAGGTTCTCCAGCACCGGCCCGACGGCTCGGCGAAGGCGGGTGGCGGAAGTGCGACGAAAGGAGCGGAAGATCATGAGCAGGTACTTGGTTCAGGAAGCCCCGTCGGAATCGAAGCAGGAGCTACCCTGCCGAACATGCCCCCGGATCCCGCCGCTGCCGCCGACACAACTGCTACAGACGGGCCTGATAATCTGGCGGCGCGTGAAGCTGGGCAGGTTGTGGTGATGGTGCGGGATCTCATGTTCGGCTCTCGGTTGAAACGCCTGCTCCGCGACGCCGGCGTGCCCGTGAGACTGCTCCGCGAGCCGAACAAGCTGGCGGAAACGCAGCAGGCCGTCGCCGTCGTGGCCGACCTGACGGAGCCGGGCGTCGTCGATGCGGTCGCGGCTTGGGTTGCACACACCGGTCGCCCTGCCGCGGGATTTGGGCCGCACGTGGAGGTCGAGCTGTTTCAAGCCGCCCGTGCCGCCGGCTTCGATGCCGTCTGGCCCCGCAGCCGCCTCGCCGAGCGGGTCGTGCCGTGGGCGAAGGCGGCAGTCGCGTGACCGGCTGATTTTGCACTGACCCGATAACGCGGGCCGAGCCGATAAGAACCGCAACCGGCGGCGGGCTTGCGATCCACCTGCCCGCGGCCGGTTCCGTGAGGGGCGAAGTCGACAGGGATGTCGCGTCGCTCGCTGCACTGCGAAGCCGCCGAGGCGGCGACGTGCTCGTTCGTGTGCGTACCGGGCGTGTGTCCGGCGCCGTTGCCTGCCGCCAGGCCGCCCGATGGGGCGGCCTGGCGGCGTGCGCTGCGCGTGCAGGCCGACCGTTCCGCTACCGTCAGCCGTCGCGTGAGCCTGTCGATTCCCGCTGCCCTGATCGCTTTGCTGCCGTGGGCGGCGGCGGCTTGGTGGTTGTGGCGAAGCCGGGCGACGCAGCGGACGCGCGTGCCGAACGTCGCCCTGTGGGCCACCGCCGCGGACGCGTCGGATCGCAAGGCGCGGAAGCCGCCGCCGCTGGTGGCGATCCTGCTCTGGCTGGCAGCGGGCGTCGCGATCGTCGCCGCGAGCGGGCCACGCCTGGAGGCGGTAATGCGATGGCACGTCGCCGATGCGGTTGTTGTCGTGGACGAGGAATGGCCGACGGGCTACGACGTACTGTTCGACGACCTCGAGCTCCGCGGCACGGTGCAGGAACGACGCGTGCCATCTGCCGACGTGCGGCGAGTCGAAGCCGAAGAGATTCGCCGCGGCGGCCGGGTCGTTTTCGCCGCGACAGATCACCCGGACCTGCCGGCGGGTGTCGTGCGTCTGCCGCCGGAACCGTTGCCGGCGGACGTGGCCGTGACGCAAGTCGTGCCGGACGGCGAGCACGTGCTGGTCCGCCTGCGCGCTGGGCCCGTCGCCCCGACCGGCCCGGCTCGGCTTCGCGTCAACGAGCTCGCGGTCGACATCGACCTCCCGGCCGCTGGCAAGACGAAGGAGATCGTCGTCGATGTCCCGGCGGCTGAGACGTACGTCGTACGACTCGAAGCGTCCGGCGACGGATTCTCCGGCGACGATGTCGGCACGGCCCGCCTCGCCCGCGACTGGCCGCGACTTCGACTGCTCGACGAGTTGCCCGACGAGGTCGAGGACGATCAAGCCACCGTCCGCGTCGAGCCCGAGATGGT
>CAYQCT010000105.1:6102-12280 GCA_964416015.1 uncultured Tepidisphaerales bacterium
CGACGAGGTCCGCCGCATCGCCGCCGCCTACGCCGCCGCCCGGCCGCCGGGTGGTTCGTCGGGCGAGGTCGTCCTCTCCAGCTCGCCGTTGCCGTCGGACGCCGCGGGCGTGCAGGTGGTCGACGCCGCACAGCCTGTCGAAGGCGACGTCGACACGCTCGATTTCCCGCCCCTCCGCGGCGTCCGCTTCTTCCGGCTGGCCGGCCTTCGCGTCGCCGAAGCCGCACCGCCCGACGAGGCCGAGATCGTCGCCCGCGTCGACGATCGGCCGGCGCTCGCTGTCGGTCCCGGCCGCCGCGTCTGGCTCGGCTTCGACGCCGAAGACTTCGACCAACGCGCCGCGGCCTCGATGCGAGCCCGCCGTTCGATGCCGCCGCCGCGCAGGCCGCCGTCGAAGCCGCCCGCCGCGGACCATCGCTGGTGCCGTTTCTGGCAAGCGGCAGCGTGATTCTGCTGGTCGCCGCCGGGATCGTGCGGCGGCCGCCTTGACGTTGGCCCGCGGGTTCTTTAGCGTGCGCTGCCGCCGACTTCCGCACGTCCGCCCGCGAGCTTGTCGCCGGGACGTGTCCCGCCTGTCGCCGATGCCAACCCTTCTTCGATGAGCGATCCTGCCACTGCCTTGCCCGCGTCGGACACCGGCGACGGACCCGTCACGATCCAGCACACCGAGCACGGCATTGCCGTCGTCGAATTCGTGCAGAGCAAGGTTCTCGACGAAGCCAACATCAGCGAGATTGGTGCCCGCGTCAACGGCGTCATCGCCGCCGAGCCGAAGCCGCGTGTGCTGCTCGACTTCAAGAGCGTCGACCACCTTTCGAGCGCCGCGCTCGGCATGCTGATCAACGCCAACAACCGCATCCGCGAAAAGAATGGCCAGCTCCGCCTCTGCGACATCCGCCGGCAGATCCTGGAAGTCTTCAGCATCACCAAGCTCGACAAGCTGCTGCGGATCTACCCGGACCGCCAAGCCGCCCTCGCGAGCTTCGACAAGCCGCGGACCGACGTCTGAACCGGCCGGAGTCGAACCTTTTCCCGCTTTTCGTCGACGTGCGAGCCGCTTCTCTTCTTCACGCTGCCAGCGTCGGCGACGCCGGTGGTGCCGCGCATAGCATCGACGTCGTGAGTACGCGGCCCGACCGGCTCAGCTTCGATATTCCCAGCGACCTGCGTCGCGGCCGCGAGGTGCAGTCGGCCATTCTCGAAGCCTGCCGCGACGCGTCCTTCACCGACGACGCCTTCTTCGCCGTCAAGCTCGCCCTCGACGAGGCCGTCACCAACGCCATCAAGCACGGCAACCAGCTCGACCCGGACAAACGCGTCAGCGTGCAAGCCGCCGTCGACGCCGAGGGCATGTGGGTAGAAATTCGCGATCAAGGCCCCGGCTTCGACCGCGGCGTCGTGCCGGACCCGACGGCCGAGGAGAACCTCGACAAATGCTCCGGCCGCGGCCTGCTGCTGATCGAGGCGTACATGAACAACGTCTCCTGGAGCCCGGACGGCCGTACGATCCGCATGGAAAAACGCAACGACACCGCCCCACCGGCGTTGCCGTAGGTCGAGTCACAGCCGTAGGTCGGCTCACATCAGCCCCAACTCCAGCAACGCCGCCTCGCTCATCTTGCTCTTGTCCCAACGCGGGCTCCACACGAGTTCGACCGCACACGACGCCACGCCGTCCACCGGCTCGACCGCCCGCTGGACCATGCCCGGCATCTCGCCCGCCACCGGACAGGCCGGCGCGGTCAGCGTCATGTCGATCTCCACCTTCTCGCCGGCCTCCGTCGTCGTCAGATCGATCTTGTAGATCAGCCCGAGATCGAACAAATTCACCGGCAACTCCGGGTCGTAGACCGTCCGCAGCGCGTCGATCACACGCTCCTTGACCTTCTTCTGCCCGTCCGTCAGCGACGCATCCAACGCCATGTCGATCGGCGTTTCGTCGTTAAGATTCTTCTGCCCCGCCGGCTTCACCGGCGGCGCCTTGCGAAGCTCCTCGACCTTGTCGTTGCTGGGCAGGACGTTCAGGCTTCTGGCGGGCATGACTGACCTTACGCGGCCTTGGCGGTGGCCCGGGCGATCGACATAATGCGGTTCAGCATCGCCTCGACGCCGCTGCGGCGTTGGACGCTGATGAGATTCTGGAAGTCGAGCTTGCGGAGCAACGCCTCGACGTCGAAAGCAGCAATGTCGTTGGCGCTCTGGCCGCTGAAGACGTGTTGCAGAACGCCGATGAGGCCGCGGACGAGCTCGGCGTCGCTGTCGGCGAGGAAGTCGAGCGCGTCGTCCGTCCCGGGGCGCCGGCGGGCGGTCAGCCAGACCTGGCTCATGCACCCCTTGACGTGCGTCGCCTCGTTCTTGTCGCTGTCACGCATCGGCAGCAGCTTGCGGCCGAGGTCGAGCACGAGTTCCCGCGGATCCTCGCCGGCTTCCTTGAGAAAGGAGAAATCCTCCACGAGCTGTGCCGCCGCCTCGTTCGGAGTCGCCGCCTGCGGATCGGGCCAACGCAGGTCGTCATCGCCCACCACCGTCGGCGTCTCCGGCCGACGGCCGCGAGCCTCGGCCACGATCTCTTGTAGTGCGTCCGCCAACTGGTCGACCTCGGAAAGCGTGTTGTAGAAAGCAAAGCTCGCGCGGGTCGTCCCCGGGATGCCGAACGCGTCCATCAACGGCTGTGCACAATGATGCCCGGTACGAACGGCGATGCCGCGCTGGTCGAGCTTCGTCCCGATGTCGAGTGATGAAATGGGCGGATTCTCTAGAATGAAGCTGACCACGGCCGCTTTGTCAGACGAATCCACGTCACCGATGATGCGTAGGCCGTCCACTTCTAGAAGCCGCTTCGTCGCATGTTCCAGTAATACCTCTTCCTGCCGCTGAATTGTGTCAAAACCGACGGATTGAACATAATCGACCGCCGCTCCAAGCCCGATGACACCGGCGATGTCGGGCGTACCCGCTTCGAACTTCATCGGGATCGGCGCGTACGTCGTTCCCGCCCAGGCGACGCTCTCAATCATATCGCCGCCACCATGAAACGGCGGCATCGCGTCGAGCAACTCGCGTCTGCCCCACAGCACGCCGACGCCGGTCGGGCCAAACAGCTTGTGAGCGCTGAAACAGTAGAAGTCACACCCCGCCGCCTGCACGTCCGTCGCGTAGTGGCCGACTGCCTGGGCACCGTCGACGAGCACGACCGCGCCCACCGCCTTTGCGGCCGCGACGATTCTGGGCAGGTCGTGCCGGATCCCCAGGGCATTGCTGACGTGCTGAATTGCAACGAGCCGCGTCCGCTCCGTGACCAGATCGTCCAGCTTCGACAAATCGAGCGTCCCGTCGTCCCGCATTGGCACCGTTTTGACGATCGCCCCGGTCGCCTCTGCAGCGAGCTGCCACGGGACGATGTTGCTGTGATGTTCGAGCGCGGACAGCAGAATCTCATCACCCGCCCGAAGATTGGTGCGGGCCCAGGAGAACGCGACGAGGTTGATGGCTTCCGTGACACCGCGGGTGAAGATGCACTCTGCAGGTTCGGGAGCATTCAAGAACGACGCCACCTTGATGCGCGCATCATCAAAATACTTCGTCGCACGCTGGGAAAGTTCGTAAACGCCGCGATGTATATTGGCGTTGTCTGTCTCGTAGTACTTGGTGATCGCGTCGATGACATGACGCGGCTTCTGTGTTGTCGCCGCGTTGTCGAGGTAGACGAGCGGGCGGCCGTTCATCTCGGTCGCGAGGATCGGAAAGTCAGCGCGGACGGCATCGACGTCGAAGGCCGGTTGAAGATTGTCGGCCGCACCACGCACGCCCGATGCTAGCGACGGACGGCGGGTGGCCTTCCAGAAGCGGTGAGGTCTCGCCGACGAACGGCCGGGCGTGGCCTACGATGTCCCCCTGCCGCCGATCGAGTCGGCCGGCGAATGGGGGCACTGAGACATGGGCAGCACCGCACGAAAGACCGCCGTCGCCGACCTGCAGCCGATGGCGGAGCAGGAGCGCATCACCGCACATGCCGAGAACGGGCAGGCAGCCTCTTTGCCGCCGATCCCCGTCGGAACGGGGCCGTTGTTGCCGTTGAACCTGTCGCTGACCGAGCGAGCCGCGGCGGCGTTCCGGCGGTGGTTGGCCGAGCGCGGGCACGGCGACTGGGCGGTGTTTCACACGGGCGACGACGAGTTGTACGACGTCGAGAATCACCTGCCGGACCTGATCGGCGAGGGCGAGGAGGTGCCGACGTGGGAGCACGCGCCGCCATTGACGGAGACCGATCGCGTGGCCGAGCAGCCGCTGGTGCGAAACGAAGACAACGACGCGGTCCGGCCGGGCGAGCTATTTTCTCCGGGATTCCTACTCGTCGAGGAGGCCGGCGTTGCCGTGGCGCGGTGGTATTGGGTTGACCCGGAGTACAACACGGCCGATTCGCTTTGGCTGGCAGCGTGCTCGTCGGCGGAGGCGTACGACGCGACACGCGACCGCATCAAGGAGCTGCGGCATCGCGGCAACCTCGCCGTCTGGCAGATCGTCCGCGGCTCGGCGTCGCACGACGGGCCACGCGTGCGAAGGCGGCGAAACGCGGGCAAGGAGCTGATCGTCGGCGAGGCGCTGCAGAAGCAGATCGACCGCGATTTGCTCGGCTTCTTCACGCCGAAGGTCAAGCGGCTGTACAAGCGACTCGGCGTGCCGTATCGGCGTGGCGTCTTGCTGCACGGCCCGCCGGGCAACGGCAAGACGAGCGTCATCCGCATGATCGGCGGCCGGTTGCCGAAGATCCCGTTCCTGTTGCTTCGCCCGGATCGGCAGATCAACGGCGGCGCGTTGCGGGCCGTCATCGACCGCTGGCAACGGCAGGCACCGGCGGCGCTCGTCATCGAAGACCTCAACTGGCTGCTCGAACAGGTCGACGTCAGCCAGTTCCTCAACCTCATCGACGGCATCGAACGCGCTAGCGCCGGCGGTCTGTTGTTGATCGCAACGACGAATTATCCGGAGAAACTCGACCCGGCCGTCAACAATCGGCCCGGCCGGTTCGACGTCGTCATCGAGCTGCCGAATCCGGACGAGGCGTTGCGCTACGAGTTCTTCGCCAAGAACCTGGGCAAGGCCGCGAAGAAGAATCGCGAGGAGCCGTTGGCCGAGGACGTTCTGCAGAAGGCGGCGAAGGACGCGGATCGGCTGAGCTTCGCGCACCTGCGCGAAGTGCTGCGGCTGAGCGGGTTGCTGGCGATCGAGGAAGGCCGCGAGTCGCGGACGGGCGAGGACGTGCTGAAGGCGGTCGGCCTCGTGTGGGACGGGCACGACCGGGCGGTCCGCGGCTTCCCGAAGCCGCCGGAGGTGCCGTTCGGCTTGCAACATCCGCGGCGGGACGGCGGAGGTTAAATGGTGCTTCTGAGTAGGGTGGGCTTCAGCCCACCATCAGCCAAGGCAACATCGATCGCACCCGATGGTGGGCTGAAGCCCACCCTACTTATGCCGCTTCGGATTGTGCCGGTTCGACCGGGGCGTTGACGTGCTTGGCAAGGTCGTCGAGCTGCCAGGGCTCGAGCTCGAGCAGGGGCAGCGAGAGCTCGATGTCTTCGACGCCGAGACCGTGCCGGAGGAGGTCTTCGGCGACTTGTTGCCATTCCAACGCCTGCGGCAAGAGCGGCGAGTCGAGTCCGACGCGGACCGGCAGGCAGATCCGGGTCGCGCCGGCGTCGCGGGCGACGTGGGCGGCGGTTGCCAGCGAAGCCGTCGCGGCGAGCAAACCGGCCGGGTCGGCATCTTCCTCAAAGACCGGCGGCAGGTCGGGCCGGCGCACCTCGCGCGGATGGATCGCGTCCGTCTGTTTCGCAAGTGATGCCCGGCTGATCTCGTCGCGGGCCACGTCGAGCACGACGACCTCGCCGCGGCGGCGCTCGGTTGCGAGCAACACACCGGCGGCCCGGCTTCCGTCGGCGACTACCAGCGTGATCGGCCGTTGCATGCGAACCGGCAGCGTAGCGGCGTCTGCCGGACTACGGCGTCATCAGCACCTTCAAGACACCCGGCCGACCCGCGAACGCCAACGCCTCGACCGCGTCGTCCAGCCGGAACCGCCGACTGATCAGCGGCGTGACGTCGACCCGGCCCTCGGCGAGCAGCTGAATCGCCGGGCGAAACGGGCCGCACCGGCTGCCGAGGACCGTGATCTCGTCGACCA
>CAYQCT010000106.1:0-526 GCA_964416015.1 uncultured Tepidisphaerales bacterium
CCATGTTCTTGTACACCGTCATGTGCGGGTACAGGGCGTAGTTCTGGAAGACCATGGCGATGTCGCGGTCCTTGGGCGCGACGTCGTTGACGACGCGGTCGCCGATGGCGATGGTGCCGCCGGAGATCTCTTCGAGGCCCGCGATCATGCGGAGCGTCGTCGACTTGCCGCAGCCGGAGGGCCCGACGAAGACCATGAACTCGCCGTCGTTGATGCGGAGGTTGACGTCTTCGACGGCGGTGACGTTGCCGGGGTAGATCTTGAGAACGTCGCGGAGGACTACTTGCGCCATGGGTCGGGAATGGTACCGCACGCGTGCGACCCGTCCAAGCCGCGACGGCGGAAGGCGTCGCGTCGGTCAGAAGAGAGCGACCCGGAAGACGACGCGTCGCACAAGGTTTACACGATCGCAAGGACGACGTCAGAAGCCCACGGGCTGAGCCCGTGGGCTTCACAAATTCGTCAACTACGCGGTTTCACCCCGCCCGACCCGCGAAGAACGGAGATTCTGCCTCGTCCGAGAAGA
>CAYQCT010000106.1:536-5242 GCA_964416015.1 uncultured Tepidisphaerales bacterium
GTGACACTCGGTCACCTCGTGCGGTCGCCGTCGCACCCGGCAGATCCGACGCGGGCGTCGCATCGACCGCCAACGACGCCGGCGGCGACGCGACGGCATCGCCGCGTCCTCCGAAGTCGCCGGTGGCGGCGGCACGGAGGCTGTCGAGCGTGTTGCCGAATCCGCGGCGGATCGCCTGGAAGTCGCGAAGGTCGACGCGGCCGTCGAAGTTGAAGTCGCCCTGGGCACGCGACGCGTTGCGGTCGCCGAAATTCTGCCGCATCGACCCGAAGTCGTCGAGGCCGACCCGGCCGTCGCCGTTGGCATCGCCTGGAAGCCAGACGACCTCGGCGAAACGAACCGCGTTGCGTCCTCGCGAATCCGGCACCGCGACGTACGCGTTGCCCGCCACGTCCGCCGCCCCGCCGCTCCGCGGGTAGACACGCCAGACGCCGGCCTCCGGCAGGCCGCGGGTCGTGCCTTCACCCTCCGCCGCGACGTGCACGCGGGTGTTGCCGCCGGGCAAAGTTTCAAGCTCGATGCGGTCGATCGCGTGCTCGGTGCCGTCGTCGCGGACGAGCACGAAGTCGTCCGCCGAGACGTTGCCGAGCTTCTCGTCGAAGTCGAGCGTCGCGCCGAGGAACGCCTCGTCCTCGTCCGTCACGCGGAGCAGTTCCGGCGCGACGACGTCGTTGGTCGGATCGCTCAGCCAATCTTGCAACGCAACCGCAGCACCAACATTGCCTTCGTCAATCGCCCAATCGAGAGCGGTGCGGTCGGTCAGGTCGACCTTGTTCGCGTCGGCTCCCATCGCCAGCAGGTACGGCGTGTTGTCGCTCGGATAGGTCGCCGCACCGTCCACGACTTGCACGCGTGCCGAGATCGCCGACCAGGCGAGCGCGGTGCGGCCCAGGTCGTCGCGCGTGTGCAGGTCGCCGCCGTAGCCGACGATGGTTTGCATGCGTTGCTGGTTCCACTCGGAGGGGACGAGGAACCAGTCGGGCAGGCTCACGTACCACAGCCCGTACGCCGAGGAGGCCGCGGCGGTCATGAGCGGCGTCATGCCGACGACGTCTTGTACGTTGAAGTCCATCCCCAGATCCGCCGCCCGGTCGTAGACGGCCATGGAGGCGGTGATCATCTGCTTGATCCCGCTGCCACTGGCGGCGAACAGGGCGTTGCGTTGCGTGCCCGGATCGACCTGCCGCATCATGTCGCCGCTGGTGTCGGCGTTGACGGCATCGATGGTGCCCTGGCCCCAGCCGCGAACGGCGCCGTAGGTGATGTCGTTGAGGCTGTGCAGCGGTTGCTCGCCGCTCTTGTACCGGCCCGGTTGCGCCGAGTTGGCCGTGGTCGCGCCGGTCGGGTCGCCGGTCCAGTCGGTCAGGGTCACCATTGAACGCGCCGGCATGGTGAAGGAGACCGTCGCGCCGTCGGCCGAGACCGTCAGCGGCAGCTCGCCCGTGCCGCCCGCGTCGGCCCGGCGGACCCAGGCGTCGCTGTTCGTGCCGTCGCTCTCGAGCGTCAGCCACGACGACCAGTCGCCGCCCCGAGCGCCGTCAGGAAAGACATCGGCGAAGTCGAAGGTCACCGCCAGGTCCTCGTCGCCGAGGTGCGACAGAACCAGCGTCCGCGTGCCGTTGTCGGCATCGGTGGCGGCCAGGGCGTTGAACCCGCTGACGAAGTTCTGGACGTCGGTGTCGACGACGTGGCTGCCGGGCCGCATCCAGCGGGCGACGTGCTTCATCGCGGCGTACCGGCCGGTCTTGACGAGCTCGTCGTCGGGCCCGTCTTCGTAGTACAGCGACGAATCAGGCCTGCCAACCGCCTGCCATTCCATGTACGCCGAGACGCCGTTGTCGAGATAGATCTGCATCTCCTCGAGCATGACCATGCCCGCGCCGAGCGACGCGTTGCCCTTGCCGCCGGCTTCTGTGCTCCAGACGGGCCGGTCGAGTCGCTCGGCGGTTTCACCCATGACGTGCGCGTACCGCGATGGGCTCCAGTGCGTGCCCATGACGAGTCGTTCCGGAATGTTGTCGATGCCGAATTCGTCGACGACGGCGTCGGCCCACATCTTCATGCGGCCGTTGGCGTTGAGATCGTCGCCGAACACGATCTGCGTGTCCATGCCCTCGAAATTGAGCCGATCGTCGACGACCCGCAGCAGCTTGGCGAGCTGGGCCGGCGTGTAGTAGCTGCTCTCGTAAAGCTCGACGAACAGCGACTCGTTCTGCAGGCTGACCGCGTCGATCTTCACGCCGAAGTCGCGGTCGCTGGCACGGACGAACTCGACGAGGTTCTCGGCGAACTCCTCTCGCATCTCCGGCCGCAGGATGCCGCCGACCTGCGTGTCGGTGTTGGTCTTCATCCAGTACGGCGCGCTCCAATAGGTCGCCAGGACGAACATGTCCTGCCGCTTCTCGAGCTCCTGCACGTGCGGCAGGGTCATTTCGAGGTACTCGCTATCGAACTCGCCGGGGGCGGCGAAGTAGGGATCGCGGTCGTCGTTCGCCTGCTCGAAGCCAGCCGGGATGTGCAGGCGGACCATCGTCGTGCCGACGTCGCCGGGCATCTCGTTGAAGATCTGCGGCCGCTTGTAGGACTCGTGCGGCAGAATCCACGCCGCCGCGCCGAAACCGTCAATTTCATGACGCGGGGCATCGGCATCGACCACGACCCCCACCTCCGGCAAGGCGGCGGCGAGAAGGCGACGCGTTTCGAGCGGTTCCAGGGCGACACGCGGGGTGTCGGACGAACGAAGCTGCAGGCTCATGAGCGGTGGGTGCGGTGCGAGGCGCGGGCAAATGGGGAAGCACGCTGCCTCATCGGGTGCGGGACCGAAGGGATCGAGTCAGAGTCAGGGTGAGGATCCTTCCCCAGAGCCGACGCGTATTCCGTCGTCGTCGACACGCCGCCAGATCCCTGGCGTCCCTCGTCCCGATGCTACGACAGAACGCCCGCGGCGGTGCGGAGTCGACGGGCGTTTGTCTCGGACTTCGGACCGACCCTGACGCCGTCGGCGACGAGTCGCATCAATCTGCATCGGCCTGCCGCAACCCAAATCCGATCCGCGACCACGCCCGCTCGTGGAAGTAGTACAGCAGCAGCTTGCTCGGCACCTCGAAGGCCCCGATGATCCCCGCCGCCTTCGCCCCGCCGGTCGCGGTCGTGGTGTCGACGCTGAACATGACGCAGAAGGCGATGATCGCGGTCGTGATCGAGGCGATCGTCCGCCACGAGATCGTCTTGACGAGCGACCTCTTGGCCGTCTCCGTCGGCGGTCGCGGTGCCTTGGCGGCTTCGTAATCTAGCGTGTTCGTGCTCATGGTCAGGCCAACGCGGCATCAGGCCGCAGGGTGTGTCGGTCGTGCAAGGCCAGCAGATCAGCCGCGGCCAGGTGTTCGTGAACGTCGCCGAACGCATCGACGAGTGTGCAGACGGCGTAAGGCTCGCTCCGCCTGCGATACGCCGCCAGCCAACCGTCGCGGTCATGGTCGGCCTGAACCGTCGGATCGCGAAGCCACCGCGGCGGCTCGGGTTGACCAATCCGCCACGGCTTGGGCGACAGGCGGGCACGATAACACTGCTGATGCGTGCAGAGCGTGCGGTACAGCGGGTCGCTGTCAAGCACATCGAGAAGCTCGACCGACTCCGCCGATCCCGTCGCGATCGGCCGATCTACGACAAATACGCGGTAGCCGGCGAAGGTGCGGTAGATGCGAGCCGACCGCTCGGCCAGCACGTCCGCAATGCGATCTAAAGTCGTCAACCACACGTCCGGCGTCCGCCGGACCTTTTGCCAGAACGACGCTAAACCAGCCGGCACGGCCACATCAACGTCGGCAATGAACAAGTTGACGGTGTTGAGCACTGTTGCTCCGTATCCGTTCCGCGTCAGGGCCGCGACGCGATCGGAGCCGTGATGAATCTCTCCCAGTATCGGCTCGCGAACGGGCCGATCGAGATAACCGTACCGCTGCTCCAACAACTCACCGTCTCGAAAGCGCTTGAGCATCCCTCCAGCACGTGCTTCCGCGTGCGCAGCCGCCCTGTTGCTGCTCGTGTCGGACCAGCCGAAAACGGCGACGGGGCCGGCCTCCGCTTTGTGCCAATGTCGATGAACTCGCATCAGGTTCTTTCCTCAACGGACTTAGGTTGGAGCAGGCCCTACCCGGACGAGACGTGATGCTTAGGATTGATCATGATCGACTTCAAAGAGCTTCGAAACGTCTTCGCAAAGCAGCCGTTCAATCCGGTCCGGCTTTACGTCAGTAGCGGCCGCGAATACGTGGTTCGACGTGCGCAGGATGCGATCATCACGAAAGAGGTTGTGTTTCTTGGTCTCGATCCGGACGAGGCTGGGTTCCCCACGCACACGGCGATCATCAGTCCCGAGCAAATCAATAGCATCGAGTTCGTCCGGAAGTCGATCGAGACGCCGCGAGAACCAGGGATCACGAACGAGTGACAAGACCTCGGTTTACGAGCAGGTCGATGATCTGCCGCACGCAGGCCTCGGCGGCGACTTCGTCCGTCTTGAGGTGCAGGTCGGGCGACTCCGGCGTCTCGTACGGCGCGTCGACGCCGGTGAAGGACTCGAACTCGCCGCCGTCGGCCTGTTCGTAGGTGCCGCCGGCGCGTCGGCGGCAGACCTCGATCGGGGCGTCGAGGAAGACCGTAACGACGCCATCGTCGCCGACCGAATCGGCGAGTTGCTTGCGGGC
>CAYQCT010000106.1:5252-10988 GCA_964416015.1 uncultured Tepidisphaerales bacterium
CACGGTCGCCGGCGAAGGGAGCGATCAGGCTGACGACGCTGAACAGGCCGGCGTCGGCGAGCATAACAGCCGTCGCGGCGGCGCGGCGGGAGTGCTCGCGTCGGTCGCGGCCTGCGTAGCCGAGGTCGCTGCCGAGGGTGCCGCGGAGGTTGCCGCCGTCGAGGACGGTGCCGACGAGGCCGAGGTCGAAGAGTTCGCGTTCGAGCTGGTACGCGACGGTCGTCTTGCCGCTGCCCTTGAGGCCGGTGATCCAGACGCAGAAGGGCTTGTGGCCGAGACGTCTCTCGCGTTCTTCCGCGGAAACGAGGCTCAGATGCCGATGCGTCGACGCCTCGGGTTGCTGTGCATCCTCGCTCGGCCTGCCGCCTTTGGACTCGATGGTCTCGCGGTCGAGGATCATGCCCGCCGCGACGGTCGTGTGCGACTGCCGGTCGATGACGATGAAGCCGCCGGTCGTCTTGTTCTTGGCGTACGCGTCGTAGGCGACCGGGCGGGCCAGCTCGATCTCGACGCGGCCGACCTCGTTCAGCTCCAGCTTGTCGGCCTCGTGCTGACGCAGCGTGTTGACGTCCGTGCGGTAGCGCAGCTGCGCGATGCGGGCCGGGACGTCGCGGGTCGTGTGCTTGACGACGTACTGCCCGCCCGGCTGCATTGGCTTGGCGTCCATCCAGACGAGCATCGCGTCGAACCGGTTGCCGACACGCGGCACGTTGTTGACCGGCGCGATCACGTCGCCGCGACTGGCGTCGATCTCGGTCGTTGTCGTCACACAGACGGCCTCGCCGGCCGACGCTTCGTCGACCTCTTCGGCACCCGGCCCGAGAACCGACTTGATCGTCGCCCGCGTCCCCGCCGGCAGGACGACGATCTCCTCGCCAGGCCGAATCACGCCGCCCGCGACAGTGCCCATATATCCGCGGAACGTGCGGTCGGGCCGGCTCACGAACTGCACCGGCAGCCGCATGTCGACCAGGTTGCGATCGCCGGCCGTGTGGACTTCTTCGAGGTGCCGCAGCAACGTCAGGCCGCCGTACCAGGGCATGTGCTCGCTCTTTTCGACGACGTTGTCGCCGGTGAGCGCGCTCATCGGAATGAACGCGACGTCCGCAAATCCGAGGCGGGCCGAGAAGTCGGTGAAGTCGCGGCGAATCTCGCGGAAATTGGTCTCGCTCCAGTCGGCGATGTCCATCTTGTTGACGGCCACGACGATGTGCTTGATGCCCAGCAGCGACGCGATGAACGCGTGCCTGCGCGTCTGCACGATGACGCCCTTGGTCGCGTCGACGAGCAGGATCGCGAGGTTCGCTGTGCTGGCCCCGGTGGCCATATTCCGCGTGTACTGCTCGTGGCCGGGGCAGTCGGCGATGATGAACTTGCGCCTCGGCGTGCTGAAGTAGCGGTAGGCGACGTCGATCGTGATGCCCTGCTCGCGTTCGGCCTTGAGGCCGTCGGTCACGAGGGCCAGGTCGATCTCGCCGCCGGTCGTGCCGACGGTCTTGCTCGCCTTCTCGACGGCAGCGAGTTGGTCTTCGTAGATGCCTTTGCTCTCGAACAGCAGTCGGCCGATGAGCGTGGACTTGCCGTCATCGACGCTGCCGCAGGTGACGAAGCGGAGCAGGTCCTTCTTCTCGGTCTCGTCGAGAAGCTGTTGAGCGAATCCGGCGTCGGCTTCCGGGAAGGTGGTCGGCATGGGCACGCCGGGATTATGTGGCCTGGCCCCGCAGAAGCAACGGGTGCTGCGGTGCTTGCCAGCAAGTCGATGCTCCGAATGTCGCACACGCCTTCGAGCGCGGCGAGATAACGTCGCGAAGATGAACAATCTTGACCATCACGACGCTGTAAAACCTGCCGGCCGTCTCCGGCATCGCCCGTCGGGACCGCACGCCGGCCGGTGGTGCATCGGCTGCGAGACGGTCGACCGCGACTTTGTCAGCTTCGAGGCGATGGAGCCGTTCCTGCAGCAAGTCGGCGCGGCCGAGGTTCGGCTGCAGGGCGGCTGGGCGCGGTGCGAGCCGAATGCCGACGGCCGGTACGAGTGGGCGTGGCTCGACCGCTGCATCGACGGCGCGATCGACGCGGGGCTCAAGCCTTGGTTACAGCTTTCCTACGGCAACCCGGCCTACCCGCAGGGTGGCGGCGTCGGGCTGCGACAGGGATTGCCGACGTCCGACGAAGCCGTCGCGGGTTTCGTCCGCTGGAGCGTCGCCGCCGCCGAGCGGTACGGCGATCGCATCCACGCCTTCGAGATCTGGAACGAGGCCGACCTGCGGGGCGGCGACCCGCTCGAGTACGCGACGCTTCTCGCCGCCGTTGGGCCGAAGCTACGCGAGGCGCGGCCGGACGTGAAGCAGTACGCGTTCTCCGTCGCCCACATGGAGCCCGCGTGGCTGCGGACCTGCCTCGAAGCTGCCCAGCAGGCCGGGCCGATCGACTTCATCGACGCGGTCTTGTTCCATGGCTATCCGGGCAACCCCGATGACGAGTTCGACCTGCCCCTCGCGCTCGAAGCCGAGGCGCGTCGCTTCCTGCCGGACGTCGAGATGATCCAGGGCGAGACCGGTTCGCCCGCCGCGAAGACGACGCGTGCGCTCAGCCACCTCGACTGGACGCCTCGGGCGCAGGCCGTCTGGAACAGCCGCCGCATGCTCGCGCACCACGCCCGCGGGTACGCGATGAACCTCTTCCAGATCAGCGACATGCAGTACTTCGGTCCTGCCGCCGGCGAGTCGCAAGGTGCGAACACGAAGGGCCTGATCGAGACGCGACGCGACAACTCGGCCGTCGGCCCGCGGCCTTCGTTCGACGCAACGCGCTCGATCTTCACCCTCTTCGGCAGCGACGTCGCCCTCGGTGCCCAGCCTTACGCGACGGAGGACGGCGTCGCGTGCTTCGCCTGGTCCGGTGCGAACGAGGACGCAATCCGCCGCATCGCCTGGTGGCGGAACGACACGACGCCGGCCGAAGGTGAGGCCTTGCCGAAGACCATCCGCTTGCCACGGCCGCCCTTCGCTCAGCCGCGAATCGTCGACATCCTCTCCGGCGGCGACGTCTACGAGCTCGACCCGCGCGACGACGAGATCGAATTGCCTTGCCTCGACACGCCGCTCGTCTGCGTCGATGCGGCCGACGTCTCGCTCGGCTAGTCCAGGACGATTCCGACCGCACCTGCGACGATGACGCCCATCGCCAGCACCTCACCTCGCGAGGTCGGCCTGCCCAGGAAAAAGCGCTCCATGAACGCCGCCATCGGCAGATAGCTCAACATCACCGCCGCGGCGATGGTCGGGCCGACATGGGGCAAAGCGACGAACTTGAGCAGGTCGCAGACGACCATGATCATCAGCCCGCTTCCCAGCGCCAGGCCGAAGCCGAAGCGATGCGCGCGGGCGTCGCGAGGCACCGGCGACACGTCGCCGGCTCGCCGACTCATGACGAGCAAGACGGCCAGCACGCTCATGCCGATCGCGTGGACGGCGACGAGCCAGAGCTTGGGCAGGAACAACAGCACCGCGTCCTGCAGACTGAGCACGGCCGCCGTGAGCACCGCCGAGGCGATGCCGAGGGCGGCCGAGCGTCGACTCATGCGTCCGCCGCCACCTACGACCAGCAGCCCGCTGCCCGCGACGATCAGGAGTCCGCCGAGCGACTCGAAGGTGCCGGGCAGCGTCTGCGACATGGCCGCGCTCGCGACGAGTAGGACGACTGCGGTATTCTGTCGCAAGGCGTTGATCGGCCCGACGCCGCCCTGCAGGACGCCGACGAAGAAGACGATCGACAGCGACATCGAGGTCACCAGCATCAGCCCGACGGTGCCCCACTGGCCGGGCGTCGCCTGGCGGATCGGCTCGAAGCCGTCGACCAGAAACGCCAGCGGAACCACCAGAAGTCCGGCCAAACTGCGGCCCAGCAGCAGCGACCGGACGTCGACCCGCCGCAACGCCAGGGCCGCGAGGATGTGGCCGCCGGCAATGGCGGCGGCGGCGAGAACGAGCAGGCCGATCCAGATCATGCGTGGCTTCACCATTGCCCGCGCGACGCCCGGCGGCGGGCGGTGGTGGTCGAATCCGGGCCGAGCCGGTAGGTTCGCCGCATGCTGCCGTTCGATGCCGTGTCCGCAGCCGGCTACGACCTGCCGGGCGAGGTCGAAGACGCGTTGACCATCGAGACGTACGGCGAGGTTCTGCCCCACGTCCGCCACGAATGGCACCTCGCCAACGGCCTGGGCGGGTACGCCTCGGGCACCGTTGCCGGCGTGAACACGCGGCGGTACCACGCCGGCCTCGTCGCTGCGACGAGTCCGCCGCTCGGCCGGGTCGTCGCCCTCTCGCGCTGGGCGATGACGCTCTTCCTCGACGACCAGCCGCACGAGCTGAGCGGCGCTTACTTTCGCGGCAAACTCAAGGGCGACGGCCCGCGGCATCTCCGCCGGTTCCAGCTCGCCGACGAAGTCGTAACCTGGGAATACGACGTCGCCGGCACCACCGTCCGCGCCGAGCTCTTCGTCGCCTGGCACAAGGACGCGGCGGCTTTTTCCGTCCACGTCGAGCCCGGCAGCGGCGTCGCGGACGTCGCCGTCGAGCTGCAGCCGATGGTCGCGCTGCGCGGCTTCCATGACCTGCTCCACGCCGATGAAGCCGACCTGCACGTCGACCCGGCAGAGCACGGCGCGGTCGTCCGTCGCAGCGGGATGAACCTGCACCTCGCCGGGGAAGACACCGAGTTCGAGGCCGCGCCCGACTGGTGGTACGCCCAGACCTATCCGATGGAAGCCGCGCGCGGACTCGACGATCGGGAAGATCTGTTCTGCCCCGGCACGTTCCGCTTCGAAGCATCGAACGAGCCGCGAAGCCGAACCTTCTGGGCCGTCTTTGGTGGGAATCAGCGGGAGGTGCCAGACCTCGACGAGGAGCGTCGCCGCCGCCGCCAGAGCCTGCGGCGGCTCGACGCTCCGACGCCGACGCAACGTCGACTTGCCCGCAGCGCCGCCGACTTCATCGTCCGCCGCCGTCGCCCCGACGGCATGCCGGGCACGACCGTCCTCTCCGGCTACCCGTGGTCTGGCGACTGGGGCCGCGACACCTTCATCGCCCTGCCCGGCCTGCTGCTCAGCACCGGCCGGCACGACGTCGCGGGGCAAGTGCTCAGCACGTTCGCCCAGTACGTCAGCGACGGCATGATCCCCAGCCGCTTCGACCGCGACCCGCCGGAGCCGATGTACGACGCGGTCGACGCGAGCCTCTGGTTCATCGACGCCGCCGACGCGTATCTGCGAGCGAGCCGCGACCGCGACACCTACGACGCGGTGCTTCGGCCGGCGTGCGAGGCGATCGTCGAAGGCATGACTGCCGGGACGCGGCACGGGATCGGCGTCGACGCAGCCGACGGCCTCGTCACCGCCGGCACCGACGGCGAGGGGCCGCCGCTGACGTGGATGGATTCAGTACAGGACGGCCGCCCGATCACGCCCCGGGCCGGCAAAGCCGTCGAGATCAACGCGCTCTGGTACAACGCGCTGTGCCTGCTCGGCGAGGACGATCGTGCCGCCGAGGTGGCCGCCTCGTTCACCTCTGCCTTCGCCGACGGCCGCGGCGGATTGGCGGACGTCGTCACCGGCGGGCCAGGCGCTTACGAGCGCGATCGATCCGTACGCCCGAACCAAATCTTCGCCGTGTCGCTACGACATTCACCTCTTCCGCCCGACCGACAGGCGGCCGTCGTGGACGAAGTAGCGGCCGT
>CAYQCT010000106.1:10998-12252 GCA_964416015.1 uncultured Tepidisphaerales bacterium
CCCGCGGCGAGCCCGGCTACTGCGAACGCCTCACGGGCCCGCCGCACGAACGTCACCGCGCCGCGCACAACGGCACGGTCTGGCCGTGGCTCATCGGCCCGTTCTTACGTGCGTACCTCAAAGTAGAAACGCACCCCAATGCTCGCGAGCGTGCCCGACTCTGGCTGCGCCCGCTCCTCGACCACCTCAGTCGAAACGGCTGCGTCGGCGCGGTCAGCGAGCTCTTCGACGCCGAACATCCGCACCGCCCGGGCGGCTGTTATGCCAAAGCCTGGAGCACAAGTGAATTGCTCCGAAGTGCAACAGAGCTAGAGTTGTAGATTTGAATCGTCACGCGACTTTGCTACCGTTCGCGCGGAACAGCAGTCTTCACACAGAGCTTCGCAAGCTCGTCTGCGACGCGTTCTTCTTTACGCAATCTTTTCATGTCGCGAGCATGTTTTCTGCGGGAAATCTTCGGATTCAGGCGCTACGGTGACCCTTCCTCGTGAGGGTGGCGTTCGCCCGCACGGTTGAGCCTTCCTGCCACGCCACGCCGGTGCCCGCCACGATGCCGAGCATGATCGACGGACTCCGCTCCGAGACGGGTCGCATGGCCGGGCTCGTGCAGCGGGTCGTGAGCGACTGCGTCGTCGCCGTCATTCACGGCGACGGTCAGATCGCCCGGCGAATTGTCGACACCGATGATCAGGTCGACGCCGCCGAGATGACGATCGAGAAGGCCGCGATCGACATCCTGAGTCTGTTCCGCCCGGTCGCCGGTGAATTCCGCACGGCGTTGATGGCGGTGAAGGTGACGAACGAACTTGAGCGGATCGCCGATTGTGCCGGCAATGTCTCGGGGCAGGTGCTGCATCTTCTTCGCGAAAGCCAGCTGGCCGGCGTGGCGTACCGCGTGCCGGAAGGTCTCGCCGAGTTGGCGAGAGCGGCCGACGAGCAGACGCGGGACGCCGTCCGCGCGTACAACTTCGGTGACGCAGAGCTTGCCGAACGCGTGATCCGCGGCGACGACCGGCTCGACGCGCTCTACGCCGGCGTCCTGCAGTCGGCCGTCGTCGACCTTCGCGACGGCACGCGTCGCGTCGATCGCGACCTGGCCACGCTCAGCGCCGCCAAGAACCTGGAGCGGATCGGCGACCACTGCACGAATGTCGCCGAGGACACGCTCTACGTCGCCCGCGGCACGCTCGTCCGTCACCGGGCCGCCATCTGACGAACCAACTTCGGCCTCCAGATCTCACGCCTTTCAGCGCG
>CAYQCT010000107.1:0-11965 GCA_964416015.1 uncultured Tepidisphaerales bacterium
GTCTACGGGCAGACGAGCGACATCGAGATCCAGGCCGAGGAGATCCTCAAGACCAAGGAGACGCTCAACAAGATCCTCGCCAAGTGCACGGGCCAGAGCATCGAACAGGTCGAGAAGGACGGCGAACGCGACAAGTTCTTCGACGCCCAGGAGGCCAAGGACTACGGCCTGATCGACGAAGTCCTCGGCGGCGAGGAAGAATCCGAAGTCGTTGATGCCGCAACAGATGCAACGAAGGACAAGGACGACCTGCCCAAGTGAATTTGAAGATCACATGTCGAAACGCTGGTCCAGATCTCACTTCGGGTGGCTCACGGACTGGACGGAAGACGTCGATGCCTTGACCGGCTCTAGCGGCTGTTCCTCCGGCTGCGCTATTGGCGTTCTCGTCCTGATCGGTCTCGCGACGATCTTGGTGCTTTACCTCTCAGGCTGGTTCCTCTGACGCCTCAACCTATAAGCAACATGCAAAGCAACCTCATCCCGATGGTGATCGAGAAGTCCGGCCGCGGGGAGCGGGCGTACGACATCTACTCTCGGCTCCTCAAAGACCGCATCATCATGCTCGGCGGGCCGGTCGATGACGACTCGGCCCAGCTCATCATCGCGCAGATGCTCTTCCTCTCGACGGAAGATCCCGAGGCCGATATCCACTTTTATGTCAATTCGCCCGGCGGTAGCGTCTCGGCCGGCTTTGGCATCCTCGACACGATGAAGTTTCTTCGGTGCGATGTCGCCACGTACGGCATCGGCATGGCGGCGTCGATGGGCTCGGCGTTGCTCGCGGCGGGCACGAAGGGCAAGCGGTACGTCCTGCGCAACAGCCAGGTCATGCTCCACCAGCCGCTGCTCGGCGGCGTTATGCAGGGGCAGGCGACCGACCTCGGCATCGAAGCCAAGCACATGCTCCGGCTGCGCGATCGGCTGTACGAGATGATGGCCGAATGGACCGGCAAGTCGAAGGAGGAAATTCTCAAGGACTTCGACCGCAACAAGTGGCTCTTTGCCGAAGAGGCTGTCGAATATGGCGTGGCGGACACGGTGCTCGAGCGAGCACCGGAGAGCTTCACGCACCACAAGCCGGAGCACGACGCATGAGGCCGATCTTCCCGATTGTCGTAGCAAGTCTGCTCACCGTGTCAGCCGGCTGTGGCTCGCCCAATACTGCGAACGTCGACCTACGCAAGGAGCGTCAGGCGTTGCAGGAACAGGTCGCTTCGCTGGAGAGTGAAGTCGAACAGCTTCGCCTGCAACTCCGCGTGATCGAAGGCGAGCGCGGCACGATCGAGACGTTGCCGCAGGATCGGCTGAGCCTTCTCTTCACCGTCGGCGGCCTCGATGTCAACCGCCTGACCCAGCGGACTGACGGCGGCCTCGAGGTGTACGTGCAACCGCTTGAAGGCAGCGGCGACTTGCTTAAGGCCGCCGGTGCGATGACAGTCGAAGCCTTCGATCTCTCGGCCACGGAACAGGTCCGCATCGCGATGTGGGAGTTTCCGCTGGAAGACGCCCGCGACCTCTGGCAGAAGGGCGGCCTGTTCAGTGGCTACCGGCTCGTCTGCGACTGGCCCGCCGACGTGACGCCGCCGGCCGCCGGGCAGCCGATTCTGCTCAAGATCGCCTTCACCGACGGCCTGACCGGCCGGACGATGTCGGCGAACTATGAACTCGAGTAGCCGCTCGTCTCACCGGTCGATGCGGAACGTGGCGTCGCCTTCGGCCGGTAGGTCGAGACGCGACTCCTGCTCGATGTTCGTCGCCATTTGATCGCGAACTGCGTTGAGAAACCAGCCGACCTCGTCGGCCGATCCTTCGGCTTCGAGCTGCACACGGCCGTCCGGCAGGTTCTTGACGAAGCCGCCCAATCCGAAGCGCCCGGCGATGCGCTTGCACGTCCAGCGAAATCCGACGCCCTGGACGCGGCCAGCGTAGAAGACGCGGCGGCGTATCGGCGACGGATTCATGTGCCGAAGATGCGGTCGCCCGCATCGCCAAGACCGGGACGAATGTAATGCCGGTCGTCGAGCTCGCGGTCGAGCGCGGCCGTGAAGATCGGCACGTCCGGGTGCATCTTGCCGAGCTTCGCCACGCCCTCAGGCGCGGCGACGAGGCACATGAATCGGATGCTCGCCGCGGGCACGCCTTGCTCCTTCAGAAAGCGGACGCAGCGGACCGCGCTGCCGCCGGTGGCCAGCATCGGGTCAGTCACGATCGTCTCGCACGTCGCGATGTCCGGCGGCAGCTTGTGGTAGTACGCACCGGCCTCGGCGGTCTGCTCGTCGCGTTCGAGCCCGACATGCCCCACGCGGCAGTCCGGGATCAGCCGCATCACGCCGCTCGTCATGCCGAGACCGGCCCGCAGGATCGGCACGAGACAGACCGGCCGGGCCAACGAGAATCCCGTCGTCGGTTCGAGCGGCGTCGTCACCGGCCGCTCGCGGGTCGGCATTGTTCGCGTGATTTCATACGTCATCAGCATCGCCACCTCCTCGACCAGCCCGCGAAACGCGCGGTGGCCGGTGGCGGCGTCGCGAAGCTCCGAGAGCTTCGTGCGAATCACCGGGTGGTCGATGACGTTCAGGTGCGGCATGTTCTCATCGTAAGCGGCCGTCACGACGACGCCTGTAGCGGCGTCTCCTCGTACGGCTGAACGACGACCCAGCCGCCGTGGCTGCCGCCGTCGAACTTCATCTGGAAGCTCTCGCCGCTGCCACGCCCCACGAAGGTCTTGAGGCTGACATCCGTCTTGAAGTCCGGCATCAACGTGCCGCTCCAGGCGACCGTCGCGTTCGGGTCGGTGAAGACGGCCTCACCCGGCGCGACGCGAAGGGTCATCGGGTCGTGGTGCGTGCCGATGCAAAGCAGTCCCCGACCTTCGACACGAACGTTGAACAGGCCGCCGCTGGCGATGGCGGCGATCTTTTTCATCATCGTCACGTCGTACTTCAACGCAGGCTCGAACGCAATGAGATCCTCACCATTTACCACAACGGCCTCGTCCTGCAGATCGAGTACCGTCAGCTTCTTTCCATCGTCCGCGAGATACACCTTCCCCCGTCCCTCGGCCTTCGTGAGCTTCGCCCCTTCACCGGTGAATTGCCGTTTGAGGAACTTGCCGAGACCTTCTTCCATCATGCCCTGCCGTGTGAACTTGACGCTGCCGCGATAAGCGACCATGCCGCCCATCTTGGTCCAGACGCTGCCGTGGCTGCCGCCGTCCAGATTGACCTCGAGCATGTGCGGACTCTCGAGCTCGAAAAACCCTTGTCCGCGGTCCTGTTGCGCGGTCCGCTCGAGGAACTCGGCGATCGATTGCCGGCCGGTGTTGATGTCGCTCATGCTGTCCATCTTCATCGACAGGCGGCGTCTGACGCAACTACCTCGCCGCGACCATGCCTTGCTCGCGGGCGTACGCGAAGACGCCGCCCGCCTCGACGATCGGCAGGACGTCACCAAGCGGCTGCAGCGAGACGCTGGTGGCCCGCGTGTGATTCGTGAAGGTGCCTTGATTCAAGTCGATCTCGACGTCGTCGCCGGTCCACGTCTGCTCGACGATTCGATCGACAGCTTCGAGCGGCAACAAGTAGCCGCCGTTGATGCTGTTGCGGTAGAAGATACGGGCGTAGAAGTCGGCGACGACCGCCTTGATGCCGGCCTCGGCTAGCGCGAGTGGGGCATGTTCGCGGGACGATCCGCAGCCGAAGTTCTTGCCGCCGACGACCACACGGTACTTGCTCGTGAAGCCGTCCCCGGCCGGGTCGATGAACGGCACGCGGCCGTCCGGCAGGCCGGCCTGGTCTTCCGGAACGCCAGCGTTCGCGTACTTACCGAAGAACTTCCGCTCGGTCGGGTCGCTCGGGTTGTAGCTGAGGAATTCGGCCGGGATAATCTGATCCGTATCGATGTTGTCGCCGAGGACGTAGACAGGGCCGCGAATCTGCATTTCCATGACGCGGAGATCGTAGCGCCGGTTAGTCCACCCGCGTGACGTTCGTCAGCATCGGCCTGCCGCCTTCGAAGAACTGGCGGTTCACGGTCGTGATGATCGGAGTCGGGAACGACTGCGTCGGGAAGAAGCGGGGCCCGCCGACGCCGACGGACGGGAACGCGCCGACGGTCGGGAAGAGGCCGACGCGGCCGACGAAGCGGTACGGGTTGTAGCCGCGGTGGTATCCGCGGTTGCCGTAGTCTTCGTACGCGTACGGCTGGCGTGGCTCGAAGTAGCCGCCGTTGCTGAGGACGTTGAGGCGGGCGTGTTCGACAGCGGCATCGGCGATGCGGCCGGTCGTCTTCGCGTACACGTTCGCGGCCGCCGCGGCGGCTTGGAGCTGGCGTGCTTTCGTCCAGAGCTCTTGGAGTTCCGGATCGTCCGTCACGCTCCGCCGCGCCAAGGATCGAGCCGCACGCAGCTCGGTTATCGCCCGCTCATAGGCGGCCTGTGCGTCCTGATACGACTCGTCGTCCTCCAGCAGCGCCTGCTCGGCAGCGACGGCCTCAAGCGAGTACGCGAAGGCCTCATCGAGAAGCTCCTGTGTCCGAAGGTCGTCTGCCAGCGTCTGGGCCTGGTTCGCGAGCGAATCGGACAGATCTCGCGCCGCCTGGTACTCGGCGTCCTCGGCGAGCGGGGCCAGTGCCGCCTCACGTGCCTCTCGAACGGCCTGCGCGGCCTGTCGAACGTCAGCGACGGCGGAATCGAGATCGGCCTCTTCCTGCGCCCGCCGCGTCAGCTCCATCTTCGCCCGCCGGTAAGCCGCCATCGCCTCGTCCGCCTGGGCCGCCAAGCCGACGGCCTCGGCCTTGGCGGGGGCAACCTGCGACACCACGCCAATCGGGAACGACGTGCTGTCGCCACTCCAGAATGGAGATTCCGCCGCCGGACGCGTCTGGCCGGCAGCGACGGTGGTTGCCCCGGCAAGGGCGAGAGCGGCGAAAACAAGGCGAATCTGCATGGCGGTTCTCCGGGAGATCGATCTACGTTGAGACACGACAACGTGGGGAAAGTTCCGCTGCAAAATCCGGGCTATCCTCGCCGTGATGCCGCAGAACGACGCGATGGACCTTGGCTTTCTCAAGCAGCTTTCCGAAGTCTCCGGCGTGCCGGGCCGGGAAGAACGCGTCCGCGACCTCCTGAGGCCCAAGTTTGACGACGTCTTCGACGACGTCCGCGTCGACGTGATGGGCAGCCTCATCGGCACAAAGAGGAATCCGGCCAAGCCGCGCGTGCTGCTGTCGTGCCACATCGACGAGATCGGCTTCTACGTGCGTCACATCGACGACAAGGGCTTCGTGCGTGTCCAGAATGCGGGCGGCTTCGACACGCGGAACCTGCTCGCACGCCGCGTGACGGTGCTGACCAAGGAAGGCGACCTGCCCGGCGTCATGAACCCCGGCGGCCGGCCGATCCACATCGCTAAGGAAGAGGACAAGAAAAAGATTCCCGAGATCGGCGAGTTCATCATCGACCTCGGACTGCCGGGCGACGAGGTGAAGGAGAAGGTCCGCATCGGCGATCCCGTGACGCTCGTGCAGGAGTTTCAGGAAGTCGGCAACACCGTCACCGGCAAATGCATGGACAACCGGATCGCGGCGTGGGTCGTGCTCGAGGCGATGAAGCGGCTCGACACGTGCAACTACGAGGTGATTTTGGCGGCGACGGTGCAGGAAGAGGTCGGGCTCCGTGGCGCGGCGACGGCGGCGTTTGCGGAGGAGCCGGACCTGGCGATCGCGCTCGACACGACGCTCTGCTGCGATACGCCCGGTGTTCCCGAGGAGGAGCGGATCACGGAGCAGGGCAAGGGCGTGGCGTTGAAGATCATGGACAGCAGCACGATCGCGCACCGCGGCTTTGTCGACGAGCTCGCCTCCGCCGCCGAGGCCAAAGGCGTTCCGTACCAGTTCAGCGTCCTGCCGCGCGGCGGTACGGACGCCGGGGCGATTCAACGCAGCCGTACCGGCGTCAAGACGGCCGTGCTGGCCGTGCCGACGCGAAACATTCATACGGTCACGGAGATGATCCACAAGGACGACCTGCAGAGCGCGATTAATCTGATCGCCGCGTGGTTGCAGGCGTAATGCAATCGAATCTGCCGTAGGATGGGCTTCAGCCCACCGTCTGATACTGCGGAAGGTGGGCTGAAGCCCACCCTACGACAGTTCTAGGGTATTGCGTGTCTGATCAGTCAGACGGCGGACGCTCTCGGGCCAGGAGCAGCGCTTGCTCACTTCGATCTGCCCGCGGAGGCCTCGATTCCGAAGCTGTTCACGTGACTCCCGCGTCGCCTCTTGCAGCGCCCCCGCGACGGCGGCCTCCGTCGGCTCGACGTGCCACCCGACGCCGGCGTCGGCGGTCCATCGCCAAGGCGTGTTGACGGTCGTAATCGTCGGCACCCCGGCGGCAAGAGCCTCGCCCACGATGACGCCGAAGTTTTCCCAGTCGCTGGGCAGAATGAGCAGCTCGGAGGCCGAAAGCAGATCGGCTTTGGCCGGTCCAACCTGCGGGCCCAGGATCGAGACACGCCGGCGAAGATCGAGTCGATCTAACTCCGCTTCCAGCTCGGCCCGGTGCCCACGCTGGTCATGACCGGCGATGATGAGGTGCCAGTCGTCGGCGGCCGATGTCGCCCACGCGCGTAACAGTCGCAGGAGACCTTTCTTGCGATCGAAGTATCCCAGAAACGTCGCCAGGCGAACGCCCGACGCAATAGCATGTTTGCGTCGCCAGCCGTCTCCGTCGCCCGGATCGGCTGGCTTCACACCCGGCGGCACAACGACGGCGTTCTGGTAAATCCTATAGTCGCGGCAGAATCCAAGTTCCTGCGGACACGTCGCGTGCAGCACGTCGATCGCCGCGAGGTTCGGGCGGTCGAGCATCCAGTACAGCAACGACTTCTGCAGCGGGTTCCGGCGGAGCAGCCACGGGTACAGGCCGCCGTGCGGGGCGAACAGGGTCGGCTTGCCGTGCCGTTTGGCCGCGCGGCGGACCGCGGTCAGCGTCCACATCCGCAGGCCGCCGTGGGCGTGGATCAGCTTCGCCCGCGGCACCAGCGTGTCGAGCCGCCGGGCGAGGTCCGGGCTGTAGCCGAGGCTCGGCAGCGGCGTCTTCGTCTCGCTCGCAACGTGCAACTCGACCCGCCCGTCCGCTCGCAAGCCGGCGGCGTCTTCGTCCAGATTCGGGCATTCCAAGCCCACGATCGCCACCTTCTGCCCTGCGTCGGCCTGCGCCAGGGCCAGGTCATGCACGAACTGCCACACGCCGCCCCCGCACCGGCCCAGGCGCGGCGTTGCATGCAGCACATCGAGCGTCTCGTGCAGAGTGCCGGGCGTCGCATCGTCGGCCGGCACCGCGCAAGCACCATACGATGCCGCGTGTCCGCCGACATCGACTGGTTCCGCCTGCACGGCGATTTCTTCCGCGGCAGTACCTGCCTCGTCACCGGCGGCCTCGGCTTCATCGGCGGGTGCGACGGTGCACATCCTCGACAACGCGACCGGCGGAAACGCGTCGCCGCTCGTCGAGGCGAGCCTCCGCGAGGGTGACGTTCTCGATCCGGCGGATTGCGCGATGGCGGCGGATCAGTGCCACTATGCCTTCCACCTCGCTGCGAAGGTCAGCGTGCCGGCGAGCGTGGAAGATCCTGTTGCCTACCACGCCGCCGACGCGACGGGAACCGTGAACGTGCTCGACGCGTGTCGTCGGACGGGCGTGCGGCGGGTGGTCTACTCCGCCAGCAGCAGCGCCTACGGCGATCAGCCGACGCTGCCGAAGACGGAAGACATGCCGCCTTTGCCGATGAGCCCCTATGCGGCGGCGAAGCTCGCGGGCGAGGGTTACGTGCGGGCCTACGCGGCCTGCTACGAGATGGACGCGGTGAGTCTTCGCTACTTCAATATCTTCGGCCCGCGGCAGAACGCCAACAGCGCGTACGCCGGCGTCGTCGCCGCCTTCTGTCGCAACCTGCTCGCCGGACGACGCACGACAATCTACGGCGACGGCTCAGCGACGCGGGACTTCACACACGTGGCGAATGCGGTGCACGCGAACCTGCTCGCCGCCCGGCACGACAAGCCGTTGCGTGGCGACATCATCAACGTCGGCACGGGGCGTCGGACGTCGGTGCTCGAGCTCGCGCAGACGCTGACGGCAGCCGCGAAGCTCAGCGGGCTCGTCCCGGAGCACAAGCCGCCGCGGCAGGGCGATGTCGCGCACTCGCAGGCGTCGGTCGAGAAGGCCGAGACGCTGCTCGGGTATGAGCCTGTCGTCGAACTCGCCGACGGCCTGCAGGAGACGTTTGACTGGTACCGAGCCTCGGCCGGAGCGTCGGCGTGAGCATCGCCCTCGGCCTGCTGCGGCAGTACGCGAAGCTCGCTCCGACCGAACGCGGCGGCTTCCGCCTGGCACGACTCGCGAGAGATCGTCTGCCGCGGGAGCAGTGGCAGGACATCTTCGAGGACGGACGCGGCAACCGGCTGGCGCTCGACTTGAAGACCTACCCGGATGTCTGCATGGCCGTCGGCCTGTACGAGCGGGACACGGACCGCCTGCTCGCCAAGCTGCTCCGGCCCGGCGGGCATTTCGTTGATGGCGGTGCCAACTTAGGCTATTTCACCTGCCGCGTCGCGAGGTTCGTCGGTCCGTCCGGTCGTGTCGACGCCTTCGAGCCGGACGAGCAGAACCGCACGCGGTTGCTCGACAACCTCGACCGCAACGACCTGCTCGACGTGGTACGGGTTCATGCGAAGGCATTGTCTGACGAGGCCGGCTCGCTTCGGCTCTTTCATCCGACCGGCGACGACCGAAATCACGGCGAAACCTCCCGCTACGCCACGGGCGGCGAGGGCGAGTTCGCCGACGTGCCGGCGGTACGGCTCGACGAAGCGGTGAACAAGGTGCCGGACGTCGTGAAGCTGGACCTCGAAGGTGGCGAGCTTGCGGCACTCGCCGGTGCGTCAAGGTGGCTCGCGGCGGAACGTCCGCCGGTTTTCGTGGTCGAGCACAATCCCGCAGCCGACGTCCGCGGCGGGCACCGACCGGGCGACATCTGGCGGCAGCTGGGCGACGGCTGGCGCTGCGATCGCATCCGCAGCTGGGCCGCGGGCCACCTGCGGGCCTTACCCGACGCCGACGCTGTCGACGTCTACCCGCGGCAGTGCAATCTCCTGCTCCGCCGGCGCTGACCTGATCAGCCTCGATCGGCGGACACTACCGGACGTGGCCGCTGCTCGCGTTGTGGACCTGCCGCGTCATCGCTCCCGCATCACCTGCCGATACGCAGGGTCAAGGAGAGCAGCAATCAGTGGAACCATCGACACTACTCAAAGAAGTTTCTGAGTCCCGTTCGCCGCAACACGTGCTCCGCATCGGGGAGATGCTCGTACGACAGGGCGCGTTGACCGAGCCGCAGCTCAACCACGCGTTGGACGTGCAAACCGTCACCGGCCGTCCGCTCGGTGAACTGTGCGAACGCCTTTTCGACGTTCCGTCTGCCGCCGTCCGCACTGCGTGGGCGCAGCAGTATTTGGCCATTCACGGCGAGTGCGACGGCAACGACCTGGAGCCGGAGGCCGACTGCATCGCGATGCTGAACCCGCGGCAGGCGTGGCAGTTTCGTCTGGTGCCGGTGCGCCGCGACTTCGACACGAACGGCATCGGCCACCTCATCGTCGCCGCCGGCCGCCGCGACTTGGCCAAGGCCATGACCTTCGCCTGCCGCACGCTGCCGCTCGCCCCGGCGTTCGTCGTCGTGACGCCGACACGGCTGCGGGCGTTGCTAACGTACTACTACAAAGTCTCGCCGCAGACGGCAGACTGGGCGTTCAACCGATAGATTCGTCGGCGAAGAGCGACGGTACGGAAGCGCCAAAGTTCTGGCGAAGCAGACCGAGGTCGGCCAGGTTGACGATCCCGTCGTAGTTGAAGTTGGCACTCGCCCAGCTGCTACCGGTGCCGAAGCCGGCTCGGAGTCGTCCGAAATCGGCGAGGTTCGCCGTGCTATCGAGATTCGTGTCGGCGCACCGATCAAGGGACTCGTGTCCGGCAACACCGCCCCGACGGCGTCGTCGTCGTCGGTGTCGAGCAGGAGGAGCCTGCCGCTGCGTTGCAGGGACACCTCCACATCCAGAAAGCCGTCGACGCAGGATTCGAGCAGCAGCGTCTGCTGCGAGACGCTGCGAGGCAGGTCGAAGTTAACCTGCTTGGGCGTTTCGTCAAAAACGATCTGCGGCGTGATGTTGACGAAGCTGCTCGTCACGCTCGCGTCGAACCGCAGGCCGTCGTTGCCGAGGTGATTGCAGTTGGACGGGCCGTCGTACTGCGAGATTACGGCGGCGGCGAGGAGGCTGTCGTCGCCGGTATCGGCCGACAGGCGGAACGTCGACGGGTTGCCGAAGGATTCGCCGATTGAGAGCCGGTAGCTCGCGATGTTCCCGCTACCTCCGGCACCGGCGAACAAGTACCGGTGGTCGAGCACCTCGCTCGCATCATCGACGGTCATAACGACGTTGCCGCTGTCGCCGAAGAAGACGTCGTCGGCGAAGGCCGGGCCGGCCGCCTGGCGCGGGGCCGAGGCGGCATTACGCGTAACGGTGGTGTCGTCATCCGCGCCGCCATGAAAGGATAGGGTCGTCGAGAAGCAATCGACGGTGAACACGTCGTTACCACTACCTGCGCCACCGCTCAACGAGTCGTTCGCTGCCGCTTCGTTGGTCGTGATCGTTTCGTTGTTCGGCGAGCCGCTGAACTGAACCGCGCTCAGATTAGCGAGCGTGAAGGTCGTCGAGCCATTGCGGAGAATCTCGCCGTCGAAGACCAGCACGTCGCTGCCCGGGCCATTGCCTTCGTAGAAGAAAAAGGCGCGGTCGAGTCCCGAGCCGTTATCGATGAACGCGGGCGAAACGCAGCCCGACGAAGCCAATCGGTGCGAGCGTCGTTCGCATCTTGAACACGGTCTAGCAGCTACGCCGACGTCGGAGCACGAGCGCGGCCAGCCCTACGACGCCCGCGACGGCCGTCGGCTCCGGGATCGGTGTTGACGTGACCGTCACGGCGTCGAATGCGATCTGGTCCGCGTTGCCGGGGCCGGAGTTGCCGAGGATCGACAGCTGGACGAAGAGGTCCACGCCGACGAGCGAAGCGTTGTTGCCGGCGATTGTGTCGAAGACGAGCGTTCGGTCGAGGAACGAACCCTCCGTTGCGTTCAGCAATGTCGCAAGCGTGCCAGTGCCGGAGACGGTCGCGTCGCTCTCGGTCACGACCGGATTCGGCGTCGTAAAGCCGTTGATCACGTTGGTGTACAGCCCGTACTCGAAGGTGCCGGGCAGCGCAAGGTCGGTCCGCTTGCCGACCTTGAGCTGCAGTGCGTACGTCGTGTCCGCTTCGATGGAGCCGAGGTTCTGGAAGACACCGACGACCTGCGACGCACGGTCATCGATGATCAGGAACTGGTCGCCGTCGCCGTTGAGGAGGGCCGCTCCGCCGGTCGGATTGGCGAGAACTTCGTTGAACTGCACTTGCGTGCGGTCTGCACTGTTGAATGTCGCCCAGTCGGTGACGGTTGGCGTGCTGCTGGGACCGGTCAGGTCGGGCGTTTCGAAGCTGCCGTTGAGCGGCGTGACGACGGCAGCGTCGCCGGCCGCAGCAAGACCGATGGAGCCGAGGGCGGCGGCGGTAACGGCGGGAATGTGCTGTAGAATGTGCATTGGTTCCTCCAACTGGGTTGCTGTCGTCAAGCCGGAGCTTCGGCACGCCGCTCCTGTCGAGCCGACGACGGATTCGATTCCAGGAGCACGATACCTCGCGGTCCGGGAGCGGACTATGTCGTATCGGCGACAAGCTGTTCCACAATGCGTACAATGGAGCGTGTCGCACCGCCTCGATCGCGTGCAGCCGGAGACGCTGCGTGTGCTGGTGCTGATCGACTGCACGACGGGCGAAGGCCGAGAGACGTTGTCGTCGGTCATCCGCCACATA
>CAYQCT010000108.1:0-11798 GCA_964416015.1 uncultured Tepidisphaerales bacterium
CTTGTCTTCATGATTACTCGCCCGTTGTCCAGCAACTCTTTGATCGCGCTTAGCGACTGAGCCACAGCCTGAGTATTGCTTGCGCCATGAGTTTCCATGACCCTCGTATTTACTATACAGCCGATAGCTTCCTCTCCCGCCTCAGACAGGTGCTCAAGAATTTTGTAGTGGTCAACCGACATTAATCGAAATGTTGACCCAGGATCAACCTGGTAAAGGAGTCGGGTCGCTCCAAGGCGAGTTCGGATTGGGTTGATACCTGTAGTAGTACGGCTGGTCTATTTTGCCTGGAACATTTAAATTGGGAGGTCTAGGCATTATTCTCATCCTCTCGCCAGTCCATGGATTATCATATATCTTTCCGCCTCCGTCTTTGGTGGGACCGCTAAACGTAAAGCCCTTCTTGTGCATCTCCTTCTCGAATCTTCTCTTACCACAGCCTGGCTTGAAGTCTCCGGGTACTTTCGGCGGGTAGTCCGGGTGCAAGCAAGGGGTCAGACCCCCTGAAACCCCGCGCCCATTCACCATTGGTGCTGTGCGTCGGTTGCGGGACGCGATGACACGCTACTACACGCAAGGCGAAGAATCTACGGCTCCCGACCATTTTCCTCCCGCTTCTCGTCAGACTCTGAGTCAGCCTTGGCTTGTGACTCTGTTTCATTAACGCTGAAAGGAACAACATTGAACCCACGCCTTTTCTCATTTGATATCGATCAAAGGGTCGATGTGATAATTATTGCTAGTATGCAGGCAGGAACAATTGTCACAACAAGTGACGCAATAATCAAGAAAGTTGAACTGCCGCATTGGTCATATTAACCGCCTGGGTTTGAGGACCTTGGAACTTCAATCCGTTGCTTTAGCTTGATCTTAAATGACTCGATTGGACGATCTGTAGCTACACTGCCCAGCTTCTCAAACGCTTCAAGAAGCGTCAGGCTGCACGGCACAATTGCCCTTGCCATCTTGCGATAGCGGACTTCCCTGCAGACATTGACGTAACTGTCGTTCCAAGGTGAGCGCCGTACGGCTTGCTCGCTATAGGCTGCGTCCCCGGCCTGGAATGGCACCTCTTCAACCCATCGCCTTGAAGCACGCCGAGCAGCCGGCCTTGCGTACTCATATGACCGCCCGGCGCGACTGGATCGGGGCGTTCTTGCTGCGACGACCCATGACCTGCGCAAGGTTGGTACTTTCTTCCGTGAGATGCATCGGGCGGCAACGCGGTCGACGGTGCCCGCAGCCGCCGTCGAGTTCGGTGGAGGAAGAGGTGATCGAATGAGCAGCACGCTTCGCATGTTTGTCCTTCTGTTCCTGACCATTCTGCCGCTGGCGAACGCGACCGGCTGCGCCGTAGCACCGGACCGCCAGGTGCCCGCGGCTGAGGCGGCGCTGAGGGCGGAGTTGATTCAAACCGCCCTCGATCGCGAGGCGCTGTTCACGATCTCCGGCGGACTCAAGCCGCTGAGTACCGGCTTCTGGCAGGGCCGAATCGACCTGTCGACCCCAGACGTCGATGAACTGATGCGGGTCCGCAAGGCGCTTGCCCCCCTTCGCACCGGGGACCTCTACGCCGACGTGCAGGCGTTCGCCACCCCGTTCGAAGGGGCTCGACATCTCGAGGCGTACGTCGCACACCGCCCCGCCGTCGCGATGATGATCGAGCGTACGCAGCCGTTCTGGGCGAGCTACGGCATCGCGCCAGACACGCACCCGGCCGAGATCGTCGCGGTCGTCGATCGCATGCCGTCGCTCGATCGGTTTCGCTCTTACGGGCTGCTGTTCGGTTATCCCGAAGACGCGATCGACTTTTTCGTCGGAGCCGCGGCGCGGCAACAGGAGACGGGCGAGTTCGTTGAGCGACGCTTCATGCAGATCCGACGTTCGAGGCGCCGACCGGTCGCTTCGTTTATGCGGTGGCTGAGGACCACGTGACGACGCCCGCGGACGCACGACTTCGCCAGCGGGCGGCTGAGATTCTCGAGTGGTACCGGGCGGTACGTGATCCCGATCGGCCATTGGATGTGCTGAAGAAGGTGACAAGATGATCCCTTCTTCAAAACCGGGTTAACCTCACGGTTCGTGAATGCGACCGATTCCGAGGTACGACGACGCTCACGCGGCTGTATTCTTGCCGCGGCCGCGGGTGATGCGATGGGGCACGCCACGGAGTTCCTGTCGATGGAGGCGATCCGGTCGCGCTACGGCCCCACCGGCATCGCGCGGTATGACCGCTTCGGTTCGGATGCGGCGGGCCGGCGGGTCGCACTGTTCACCGATGACACGCAGATGGTCGAGTGCGTCGGTCTCGCTCTGGTGGATGGAGGGTCGTCGCCGGAACGGGCGGTGACGATGAGGCGTATGGCCGAGCAGTTCGTGGCGTGGTCGCGGGCACCGGTCGGCGGGCATCGGGCACCGGGGAATGCTTGTTTGGCCGGTTGCCGTGCGTTGGCGAGCGGGGCCGACTGGCAGACCGCTGGCGGCGCGACGGCGGGCGGGTGCGGCAGCGTGATGCGTGCCCATCCGGTCGGCATCCGATTCGCCTTCGCCGACATCGAGGAGCGGGCCTGGTGGGCCGTCGCCCAGTCGCTGCCGACGCACCGCGATCCGATCGCTCTTGCGGCCAGTGCGGCGTTGGTCGAAGGCGTCGCGGGCTTCCTCCACGGCAGTACGGATCGCCTCGTCTTTGCCAACATGACCTCAGCCGCGGCGCGGCACGACTTCCGGACGGCGGGCATGATGTGCCGGGCACTCGACGCGGCGGAGCGCGGCGTCGACGCCGAGAAGGTCTATGGCCACTACCAGGGCTGGGCCGCCCACGAAGCGATCGCCGCCGCGACATTCGCCGCTGCCCGGCATCCCGGTGAGACCGTGGCCGCCGTCCTGGAAGCCGCGAACACCCCCGGCGACTCCGACTCGATCGCCAGCATCGCCGGTGCCCTGCTCGGTGCCCGCAACGGTGCCGAGTCGCTGCCGGACGAATGGACTGCTGACCTCGAGCGGGTCGACGATTTGCGGCAACTGGCGGACGATCTGGCCGAGCTGGCGGTAGCCGATCAAGCCGCCAACGCGGCCGCGAGTTGACGTTGCCAGGCTTCGGCCCGTTCGGGTTCGCACCGACAGGCGTGGGCGACACGGCCACGGAGGTGCTCGACGAAGTCGGCATGTCGACCCCGGTCCTGGGAGGCGAGGCCGTGCTTTGCGGCGTTGTGGAGTATCGCTCGGAGGCGGCGTCGTTCGGTGCGCGGCATGCGGGGCCGACGGCCGGCGTTGATGACGAGACCGGTGACTTCCTGGCGACGGCCGGGCCGCATGACGCGGGTCTTCTTCGGCTGCTCGACCAGCGACTCGTCATCGAGGATGCGTCGCAGTCCCCCGAGGAGTCGGCCGACGTCGGCGTCCGCGGAGCCGCTGAAGCTCAGGTCATCGGCGTAGCGGGTGTAGACGAAGCCGAGCGACTTCGCGTGGCCGGCCAGCCTTCGATCGAGCCGTCGGCAAAGCAGGTTCGTGACGGCCGGGCTCGTCGGTGCCCCCTGCGGCAGGCGCCGGTCGCCGACCGCTGCGAAGACGGCACGGCCGTGGCCGAAGTCGGCGCGAACGCGAGGCGGCTCGGTACAGAGCAGTGCGAACAACGTCGCGACCTGTCCGCCGTAGCCGAAGGACTTGAAGACGCCCTTCACCCGCTTGAAGGTGATGGTCCCGAAGAAGTCGCGCAGGTCGAGGTTGACGATCACCGGCCGGCCGGCATGGGCGGTCGCGTTGGTGAAAATGTCCCGGCCTGTCACGAATCCGTGGGCGGCGTCGTGGATCGGCAGCTTCGAGAGCAGCTCGCGGAGCACGCGATGTTGTGCGGCCTTGAGATCGGCCTTGGGCGCGCTGATGCACCGCGAACCCCCGCCAGGCTTAGGCAGGTCGTACCGGTGGTAGTGCACGACGGCCGTGCTGCCGCGGTGGTACGTGAGCCATCGCAGGCGAGACAGCGGCACCTCAAGGAATGACGCCACGTCCGTCGCTGTTCGCAGTTCGGGCAGGTCGTGTCGGCGGAGGCGGTCCAGGTCGATCGCCTGATCGGCCAAGCCCCCGCTCACCCCGTCGCCGAGGAAGGTGGCGTCGGCGTGGCGGGACCGTTCCCAGTCGTGGCGACGTCGGCGGGCTTGCTCGGCCCGTTCGGCTTTGCGCCTGGCACGGCGTTCCTTGCTCTCGTGCCATCGGCGTTCGCGTTCGGCCCGAAGGGCCTCCAGCTCGCTGCCTTCGCGTTGCAGGTTACGCAGCTCCGACTCGACTGCCCGGCGCTCCGCGGGTCAGGCGGCGGGTTGACGTGCTTGGGCCAGTAGCCGTGCTTGCGCATGCGGGAGAGCATGAGCCGATCGCTCCACGTCGACGCCTGCTCGACGAAGCGGCGGAACAGGCGGGCCTTCTTGTCTTCGGGCGATTCGGGCATGAGAAGCGATGGCGGTTTCGCAGGAGCGGTGCGACGTCGTCGGACGGCCGGCCGGGCACGAGGGCGGGACGGGGCGACGGGCGAACGGGCGGGCTTACGTCAGGCCGGGACTCGCCCGGTCAACTGAAGCGGGATGCCGTCCGTCGGAGCCATACAGGGACGCAGTCCCGAACCAGTGTGTGGCCCGACGGACGGCATCCCGCAGATGGCGACCGGGTGGGTGACGGAACCGCGGCGCGGTGGCCGGTACGGCGTATCGCCGCACGGGTGACCGGATCACTCGATGAGCGACCCGGATCACTGAAGCTAAGCCGGGATCCCGTTGCCGAGCCGGCCCGCCCCGCCATCGCGCCAGGCGCGGCCGCCCGACGGCGTCGCACGCTCTTGCGTGTGGAACAACGAAAGTTAGTTATTTCGAACAGGTCTCAGGCGGTGCCGGCTCCTTTCGCTTTGGCTTCGCGGTCCACGTGCAACTGTCGCAATGCGAGCACGTGCTCGCAAGGGCCCTGGGTCAGCCCGTGCTTCTGGTAGTGGCGACACGTGCAAGACGCGGTCACGACGCGGGCGTCGGCGTCGACGTGGACGAGCGGGCGACGGGCTCGGCCGTCGGCATCACGGGCGTTGCCGCTGAGCTTCCACGTCGGTCGTCCCTCAAGCTCGACCGGGCGACGGGCGATGACGCGGATGGCACCGGAGCGGACGATCTGCTCGGCCGACCGCTGCCGGTCGCCGCCGATGGCCGTGCCCGGTGAGGCACCCGAGCGCGTCGCACGTCTGGCCGCGGCGAGATCGAAGGGCCCGGCGAAGAGGTCACGGTGGCGGTAGCGGATCGTCTCGCCCGATCCCGCCAGATCCGCCGCGGCCCGGCCGGCGGCGCACAGGACCGAGAGCGTCGCACGCGTTGTCTCCCGCGAGAAGTGGGTCGCTTCCTGCAGCCCCGATTCGGTCGCGTGGTGCGTCGAGCGGAGGGTCTCGAAGGCTTTGAGGACCTCCTCTGCGCCGCAGTCGACCGGCCGGCTCAGCAGGCTGAACTTGTCGTCGCCGGTCCAGTCGTTGTCGGTCCATCCGCTGAGCCCGAGGGTGAACGTGACACCCTCGTCGAGGTCGAGCACAAAGAAGCTCGGCAGGCCCGTGCCGGCCAGGTGGACCGTCACCTTCCGCGTGACGGGCGTCAGCCGCTCGATCGTCCGCAAGCGGTCGCGGCCCCAGGTGCGGATGGTCTGCGGCTTTGATCCGCCGTATCGCGTGCTCAGTTCGATACGCCGGTCCCACGGCTCGAGTACGACGCTGATCGGCTGATCGGGTACGAGTTCCCAACGGACGGCCCGCGGACTCGTCCGGGCCCGGCCCAGCCGGCGCAGCGTTCGAAGCAGGTTGAACACGTCGATCGGCTCGAGCTCAAGCCGCACCAGTGACAGGCTGGAGGCGGCATGGACCTGCAGGAAGCCGTTAACCCAGGATTCGGGCAACGGGATCTTCTTCTCCAGATGTCGACTGCCGACGCCCGCGCCCGTCGTCTCGGTCGTGAACCCGCCCGGGGCGACGCCGAACCTGGTGCGGCGGTAGGACCGCAGGCGTTCGAGTTCGTCGTGGAGCTTGAGGCTGAAGTCGACGTTGGTCGTGCCGGTGGCGAAGTCGGCGGTGCCGTCGAAGCCGTTCAGGCCGATGGCAAGGCGGGCGTAGGTGCTCTCGTCGCGGCTGAAGGCTTCGAAGCTCACCTCGTCGGGGTGGACCGTGACGACGGGATCGAGCAGGTACCACAGTTCGTACGAGTTCCGCCAGGCGACCTCTTCGAAGTACCGGGCCTTGGCGGCGATGAAGTCGCGGCGACGGTGGTTGCGGAGACGATCCAGCTCGGCGACGCGGCCTTCGAGTTCCGCGACCCGCAACGCCCGTCGCATGCCACCCGTGTCGGCAAGAAACCGCCGGTCCTGATCGGCCAGCCACGCGGCAAACTCGGTGCGATCTTCGAGCTTGCGCGGCTTGAAACGGAAGTCGCTGACCACCACCGCATGCAATGCCGCCATCGCCTCGCGCACGAGGAGCGGGTTCTGCAGGTCGCCTTCGAAATACGCATCGTCGCGAAGCCGGTTGGTCACCAGCCCCACACCGGCCGACCTGGCCGAGCGCGTGACGCCGCTTCGTCTGTCGAAGCGGGCGGCGTAGGTGACGGCGTGGCTCACGCGGCACCCCCGATCGCGCTGACCTTCAAAACGTCGACGGCATCGGGGTGATACAGCTTGATCTTTGCCAACGCCGCAACGGCCGCTTCTCGGTCGGCACGGACTTCGGATCGCGTCATCGGGAACAGAAGCTCGGCACACCGTTGCGCTGCCTGCTCGTCGGCCAAGCCGTACCGGGTGACGGCATGGATGGCTTGGGCCTTCGCCGGGCGGCTCGGCGTGACGTCGTAGAGCGACGCTGCCACGAGCGGCCGGAGGCGATCGAACGAGTCGCCACCCGCCGGCAGGTGCTCGGCAGCCAAGTCGAACGCGAAGTCTCGCACGTCGCGACCCGGATGCTCGGCGAGCCGCCCCGCCAGCTCGGCCGCGTCGAGGTGCTCCAAGTGCCCCGCCGCCGCTCGCATCGCCGCCCGGCGGACGTCCGCCAGCGTCGAGTCGAGCAACGCCTGGAGCGCATCGACACCCAGCCGATCGAGTTCGACACGTTCCAGCAGAATCGTCAAGGCCGTTGCACGACTGTCGGGCCAGGTGCCCTCGGCGACCGAGAGAAGTGGGGTGGGATCGTCTCGCCACAGAACCGATGAATCGCGGACGATCTGCATCGCGCTCTGCCGGACGGCGAGTACGTCGTGATCCGCCAGTCGCAGCAGCCGGTCGAGCCCCGCTACGTCTGCCGCGTCGGAGCGACGGGCCAGGACGCCCGCCGCCACGGTCGCCAGGGGTGAGGACCGATCCGTCATCTCCAGCAGTTCGTGGGCCGATCCGAGCAGTTCGTCGATCTCGTCCGCCAGCGCTTCAACCAGGACTCGCGCGACCATGTCGAGCCGCGGGTCCTCCGCTGCTGCGAACATCGCTTCGTCGTCCTCGGTCGGTCCCGCCTCGATCGGTTGCGGGGGCGGGTCATGGAGGATCGCCAGCAGCCGTGCCGCCAAGTCACGCCGCCCCGCCGTCGGGATGTCGGCCAGGTGCTCGACGAGGACCGCCGCGGCCACCGCGCCCGTATCCGCCGCTTCGCAGAGCAGCAACTCGGTCACGCGGTCGGCGTCAGTGATCCAGGTGCCCGGGTGTCGCCGCAGCATGTCATGGGCAACGGACTGCGCATTTTCACTCGCATCCCGGGCCAACCGGTTGACCAGCGACCAGGACGGCTCTGCGGTGTCGAGTCGCCGCCGCAACTCCCCCGCGGCGAGCTCGGCGACGTCCGCCAGCGGCGCGTGGAGCATCTCGAGCAGGTCGTCGATGTCGGCCGACTTCAAGACGTCAGCATGTCGTTCCCGCACGGCATTCGAAGCGAACTGCACGAACGCCGGCACCTTGCCCCGGGCGAGCAGCCGGAGGTACGCGGTCGGTGAGGCGTCCCACAATTCCGGGTAAGCCTCCGGCCGGGACGGTGCCACGGCAGTCGATGCCGACTCGGCTTCGGGCGACGACGGACGCAGGAGCATCGCCAGCTGCTTCCAATCGGGCGGCCGCGTCATCGTCAACGCGGGCGGGATCGGCGAGCCGCTCAGGAACCCCCGGATCTGCTGCCAGGCCGTCGCCGGCGACATCGTGAAGACCGCACCCGCCATCATCATGTAGTACCGCTGAAGATCGCTCAGCCGATCGACCGGCGTGTCCGGGGTCGGCATGGCCGGCAGCTCGGCGGGAAGCTGACGAGATTTGCTACGCAGACGCGAGACTTGGCGTGCACGTTCGACGGCGGTCGTCCACCGCATGCCCGACCATTCGAGTGTCGGATCATTGCCATGCAGCACATGTCCCACGAGGAACGACCGGACCCATTCACTCATGCCGAAGGTTCCGGACAAGGAGTCGCCGTCGCTTTTGCGGCTGAAAGCCGCGAGATCGGCGGGTTCGTACGCCGCTAGCAGCGCCGCGGCATGGTCGGCGTAGCGGTCGGGCAGGTGCTCGGCGAGCCGACGCAAGTGTCGCCACGACCGGCGTCTCAAGTAGTCGCGGGTCGATGACGAGAGGATGACCGTCGGCTCCGACTGACCGGTTAGGCCGCTCTTGACGACGGACCGACGGGAACGGTTCAGGCTGGCGTCAACCAGCCGCGACAATCGACCGAACGCGTCGGCATCGAGGCGGAGCGTTGCCCGCTTGAAGAGGCTCTTGACGTACCGCCAGACGAACGGCCTGCCCAGGTCGATGCCGACCTGCGACTCCGCCCAACGCAACGCCGCATCGGCCGCGGTCGCATTCGCGGTCAGACCGGCCCACTCGTACAGGAAGTCCGCCGTCTGACCCTGCCGGTTCGCCTCGACCGCCGACATTGCCGCAACGGTGGCCTCGACATCGCCGGACTCCGCTGCGGCGATCATGCCATCGGGCAATTCGCTTCGCACCCGCTCGGTCGCGGTAGCCAAACCCTCGTCATCGCCGAGTCCGATCAACGCCTCCACACCCGACCGCCGCCGGCTCAGCAGCTTCCGACCGGCGCTCTCGCGAACGGCGACGAAGGCCCGCTCATCCCCGCAGCGACCCAGGGCATCGAGGATCGAACACGCCTCGGCGTCAGCTTGCCCCAAAGCGGTCAGCAACGGCTCGCACGCTGCGCCGTCGGCGAGCCAGAACAACCG
Organism: uncultured Tepidisphaerales bacterium; assembly: GCA_964416015.1. Taxonomy (GTDB): domain Bacteria; phylum Planctomycetota; class Phycisphaerae; order Tepidisphaerales; family Tepidisphaeraceae; genus JBCDKH01. The sequence goes on from CAYQCT010000108.1 coordinate 9,210, forward strand.
CCCCGCCGCCATCGCCCGCTGCCGAGCATTGCGGGGCATTCGACCCAATTCCTCGACGGCCGAGACCGTCGCCCGCCGCTCGTAACCCTCGTCTCGCAACGCCGCGACGGCAGCCGCAAAAGCTTCGTCGACCTCAGCCTCTGCGAGCGGCCCGCTGGTCCGATCGACTTCGAGACGATCCGGATGTGGCCCCCGGGTCACGCGGACGATGTGACCGTCCGCAACGGCCTCGACTTGCACCGCCGCCACGCGATTCGCTTGACGCGTGGGATGGAAGAGGATGATCGGTCGCGGCGGCATCACGGATGAACGTTTGATTCTTCAGTCGAAGTCGTCGAAATCCTCGTCGGACGATGCGGCCGGAGCGACCGTCAGTTGGGAGGATGCCTTCGCGATGGCGGCCGTCTTCGGGATGACATCGGGCTCACCGAGTTCGTGGGCCAACGCGGTCCGGGCTGCGGAAAAGTCGGCAAAATCCCGGCCCTTCATCAGGTCGTACGCCGTCCACATCAGGTCGGCCGCGATCTCAGGCGGGACCTGGCCCGTCCCGGCACCGAGGCCCGGCAACGCGATCGTGTAGATGTCCTGCTGACCCCGCTCGCGGTTGTGCTGGCGGACCGCCTGCAGCGCCGCCACGCACGCCAACGCCACGTTCATCGTCGCGCTCACGTCCTCGTTGTTGCCGTGCATGGTGGGCGTGCTGATGAGATAGCGAGGCACGTCGTGGCCGGTCGGCGTGACGGCCGCACAACCGACCGGCAGCTTCCCGCCGAACCGGTCGCGAACGGTCCGCTGTGCTTCGGTCTCGATGCCGTCGAGTTGACCGGCGATTGCCGCGTCCAGGCCGCCGTCCATGCGGACGTGCGTGTTGGTCGGCGTCGTCCAGGCGTCGAGCCGCTGGTCGAGCATCGAGCCCTGGACGACCATGACTTCCGGGTTGGCTTCGAAGCTCTGCTTCCAGGCGTTGACCATCCGCGGGCTGAGGTCGACGAGCGTGACCTGCAGTCGCATGGGGGGCGTGGCCTCGGGGGTGGGCGTGCCGGCGATGTCCATGGCATGCTCCTTTAGTGGGCGAACTCGACTAGATGCTCCATGCGGTACTGGGCGGGGTCGTAGACGACGAACTCGTCATCGGCGAACTGGCTGCCCGGTCCGCGGACGCCGTGGCATGAGTCGAAGCCGTCAGGCGGTTCGGTCATGCCCCAGGTGATCTTCTTGAACGTCGCCGGCTTGCCGAGGGCGACGCGGGCGACCGTCAGCAACTGCGTCCTTCGCTTGCCCGGGGTGGCGTAGGTGGCACTGGTGCAGGCGGCGTCGCCGAAGTAGATGCCGTGGCCGAGCCAGCCGGCGTCGGTCCGGCGGACGCCGAACTGCCCGACGAGCTTGGGCATGAGGATGCCGCGGCTGAGCAGGCCTACCCAGTTGCTGAGCCGGCTTCCGTGGAAGAGCCGCTGCTCGTTGCCGACCTTGCCCTCTCCCGAGCCGCCGCGGTACCGCTTCCGCTCCTCAGGTCGGTGGACGGTCCAGATGCGTTTGACGCGGATCGACTTGCTCTTGACCTGGCTGTCGACGACGTGCCGCTCGACCTCGCGGTATGCGGTCGACGCCGGATCGAGGGCGACGATCTCGCAACCGAGCGAGCGGTACTGGCCATCGACTTGCGCGTCGAACAGGACGTTGTCCGCTTCGCCGTTGACGCGGAGCATGTCGCGCATGAGCTGGAGGGTTTCCTGCTTGACGGTGACGGCTTCGGGCGAATCGATGACGCTGGCCATGGCGGCCTGGCGACTTCGGCCGACCCGGTGAGGGATGGCGCTGTAAAACCGACCGGTCAGGTCCGCCAGCGCGTCGGCCTTCTTCGCCTTGGCCAGTCGCTTGGCCATGAGGTCCGCCAGTTCGGCCAGAACCCGCTCGCCCTTCTCGATCTGGCCGATGGTCAAGATGCCCAGCGGCGTCTCGATGCCGTTGGCGGTGATCTTGGCCTGCACCGTGTTGGTCAAGGCGTTGGTCGCCTCGGCGAAGATGTACTGGACCAAATCCTTGACGTCCGCGTGCAGGTTCAGCGGCGGCGGGCCCTTGGGCTTCTTCTTGGCCTTCTTGCGTCGCGCCCGCTCCGCTTCGGCGGCGATCTCGAGCGTCTTGGCATCCACGTCGCCCGCGCTCGTGCCCCTTGCCTTGGTCGAACCGATGTTGACACTCGCGAGGCTGACCTCGGCATAACCCTTCGAAGGCGACGTCTTCTGCCGGTAGATCTGGCCGTAGCAAGCCTCGGCCGTGGCGAGATCATCGCAGTAGCGGGATTCCTTCTGGCCGCTGTCGGGGTTCGTCTCCAGATCGTCGGTGCGGCCGTAATGCGTGAAGACGCGGTACCCGCCGGCCCCCTTGGTGGCGTGGAGCTCGATCGCGTAGTACTTGTTCCGGTTGGTTTTGAGGTCGGTCACCTGCAGGACAGCCTTGCGGAGGACCTCGAAATCTGCCGCGAATGGGGGCTCATTGGCGGCGCCTGCTTTCCAAGCCTTGACTATCGCCATTGAGCGGTCCTTCCCGTCGGGTCGCGTCGAGGTACCGGTGCGAGTCGAACCCCGAGCA
>CAYQCT010000109.1:0-3609 GCA_964416015.1 uncultured Tepidisphaerales bacterium
AGCGGCGACACGAGCGGCGACTATCACCCGCACGGCGACTCGGTCATCTACCCGACCCTCGTCCGCATGGGCCAGCTCTGGTCGATGCGGCACCCGCTGATCGACCCGCAGGGCAACTTCGGCAGCACCGACGGCGACCCGCCGGCGGCCATGCGGTACACCGAAGCCCGCCTCACCGCCGTCGCCTCGGAGCTGCTGGCTGACCTGACGCTTGACACCGTCGATTTCCAGCCGAACTACGACGAGCGGCAGGGCAAGGACGAGCCGGTCGTCCTGCCGGCCAAGTTCCCCAACCTGCTCGTCAACGGCTCGACCGGCATCGCCGTCGGAATGGCGTGCAACCTCCTGCCGCACAACCTGGGCGAAGTCTGCGACGCCATCGTCCAGATCATCGACCGCCCGGAGACGACGTCGCAGGAGCTGCTGGCCATCATCCCCGGCCCCGACTTCCCGACGGGCGGCATCGTCATGGGCACCGACGGCATCGTCGAAGGCTACACCACCGGCCGCGGGCGACTGACGCTGCGAAGCCGGCATCACGTCGAAGAACATAAAGGCCGGCACAGCGTCGTCATCGACGACCTGCCGTACGGCGTCATCCGCAAGAGCATCGTCCAGGCCGTCGCCGAAGCCGCCAAGACCGGCCGCATGGACGAGGTCAGCGGCGTCAACGACGAGTCGGGTCGCAAGCACGACTGCCGCATCGTCATCGATCTCAAGCGTGGAGCCGAACCCGAAGTTGTCATTAATCAGCTCTGGCAGTACACGCCCGCGCAGGTGACGGTATCCATGATCAATATCGCCATCGTCGGCCGGCGGCCGCGGACGCTGGCGTTGCGGGAGCTGATCGATGAGTTTGTCTCACATCGCATCGAGGTTATCACACGCCGCACGCGGCACCTTCTTCGCAAAGCGCAGCAGAGGGCGCACCTGCTCGAAGGTGACATCTATGCCGTCTGCGACATTGATGAAGTCGTCCGCTTGATCCGTAGCAGCAAGACACGCGACGAAGCGATCGAGAAGCTTCGCGAGCGTGCCTTCCGCATTCCGGAAGATCATCCTTACGCGCCGCAGATTCCACAGAAGCTCATCGAACGCGCCAACGCCGACGGTGGTGCCCGGCTGACACGCGTCCAGGCCGAGGCGATCGGTCGGCTGCAGCTAATCCAGCTCGTCGGCCTCGAGATCGAGAAGCTGACCAAGGAATATCGCGAAGTTGTCGAGGAGATCGAGGACTACCAGCGGATCCTCGCCGACGACCGGGCCGTGCTCGACATCATCCGCGAGGACACGATCGAGCTCAAGGAGAAGTACGGTAACCCGCGTCGAACGCACATTGATCAGACGGCTTATAGCGCCGCCAGCCGCGAGGCGTTGATTACTCCCGAAGACGTCGTCGTCACGCTCACACACGCCGGCTACGTCAAGCGGCTGCCGATCGACACCTACAAAGCCCAAAGCCGAGGCGGCCGGGGCATCAAGGGCGGCACGACGCGCGAAGACGATTTCCTCGAACACCTCTTCGTCGGCAACACGCACGATCACCTGCTCTTCTTCACGAACGCAGGCCGCGTCTACTCGCAACGCGTCTTCGACATTCCCGAGGGCACGCGGACCAGCGGCGGGCGGAGCGTGGCGCAGCTGCTCGACTTCCAGCCGAACGAGAAGGTCGCGCGGGTGTTAAGCGTCGATGACCTGCAACGGGCCGAGGCATTCCTGCTCTTCGCGACGCGGCAGGGCACGGTGAAGAAGACGGCGATGGCGGCGTTCGCGAACATTCGCACGAACGGCATCATCGCGATCAACCTCGCCGACGGCGACGAGTTGATCGGTGTCGAAGAGACCAGCGGCGATGACGAGATCGTGCTCGCGACACGCAAAGGCATGGCCGTGCGTTTTCACGAAGATGCCGATCAGGGCGGCGTTCGGGCGATGGGTCGCGTCGCCGGCGGCGTCCGGGGCATTCGGCTCGGCAAGGACGATGAGGTCGTCGGCCTGCTCGTCGCGCCCGCCTCGGCCCCGGCGGACGACGTCGGGCCGGACGAGGATGCCGCCGACAATGGTGACGAGGGCGAAGTCGTCGACGAGACCGGGCCGATGGTGCTCGTCGTGACCGAGAACGGCTACGGCAAGCGGACGCCGCTGCGGCAGTACCGTCGCACCCGTCGCGGCGGCAAAGGTGTGAAGAACATCAAGATGACCGACCGCAACGGCGACGTCGTCCGCATGGCCTGCGTCGAGGGCAACGAAGACCTCATGCTCATCACCAACAAGGGCATCGTCATCCGCACCCGGGTCGGCGAAGTCGGCACCTACAGCCGCGCCGCCGCCGGCGTCCGCATCATGCGACTCGACCGCGGCGACACCCTCGTCGGCCTCGCCAAGGTGCCGGTCGAGGACGCCGAAGAAGCCGTCGCGGAAGCCACAGCCGACGACAGCTGATGTCGCAACGAGGCACGACCGTAAGGAAGTGCCAAAGGAGCTGTGGTCGATCAAGGCATGTTCGTCTAGGAGCCGTTTGAGAAGACAGATCCGTTGTAGGGTGAGCCCTGGCCCACCATCGGGATTCGCAAGATCGGCCAAGGACAGACGGTGGGCCGAGGCTCACCCTACTCGTTTTCAAACGGCTCCTAACTACAGTCAAGATGAGCAGACAAGGAACGACGTGTTGAGCCGGTAGCGCCTTGAAGGTCCATGGTCCCCGTGGCACGCCCTTACGGTTGTGCCTCGTGGCGGTGCCGGTTGATCAAGGCGAGGATGTCCTTCGCCGTCTCAAGTCTTGCATCCGATGAAAGAACGCCCTCTGCGACACGCCGCACCTCACCCCTGTTGCCTGACACTGGTCCTTCATACGTCAGATACGCCCGCCGATGAACCGGCAGCGACGTGACCTTCACATCCTCCGCCGCCGGCCACCGATCCAGTCGCCACGTCCGCAGCAGGCCGCCGGGTGCGTCTTCGACCATCAGGTCGTAATGCGGCTCGCCGTAGCCGATGTGATGCAGGACGACGTACCGAAGCATCAGGCGACCAGCATCGGCGGGGCGACGTACTGACTACGGACAGTCTCGCCCTCGTTGACGCTGCTTTTGAGGTCGCAGGCGTGGCTTTCGGCGGGCAGGTCGAAGTCGCGTTCGTAGAGCTCGTGCAGCTCCGTCAGCTCCGCCTCGCTCAGGTCCGGCATCTCGGCGGCGGTGCAGACTTCGTCGATCTCCTTTTCGTCGAGCAGCGTCGCAGTGATCGACGTGAGGGCCGGTTGCTGCAAGAGCCACTTGCAGGCGAACTGGTGCACGGTCATGTCGTGCGCTTCGAAGATGTGGCGGATCGCGTCGACCTTCTGCGGGCCATAGACACGCCAGGCGGCGTCGCGGAACTTGCGGTGATCGTTCTGCGAAAGCTTCGTGTCTTTCTTGATGACGCCCTTGAGAACGCCACTGTTGTCCTGCACGCGAGCCATGATGCCGGCCTTCGTCGCAACGGCCGTTTCGGCGAGCTCGCGGCCGGGATGTTGTTCGAGATAATTGTAGACGGTTTGCACGGCTTTGGCACCATGTTTCTCCATCGCCTCGAAGCCTTCTTCCCGCCAGCCGATGGCAGGGCCGAGGCTGA
>CAYQCT010000109.1:3619-11786 GCA_964416015.1 uncultured Tepidisphaerales bacterium
CCAGCTCGGCGAACATGTCGTCGCGGAACTGCGGCAACTTGATATTGTGAGCGACATAGACGTCGATGGTGTCGACGCCGAGGCGGGAAAGCGACTGTTCCAAGGCATGCCGCATGAACTGAGGCGAGAAGTCCTGCTTGCGTTCTTTGTGGCTGCCGGCGGTACCGGGGTCGCTGTAGAAGTCGTAGCCAAACTTGCCGCCGATGACGATCTGATCGCGTTGGGCGTCCGACAAAGTCTTACGCCATTCGCCGAACAGGGTTTCGGCCCTGCCGTTGCCGTAGGCGTCACCGTTGTCGAAGAAGGTCACGCCGCGATCGAGGGCGAAGCTGCAGAGTCGGTTGCAGTCGTCCTGGTCGCGGTGGCCCCACCAGTCGACGCCGAAGATCCAGCATCCGAGGCTGATCGAGCTGACGCGGACGTCGGTGTCGCCGAAGGTACGGGCTTGCATGAGCCAAGCGTATGGCCGCGGCATGGTTTAGAATGCGGTGCGATGCGAGCCAATATCCACCAGAAGCGGCCGACGATGCGGATGACCGTGCAGGAGTACCTCGCGCTGGACGACGCCAGCGAGCGTAAGTGGGAGTTCTACGGCGAGCCTGCCCAGGATGGCCAAATCTGGGGCGACGTCGTCGCGATGGCCGGCGGCAACCGGAAGCACTCTTCCGTCGGCACAGACCTGATCATCCGTCTCGGCGCGAAGCTCGACGGCACCGGTTGCCGGGTGAACGGCCCCGACCTGCGTGTCGGGCACAAGGACGAGACGGGCTACAACTACCCGGACGTCTCCGTCACCTGCGGCACGCCGGAGTTTCGGGAGGATGATCGCGAGCTGACGCTGACGAACCCGACCGCGCTGTTCGAGGTCTCGAGCCCACCGACGGCCGAGTACGACCGGGGCGAGAAGGTGCGTCGCTACACGCGGCTCCCGTCTGTCCGGCTGTACGCGATGCTCGATCAGGAGCGGTGTGCGGCGACAGTGCTGCGGCGGGGCGAGGACGGCTCGTGGTCGATGACGGACATCGAGGGGCCGGACGCGGCGATCGAAGTCGACCCGCCGGGCGTGACGCTGCGGCTCGGCGAGGTCTATGCCGATCTGCTGAAGCGGCAGGCGGCGAGCGACGACTAGCGTGCGTGTATGAGCGACAAACCAACGCCGACGTATCCGCAGCCGGGCAGCGCCGCGCCCGACTTTCGCCTGCCGTCGAGCACGGGCGGCGAGGTCGGGCTGAGCGACTTCAGCGGCAAAACGCTGGTGCTCTACTTCTACCCGAAGGCCGACACGCCCGGCTGCACGACGCAGGCCTGCGGATTTCGCGACGCGACGGCCGACTACGAGGCGGCGGGCGTGAGCGTCGTCGGCGTCAGTCCGGACCCGCTCAAGCCGGTCGAGAAGTTCGCGACAAAGCGCGACCTTGCCTTCCCGCTCCTGGCCGACGAGGACCACGCGGTCTGCGAGGCGTACGGCGTCTGGCAGGAAAAGAGCATGTACGGCAAGACGTACATGGGCGCCGCCCGCACCACGTTCCTCATCGACGGCAGCGGCACGGTGCGGAAGGTCTTCGAAAAGGTGAAGCCCGCCGGCCACGAGGCGGAGGTTCTGGCGGCGGCGAAGGAGCTTTAACGCGGCTCAGGCGAGGACGCGAAGGACTTCGTCGACGGTGAGGAAGTAGGCCTCGATGTTCTCGCGGCTGTCGGCGTCGCGGCCGAGGGCGAGGTCGGTGCCCAGGCCGCCGTCGAAAACATTGGACGGTCCGGTGAGCAGGCCGGGTTCAGCCGGGAAGACGAGGGCGATACCGGGACGGAGGTCAATGAGCAGGTCGTTGCCGTCGCCGCCGAGGAGGGAGTCGGCTCCGTTGTTGCCGAGGATGGTGTCGTCGCCGGCGCGGCCTTCGAGGAGGTCGTCGCCGTCGCCGCCGAGGAGCAGGTTCGAGCCGCCGTCGCCGCGGAGGAGGTCGTCACCGGCGGTGCCCAGGACGTTCTCGAGGCCGACGAGCGTGTCGGTTGCTTCGACGCGCTCGACGGCGACATCCGTCTCCACCAGCGGAGTAGCGACCTCAACCGGCAGCTCGAGACGGAAGACGTCGCTCGTGCCGACGCCACGGTCGAAGAAGATGACCGGCGGCTTTTCGTTGCTCTGCAACGCGGTGCCGGCGGCAAGGTCAACGTCGACGATGCGGCTTTCGTCCGGGCCGACATGGAGGTCGCTGACGAGCGGGGCAGGTCGCTGGTAGCTAAGCAGGTCCGTGCCGAGGCCGCCGTCGAGGGTGTCGGCGGCGGGCGTGGCAGACAGGCTGTTGCCGTCGCTGCCGACGAGGGTGTCCTGGCCGAGGCCGCCGAGGAGCGAGTCGCTGCCGCCGCCACCGTCGAGCAGGTCGTTGCCCTCGGCGGCGAGCAGCGTGTCGTCGCCATCGCCGCCGTAGAGCGCCTGCGGGCCGGCCCCGCCGATGAGGTCGTCGTTGCCGTTGCCGCCGTGCAGGCGGGCTTCGTCGCCGCCGGAAATGAGGCGGTCGTCGCCGGCGTCGCCCCAGAGCTCGGCGAAGTCGGACTCGGCGGTCAACTGGTCGTCGCCCTCGCCGCCGCGGAGCAGGACGCGGCCGCCCGGCAGGTCGCCCGTGCGGAGGTAGCTGACGAGCGAGTCATCGCCGCCGCGGCCCTGGATTTCGAGCGAGTCGAAGAGGGCGATCGGCGCTTGGAACGTGCGGCTCTCGATGACGCCGTTGCCGTCGTCGAAGCGGCGGACGATGCGAAGTTCGTCCCCGAAGCGGCGGGCGCTGAGTGCATCCCCGTCGTCGGTGCCGGTAAAGATGAGCAGGCGGCCTTCGACCGGATCTTCGAGAAGGCGGAACTCGGCCGGCAGGTCGGTCGCGATCTCCGGCCGCGGAGCGAGCGTCAGGTCGGCAGCGTCAAACGTTGTCGACAGCAGGCGGCGGCGTTCGAGCGACTGGAGGTGGAGCATGGCGTGCGGGGCGAGCGTGCGTGGGCGGGCGGCCGGTCGCTTGTTTCGACACTTCCGAGGCCGTCGGGTTCCGCTGGCAGCAGGGTTCCGATTTGACGCCGGGCCGACAGTCCTTCTAATGGTCGCCACCACCGCGCCGCGTCGGGCTTGAACCGCCTGTCGTTCCTCAGAAGTCTCCGTACCACCTTCCTGATCATGTCCAACGCCCGCAAGCAGGCGGTCGCCGCCGTCGCCCAAGCCAGTCACCAGCTTTCCCGCTTCGACTACCGACACACGCACGCCAAAGACCAGTTCGGCGTCAACGTCTTCAACGTCGACGAGCAACGTGCCCGCCTGCCCAAGGCCGCCTTCAAGGCGTTGCGGCAGACGGTCGACATCGGCGAGCCGCTCCTCGCCGAGCACGCCGACGTCATCGCCAGCGCCATGAAGGATTGGGCCGTCGAGAAGGGCGCGACGCACTACACGCACATGTTCCAGCCCATGACCGGGCTGACGGCCGAGAAGCACGACAGCTTCATGTCGCCGCTGAACGACGGCAAAGCGATCACCGCCTTCAGCGGCAAGGAGCTGGTCAAAGGCGAGCCCGACGCCAGCAGCTTCCCGTCCGGCGGACTGCGGGCGACCTTCGAAGCCCGCGGCTACACGGCTTGGGATCCGACGTCGTCGGTCTTCGTCATGGAGAACCCCAACGGCGCGACCCTCGTCATCCCGACGGCCTTCCTCAGCTACACCGGCGAGGCGCTTGACAAGAAGACGCCGCTGCTCCGCAGCATGACCGCCGTCGACAAGCAGGCCAAGCGGGTCCTCAAGCTCTTCGGCAAGGAGCCGGCCCGTGTCTACACGACCGTCGGCGCCGAGCAGGAGTACTTCCTGGTCGACCAGAACCTGTTCGTCCTCCGCCCGGACCTGATCACGTGCGACCGAACGCTCTTCGGTGCCAAGCCGCCCAAGGGCCACGAGCAGGACGATCACTACTTCGGTGCGATTCCCGACCGCGTGCTGGCCTTCATGAGTGAGGCGGAGCTGGAGCTGTTCAAGCTCGGCGTGCCGGTCAAGACGCGGCACAACGAGGTCGCACCGGGTCAGTACGAGGTCGCGCCGGTCTTCGAAACGACCAACGTCGCCGTCGACCACCAGATGCTCGTCATGAGCACGTTGAAGAAGGTCGCCGCCCGGTACGGCATGTCGTGCATCATGCACGAGAAGCCGTTCGCCCGCGTCAACGGCAGCGGCAAGCACAACAACTGGTCGGTCAGCACGACCGACGGCGAGAACCTGCTCGAGCCGGGCGAGACGCCGCACGAGAACGCGCAGTTCCTCGTCTTCTGCGCCGCCACGATCAGCGCGATCTACCACTACAGCGACGTCCTGCGGATGGCCATCGCGACGGCGGCCAACGACCACCGTCTCGGGGCCAACGAAGCGCCGCCCGCGATCCTGAGCGTCTTCCTGGGCGACCAGCTCGACGACGTGATGAACCAGCTGGCCAGCAACGGCACGGCCGGCAGCAGCAAGCAGGGCGGCACGTTCGCCACCGGCGTCGACGTCCTGCCGGACATTCCCAAGGAAGCCGGCGACCGCAACCGAACCAGCCCGTTCGCCTTCACCGGCAACAAGTTCGAGCTGCGTGCAGTCGGCGGCAGCCACAACATCGCAGGGCCCAACACGGTCCTCAACGCCATGGTGGCTGAGCGGCTCGACTTCGTCGCGACGAAGCTCGAAGAAGCGACGGCCGGCGGCAAGGACCTGCACGCGGCCGTCCAGGAGCTGCTGACCGAGCTCATCAAGGAGGCCAAGCCGGTCATCTTCAACGGCGACAACTACAGCGATGAATGGCACCAGGAAGCCGAGCGTCGTGGCCTGCCGAACCTGAAGAACACCGCCGACGCGCTCGACGTGCTGCTGACCGACAAGTGCAAGAACCTCTTCAGCAAGTACGGCATTTACACGGAGAAAGAGACCGAGTCGCGGTTCAACATCCTTGCCGAGCAGTACATCAACACGCTGTCGATCGAGGGCGAGACCGCCAGCTACATCGCCAAGACGATGATCCTGCCGGCCGCCCTGCGGTACGCCGAGCAGGTCGGTGAGGCCGGCGAAGTGCTGGGCGAGGACGCGACGAAGATGCTCGTCGGCGACCTCGGCAAGTACGTCGCCGCCTTGAACGCCAGCGTCAAGAAGCTCGATGAAGCCCTCGGTCACGAGCACGGCGAAGACCTGTCGGCTGCGACGAAATTCGTGCGCGACAACGTCCTGGGTGCGATGGATGAGCTCCGCGACGCAGCGGACAATCTCGAAGTGATCGTCGCCGACGACCTCTGGCCGCTGCCGACGTACCGGGAAATGCTCTTTATCCGGTAGAAACGAATCAATGTCGCTGAGCAGCAGCGACATGGCCGGATTAGGTTGGCCTCCCCTTTTGATGTGAAGCTGGGTTGACCTGACCGTTTGGGATGTTATACTTCAAGCGATCTCTCCCCCTCGCCCCGTAGGCACCTTTCGGTGTCTGCGGGGCTCTTCGATCCGGGCCCAGACGATCCGTCAGCGGGATGCGCGGCGGGCAACGTCCTCCGTTGCCTCCCACAGGCGACGGCGAACGTCTTCCAGTACGGCAGCCTCGTCCTGCCCCTGTTCGAGCTGCCGCGTCGCCCGGTCGAGGACGACGCCCAGGTGGCCGGCGGCGGCGAGGTAGGCGGCGTCGTGGCGGGGCAGCTTCACGCCATCGGCAAGCCGCGCGTACAGCGCGCGCGGGTCGCCCGTGACGAAGTAGTCATCCGCCACCGGCTGCGTCGGCCACTGCGACCGAATCGGCGGCAGGATGGACGTCGTCGCGGCGCGGGCGGCGAGGGCTTCGGGTGACGCGGCGACAAACCGAGCGGCCGCGGCGGCGAGCGGGTCGTCGCTCGTGAGGGCCAGCATCGTCCCGCCCCAGCCGGCCGTCCGCACGCCACCGGCCTCCCAAGCCGGCAACGGCATCATCGCGACCCGCCCAGCCATATCCGGCGCCGCCATCCGCAGATACGCGACCCGCCAGTCCGGCATCCACAACATCCCCACGTCGCCCGCCGCCAGATCCCGCGCCCAACGCCCGTGCCCGGTCGCGACGGGCGCAGCAGCGTCATCCGCGAGAGGCCGCGCCAGGAAAAGCACGACGTCCGCGGCCTCTGTCGACAACGCCCCGACGCCCGCCTGCTGCAGGACCAGCGTCAGATGATCGCTCCGCAACCGGCTCAGCTCCATCGCCGGCCGACTGTGATGCGCCGTGTACACCCGGCACATGTCCGCGAGCTCCGCCCACGTCTGCGCCGCCGCCGGGTCGAGCCCGGCCTGCTGCCAGAGGTCGACGCGGTAGGCGAGGGCGGTCGGATGCACGTCCATCGGCAAACCCCGCTGCACGCCGTCGTGCCGCCACAACGCCAGCCGGTTCGGCAGCATGTCGAGTCCGGCGGCATCGATCGGCCGCAGATGCTCGCGCGCGTCGACGTCGTCCAGCAGCCGCGTTGCCGACTCGGCGTCGAGCAGCACCAGATCCGGCAGCGCCGCCGATGGGTCCCGCTCCGCCAGCAGTACCCGCAGACGCAAGTCCAACGCTCGCCTGCCCAAGACCTGCACGCGTAGCGGCCGGCCGAACCGTGCTTGAAATGCCGCCGCCGGCGAGAGGGCGACCGTCGGCGGGTTCGTGAGGGCGTCCGCGTGCGTCTGGGCGAAGGTCCAGAGCGTGATCGGCTTCGCAGCCGTCGCCTCACTCCGCACGCCCAGCCAGGCCGCGGCAAGCGTCGTCGCGACGAGCAGCGACCCGAGCGGCGTGCAAAGGTTCCGTAGCAGGCGGAGCAGCGGCATCGGCATGCACAACCTAGCCGGCCTTTGGCCGACACTGCCTACGTCTTTCGGGATTGCGACCCGGTCGCTTGCCGCGCATGATGGGGCACATGAGGAAGACCACCTGGAGGAGCCTGACGGCCGCCGCCGTCGCCGCGTTGGCCGCGACACTTGTCCCGCCAACGCTGGCCGAGACGAGGGAAGCCGTCGATCCGGCAAACATTCCGGAATCCGCGTACGTGACCGTGAACGAAGACGGCCACCTCAGCGTCGACGGCGAACGCGTTCGCTACTGGACGTTCACCGGCAAAGTCTTCGGCACGCCGGAGGTGACCGACAAGATCCTCGACCGGCTCGAGTTCCTCGGGGTCAACGGCGTCCGCACGTTCGCGAGCCCGAGTGACAACGTCGACTATCTGCTCAAGGCTGCAGAAGAACGCGGCATGAAGGTCTGGATCGCCAGCTTCAACCGCGCCGGCCTTGTGTCTCCCGAAGATGTCGACATCATCGACGATCCGGAGACGCGAGAGGCCTGGATGGAGGCCGTCGACGGCTGGGAGCGGAACAAGAAGCAGATGGACGTGCGGCATGCGTACGCCAAGTTCTGGGACCCGCGCCTCGAAGCTCTTTCGACGCAGCGGAAGGCCGAGATCGCCAACCACGTCAACGCCTACACCGGCCTCCGTTGGGCCGACGACCCGGCCATCGCGGTCTGGGAGCTGAGCAACGAGGAATGGTGGATCCGCCGCATGCTCGGTGGGGCGTGGTTCAACATGCCCGACTTCTTCAAGAACAGTCTGTTCCGGCAGTGGCACGAGTTCCTCCGTGATAAGTACGGCAGCCATGACGCGCTCGTCGCCGAATGGGGCGAAGTTCTCGATGGCGAGAGCCTGGACGATGGCACGATCGCGTTCCTGCCGATGGCGAAGAAGGTCGACCGGGCGGTCAGCATCGGCGACGTCAACCCGGACGCCATGGCCGCCGTGCAGGGCATGGAAAGCGACGTTGATCCGTTCTCGCTGCCCGAAGCCCGCGGCCGTGACGTGCTCGAATTCCTGGTCGGCCTGCACCTGGGCTTTAAGGAGCGTCAGGCCGCCGCCCTCAAGCCGCTGGGCAAGAGCCTGACGCTGGCGCCGATGATCTACGACACCGGCATCGGCTACGAGATTCAGAGCCAATGGCTCCACCAGAACGCCGACGCTGTCTCGCACAACGCCTACATCAACGGCGGCGGGCCGTCGCTCGAGAAGGCCATGGAGCGCGTCGACGGCGCCTTCAACGAGTTCGAACGCAAGCGCCGCCTGCAGGAGGCCGAGCGGATCAGTGCGACCGAAAAGACCGGGCCCGACGAGGGCAAGGACGTCGACTACGGCTGGGTCAACTGGCTCG
>CAYQCT010000110.1:0-693 GCA_964416015.1 uncultured Tepidisphaerales bacterium
TCGTCGGCAACAGGTTCATCGGCGGGCATCGTCGCCTCCGTCCGCGTCGGCTTGCCGTTGCACCGCCTCGGCCAGACGCAACAGGCGGCGCGTGTGCAATACACGTCGCCGCAGGTCGATCAACGCGCGGCGTAGCTCGCCGGGCCTTGGTCGTTCGGCCAGCGGGTCCGGCGGTTCAGATGCCGCCGGCGCCAGTGCCAAGCGGAGCGGTGGCGAGTCGTGCGGGCTGCTCATGACGGCGGATACCTTCCGCCGCCGTTGGTCACGCCGCGGTTACGGCGGCCCGTGATTCTGCCGTGACCGTCGCCGTGACTTTCTGGTGGCCGGTCACGGCTGGCCCGCCGTCGTCGGGCAAACGCTCGAGAATCAGCTTCGCGTTCCGGCGACGAATCCTCATGCCGCAGACTTCAAGTCCGCCCAGCTCGTCGCCCTCACCGTTGTTCGCACGGCTGACGGTCGCGGTCAGACGCCGGTGCCGATTCTTCTCGGCCACCGCATCATCGTCCCACACGGCACGCCATGCCTCATCGTCCGTCGCCTCGCCGCCGCTGCGGTGGAGGAAGTCGACGAGCTTCCACGGCTTCGGTTGCAGCTCGATCGTGACGCCCCGCCCGGTGTAGCGGCAGCCGTCGAGCGGCTCGACGAAGGGCCCGTCACTCTTGCACGCCTCTCCGAGCTCACCGGCTATTCGCC
>CAYQCT010000110.1:703-11683 GCA_964416015.1 uncultured Tepidisphaerales bacterium
TCGAGCGGGCCGGCATCACCGGCGTCGGCATCGGCCGCATGTACGGGCGGTTCCTGCCGGCGTGGCGGTGCCGACGCCGTTGCCTTGGCGACCGCGGGTACGGCCGGCGACTGCGGCAACGCCTCGGCGAGCTGGCGGCACAGCTCGTGATCGGTCGCCACGTTCGGGTGATCCTCATTTCGCGGCTCGGCCTCGCACCGCTCGACGTCGAGCATGAACGCTGCCGCCTCTTCGGCCGACGATGCCGGGCGGGCGGCATATTCCGACTGCCCCGTTTCGCGTCGCTCCAACCGCTTCGCTGCCTGCGTGGCCAGCTCCCGGCTCGGCATCTTCGCGACCGCGTGATGCGACCCGCATGGGTCCGACGAGCCGTGCCAGACGAACCAACCGAACCGCCGTCCAGCCTCATTTTCGGCTTCACGCTTACGACGCTTCCGCTCGGCCTCGCCCGCCTGACGCTGCTGCACTAGTTCCCGACGCTCGGCATCCGGGTCGCAGTCTGGCAGCTCGTCGAGCATCGGCATCCAGCGACGGCACTTGTCGTCGAGCCGCAGCAGGCCAGCCATCGTCGCGCCGACATATGTCCCCCTCCGGCCAGCCCATTGCCGATGCTCATCGACAGCGGCCGTCAGCCGAACGCGGTCGAACGGCTCCGCCACCCGCACGCGGAAGTCCGCGTCGTTGCACCCACCTTCCGGCCCTTCTTCACGCCGCAGCAGCTTCACCAGCCTTCGAGCGTTGGCCGCTGACAGCGGGCCGCTGACGGTGTACCAACCCGACCACTGCTCAAAGAACGCGGTGTCGTCGTAGAACCTCCACTGCACGAACGCGTTCAACGGCTCGACGTTCCGTCTGTTGTTGTCCATGACATCCTCGGGGTACCGGGCCGCCCGTTCCGGCGGCCGCGGGAGGATGAACCGCGGCCGGCCGGAACGATGCGTGCGGCGGGAGCTACCCGCCTACCCGTGCCGCAAGCGTACCCGCCGGCCCTGGCGTTGCCCATGCCGCAACGCCGCCCGCGTCAGCCGGCCGCTGCCGTAGTTAACCCGATTCATGACGGCCGCGACACGCGCGAACACTGCCGTATTGCTTCCCCGCACCCTTGGCGGCCGTCGGTAGTACCTAATCGCCCGCGTCCGCCTCGGCGTCGCCCGCGTCCTCGGCGGCCCGCGTCGTCGGGTAGCGGGTGAACGCCCACACGAGGCTGCCAAGCCCGCCGGCCCCGATGATCCCGGCCACCACCTGACCGCCCACGTCGCCCGCCACGCCCAGCACCGCCGCGGCTGTCAACGCCCCCAGCCCGACCGTCGTGGCGCACACTTGCCCGCGGCGGGCGTAGTCGGCCCGGTCCTTCGCGAACGTCTTCTGTGCCGTCAGGGCGTCGCGGTCCATCTTGCGGCGGTGCTCGCCGTTGCGCTCCATCTCCGCCAGCAGCCGGTCGGCGTAACCCGGAGCGACTTCCTCGTACTCCCGCAGCACGTCCGGCACCGGCCGCTCGCCGCCGTCAGGTGCGTCGTCGGGAGTCATCGCCTCGTCGAGCTGGCGGACGAGGTGCGGTCCGGACGCGGCACGTCGGAAAACGCGTGGGCCAGATCACGCAACGTGTCAGCCGACGCCTCCCGCAGCGACGCCCGCAGGCGAACCCGCGGCATCGGCGGCGGCGGGGCCGCGAAGATGCCCGCGACGCTGCCGTATCCCTCGGCAAACGCCCGACGCGCGCACGGTGCCGCCTCGGAAGATCGGTCGTCGTGGCTGCTCATGCTCATCCTCATCGGTCGCGGCCGGCGTCGTCCCGCACCATCACTCTACCACCCCCGTTGCTGCCCGTCGGCAGGTGCGTTCATGCGTCGTGCATCAGCGGCAGGCGTCGGCGGGCGTGACGCCTTGCGGCGGATCGTGCGGCACGTCGTCCGGGTCCAGGTCAAACCGCTCGGACACCTCGCGCCGCACCCGCTCATAGTCGTCGGCATCGGCCGCGTTGTTCAGCAACAGCTCGGCCGCCCGCACGTCGTCGTACCGCTCCACCTCGGGCGCGTCGGCAGAATCTAGCCTTTGGACGGGGACCATTTATACAGCCTACCACGCGCGGGCGGGTCCGGCACGGCACGCGTTCCGGCTCACGTGCGGCCGTTGACGCGAAGGCACGCGACCTGCTACCCGTCCCGGCAGCCGGCAGCACGTCGGCCGCCAGCCCCCCCCGGTCTCAATTTCGCAGGCGAAAAGCCATGGCGGACCATTCGGTCTGCGGGTTGGCGGTCGAAAGTTTCTACCACTCCCCCCGGGCCGCGTTGCGAGTCATCGCCTGCCAGTACCCAACCCGACAGGCCGGATCGGCTTCGCATTCGCCCGTTGTAGCGTCCTACTGCCGATTCTTCTCTGGTCGTCGAAAAGCTAAATAGCTTCGCGGCGTGAGAAACAAGGGGCGTTCGGTATCCACGACGAACGGCAGAAGTTACCGGCCGGTACCCCCACGGCTGACCCGTACCATCGCCAGCACACCTGCTCGCACCGCCTCCGGCAACGTCGGCCACGCCTCGGCCAGCTCCGCCAGGTCCGGCGGCAACGCCCCCATTCCACCGCCAGAATCGGCCGCCGTGGGACGTATGTGGGACGACGGCGACACCTCCTCGCGTAAGTCGCTGCCGGCGTCGGGATTGCGAGCAGGCCCAGACGGATTGCAAATCCGTGATTCGTGGGTTCGAATCCCACTCCGGCCTTGCGTCAGGACGCACGAAGGATCTGGTAGTCGATCGGCTTCAGGTCGGCGGCGGTCGCCACGTGGTTCGTGGCCTCGCTGGCACAGGCCGTCAGGCCGACGGCGAGGTCCATCCGGGCAACCAGGTCCAGCACGTCGCCGGCCTTGCTCAGCGGCGGACCGATCGTCATCTTCCCCGGCACCTCAGAGTCGGCCGAAGCGTACATGACGTTCATGAAGACGTTGAACGTCGTCGGAATCTGGTCCGGCGTCACGCCGTAGTCGGCCAGGTGCGTACGCAAGTTGGCGAAGCAGGACGGGTGCGTTCCATCGTCGCCGTAGAGCAGGCGATACATCTCCGGCGAACACGGCGTCAGCGTGAAGTCGTGTCGTTTGCAATCGTCGCGGACGATGTCGAGCATCGGAGTCGATCGGTTGCTGTAGAGCGTGTCGCCGGCCGTGAGGTAGAGCTTGCCGCCATAGTCAAGGCTTCGGCCGCCGGAGAGGACTTCGGCGGTCGCTTTGTCGCCTTCGACGGCAAAGGCGAGTAGGTCCGCCACCTGCCCGCCGATCGGATCGATGACGCGGAGCGTCTGGCCCTTCTTCAAGAGAAAGGCGGTGCCTGCGGCGGGCGGGATGCGGGTGGGAGATTCGGAGGAACGCAAAGGAGCTAAGGGGCAGAGGAACGCAAAGAGGAGATGGCTGAAATGTAGATCGTAGGGTGGGCTTCAGCCCACCATGTCCGTCCCGCGTGCCCGATAATAGATGGTGGGCTGAAGCCCACCCTACACGAAGCTCGCCGGCTCCATGGCGGCTCTCGTCTTACGACCGCCCGAACAATCGATGAAACGGGCACTTACTCGCCTTCTTCTCCGTCACGGCTTCGAACGGCGGCGACCAGTCCGGTTCCGTATGACGCCCGCTATATTGCCGTGCTTCGCTGGCGTCGCCGAAGTCTTGCAGGCTGGGGTTGGGAACGCCTTGTAGCTTTTCGTCCATCGTCCGGATGACTTGCTTCATGCGGTCCATCTTGCCTTCATTGCGGAGGCGTTCGAACTGATCGTGTGCGTTGAAGACCATCGTCGGCCAGGGGAAGCGGCGGGAGAACCGATTGCTCGCCGGATGCAGGCCGACGACGAAGAACGCCCGGCCAGCGAAGCTGAAGCTGAAGGTCGCCTCGTCCGGGTCACTGCTGACGTCCGCGTCCCAGTCGTGCAGCGGAGCGTCCTCCAGATGCAACGCCTGGAGCTGCCGCCAAAGACGACGTTCGAAGCCCCGCTCGTCCAGATCCGGCCCGTCGAACACGGCAACGAAGCTGGCGAAATGGGCATCGATGTCGTCGAGTTCGTGGCGGAACCGAAACAGGTCGCGACAAAGGCCCGCCGTTGCCGCGGCGCCGCCGAGTTCGCCGTAGAGGCCGAGGCGGTACGAATTGTTGTTGGCGGCACTTTTGGCTCCGACGCACGGGTAATCCGGTGCGGTGACGAAGGCCCGAAACGCCCCGTCGACGGCGGCGGCGTGCAGGGCGTCGTCCCCGCTGGCGTCCGGCTGCGACAGGTTGACCAGCCGTCGGCCGTCGCGGGCGTGGTAGCTGCTGTGGGCCAGGTGCTCGTCGCGGTCGAACGGATTCGCCGGAAGCGGCCCGGCGACAGGTTGAATATCGGGCGTAGTGGCGGTCGTGGCGGACATGACGGTTCGGACGCGGGAGAGGCAGGCCGCCGTCGCAAGTTCGACGGGTGGTGTCGGCCGGGGCGTGAGCTTTCTGCAAAAGGGCTGCCGCGCCACGCGGAAGAAGCAAAAGCGCGCGCACCTGCAGGCCGCCGCAACAAATCGTCGCTGTTTGTCGGACGCACCCGCCCTACTGTGGCCTGACGGGCCCGTAGCTCAATTGGGAGAGCGCTTGCCTTGCACGCATGAGGTTGTCGGTTCGATCCCGATCGGGTCCATTTGCACCAAGCCCTGCCGCACGAGTTGACGCCGCCGCTCGGGCGGCCCCGCCCGTCGCACCGCCGGCCCGGGCCGTTCGAGCGGTTCCACTTTGGCGTCTGCTACTACCCCGAACACTGGGACGAAGCGACGCGACAACGCGATCCCGAACGCATGGCCGCGGCGGGTATGAACGTCGTCCGCATGGCCGAATTCGCCTGGAACGTTCTCGAACCGGAGCCGGGAACGTACGACTTTTCCCTATTCGACGAGACGATCGACCGGCTGGGCGAGGTGGGCATCGACACGATCCTCTGTACGCCGACGGCAACGCCGCCGCGGTGGTTGCTCGACGAGATGCCCGACGCAGTGCGGCAGGACGATGCCGGCCGGCCGATGAGCCACGGCTCGAGACAGCACTTCAGCCACGCCCACGAGGATTTCCGCCGGGCGAGCATCCGCATCACGCGGGCCATGGCCGAGCATTGGAAGGACGACCCGCGGGTCATCGGCTGGCAGACGGACAACGAGTTCCATTGCCACTTCAGCGAGGACTACTCGCAAGCGGCGGCCGACGGCTTCGTCGCGTGGTGCCGCCGCCGGTACGGGACGATCGACGTCTTGAACGATGCCTGGGGCACCGCCTTCTGGGCTCAAACCTACCGCGACTTCGCCGACGTCGGCCTGCCGCGGAAGATGAATCCGACGTACCTGAACCCGGCTCATCACCTTGCTTACTTCCGGTACCTTGCCGACATGGTCGCCCGCTTTCAGCGAGACCAGGTCGAGGTTCTTCGCGAGGCAAATGCGGACTGGTGGATTACGCACAACGGGCTGTTTACCAACACGGATATTCGCGGACCATTCGGCCAGGATTTGGATGTTTTCGGATTCGACACGTATCCGATGTTCTATCCGCCGACGGACCGTGCGGAACGCCACGCCTTCACGCTCGATCGCGTTCGCGGGCTGACGGGAAACTTCATCGTGCTCGAGCACCAGGCCGGGGCCGGCGGGCAGACGGACTACATGCTCGAGCAGCCGCTGCCTGGCGAGATGCGGCAGCAGGCGTGGCGGTCGATCGCCCGCGGGGCCGACTCGCTCTTGTTCTTTCGCTGGCGAACGTGCCGCTACGGGGCGGAGCAATACTGGCTCGGCCTGATCGATCACGACGACATCGGCCGCCGGCGGTACGAAGAGGCGAGCCGACTTGGCGAGGAACTCAAGCAAATCGAGCCGATATTGCTCGGCACTCGAGTAGTGATCGACGCCGCAGTCGCCACCGGCTCGAACGACGTGCGGGCCGCCCATGCTGCGTGCAACCTCGGCCTGCCGGACCCGGAGGCGGTCGCATCGGACGTCCACGCGGCCATGCTCAAGCTCGGCCTGACGCCGGGTTGCGTTGCTCCCGACGATGAACTCACCGGCGTCGGCCTCTACGTGCTGCCGCATTGGGCCGTCGTTGACGAGACGACGGCCGACCATCTTCAACAGTATGTCGAAGCCGGCGGTACGGTCGTGATCGGAGCACGCTCCGGCACGCGGGACATCGAGAACAACATTGTAGCATCGACGCCGCCTGGAGTGCTCTCCGGGCTGGCGGGCGTCACGGTAGAAGAGTACGGTCCGTTCAATCAGGACAGCGGCGGATTCGTGAAGGGCGGACGGTCGATGCACTACATGACCGACGATGCAACAACACGAGCGAAGTACTGGTACGAGTTGATCGATCCGGCGGCGGGAACGGACGTGCTGGCGACGTGGCAAGGCGGAGCATTTCACGGGCGGGCGGCGGTTTCGTTGCGACGTGTCGGCAGCGGACGCGTCGTCTACGTCGGCACGTACCTCACCAACGAAGCGTGCGGCGTCCTGCTGCCGACGCTGGCGAAAGATGTCGAGCGACTGCGGCCGGCGGACCTGGCGGCGGACGTCGAGTACGTCCGCCGCGTCGGCGACGACGGCCGCATTCTGCACATCTACCTGAACAACGGTGAGGCCTCGACGACCATCGCCCTGCCCGGCGGCAGTCGGTGGATCCTCGGCGACGGCAGCCTGCCGCAGTTCGGGGTGGCGGTGGCGGTGGGGGTGGCGGTGGGGGTGCAGAACGGGTAGAACGTGCTGCATGAGCGACATCAGCTTCAGCCAACACGCCGCCGGCGCGTCCGAACTCCTCTCGGCGCTCGCGTCGGACCAGTACATGGTCCGGGCGAAGATCCTGAGCTTCTTAGGCCAGAAGTTCCACATTTATGATCCGCAGGGCAATGTCATCATGTTCTGCAAGATGAAGGCATTCAAACTCAAAGAGGACATCGTCCTTTACGCGAGTGAGGCAATGGAGCGGCCGCTGTTGCAGATCACGGCACGCAGCGTCATTGATTTTTCTGCGAGCTACGACGTCCTTGATATGACCGCCGGCGGCCAGCGGGTCGGCGTGCTGCGTCGCAAGGGCATGAAGAGCCTGATCCGCGACGCCTGGGAGATGCTCGACGCGGACGAGCAACCGGTCGCCAACATCTCCGAAGACGGGGCGATCAAGGCTCTTGTCCGCCGCTTCGTTGATGCGGCGAGCATCTTCATGCCGCAGGCGTTCCACGGCGAGCGAAACGGGCAACGTGTCTTCGAGATGAAGCAGAACCTCAATCCGTTCGTCCGCAAACTCGATTGCGACTTCAGCCTTGACAGCGGCCGCACCATCGACCGCCGACTCGGCCTCGCTGCAGCGATCCTGCTCATGGCGATCGAGGGCAAGCAGAACTAAAGAGCACGTGACGCCGGCGGAACTTCATGCGAGCCATACTACTCATCGTCGCGATGTTGGCTGCATCGTCATCTGCGAGTGAGGTTGTAGTCTTGCAACCGTCTCTGCCGGCCGCGGAGACGTGGCATCTCGATCAGGACAACGACGCGGTTACGCTGGCCTGGCGGGATGACGTCCTGGTGCTCGCCGAAGCCGCCGATCGCGAGGAGCCGTGGCAGATCCAATGGCGAACGCCGTCGCAAACGGCAGTGTCGGAGGGCGATGTCGTCTCGCTTTACATGGAGCTGCGGGCGACGACCAGCGACGGCGAGCCGGCGTACGTTGCCGTGCTGTTCGAGAAGGCCGGGCCGCCCTGGACCAAGAGCCTCTTCCGCGGCACCGCCGTCGCGACCGACGGTTGGACGCGACTGGCGGTTCCGTTCGTTCTTAAGGAGGATCACGCAATTGCCGATGCGAACCTCTGCCTACGAACGGCCTCCCCGACGACCCGGATGGAGCTGCGAAACCTTCGGCTGGTGAACCACGGGCCGGACGTAGATGTGGCCGCCTTGCCGCGAACGGAGGCGACGTATCCGGGCTCCTCGCACGACGCTGCCTGGCGTGCGGAGGCGGCCGAGCGGATCGATCGGCTGCGGAAGGCGGACCTTCGCGTGCTCGTTGTCGATGCCGCCGGAACGCCGCTGCCGAACGTGGACGTCGAGGTCGAGATGACCCGCCACGCCTTCCCGTTCGGCACGGC
Organism: uncultured Tepidisphaerales bacterium; assembly: GCA_964416015.1. Classification (GTDB taxonomy): domain Bacteria; phylum Planctomycetota; class Phycisphaerae; order Tepidisphaerales; family Tepidisphaeraceae; genus JBCDKH01. The sequence goes on from CAYQCT010000110.1 coordinate 8,822, forward strand.
CGTCGAGCACGAGTGGCTCTTCGACGACTCGCCAAACGGGGCGAAGTATCGCGATGTTCTTACGCGGTGGTTCAACTATGTAACGACGGAGAATGAGCTTAAACAGGAGACGATCAGCCGTCGCGGAATCGACCGGGCGATCGAGTCGCTGCACTGGTTGAAGGAGCGACACTTCGCGATCCGCGGCCATACAGTGCTCTGGCCAAGCGTGACGCGACCTTATCAGTTGCCAGAGGCGGTGCGGGAACGCTACCTCGCCCTTCGAAAGAAAGACGCCGCCGCCGCCCGGGCGGAGCTGGCCGAGGCGTTGCGGCGGCACCTCGTCGAGAAGCTCGTCGCGACCCGCGGCCTCGTCCGCGGCTGGGACGTGGCCAACGAGGCGGCGAACCTCCGCGACGTCATGGACGATCTTGAAGAAGGGCGTGGGCCGGACGCGGTACTGGCCGAGTGGTTCCGCTTGGCGAGGGCTGTTGATCCGGATGCCGAGCTGTACGTGAACGACTATGGAATCGTCACGGACCACGGCTCGAACTCTGCCCTACGGCGTCGCTACATCAAACAGGTCGAGAATCTCATCGCCCGCTCCGCCCGGCCGGATGCGATCGGCGTGCAGTCGCACTTCTATGGAAGCCTGACGGGGCCGGTCCGGCTGTGGCAGCTTTACGACGAGCTGGCGGCAACGGGCGTGCCTATCGAGGTCACGGAATTCGACGTCGACACCGGCGACGCCGAGCTCGACGGTCGGTTCGCCCGTGACTTTCTCACGGCCAGCTTCGCTCACGAGGACGTTCGGGCCATCATTGTCTGGGGCTTCTGGGCAAGGCAACACTGGCGGCCGAAGGCGGCGATGTTCGACGCTGACTGGTCGATCCAGCCGACCGGAGAGGCGTGGCGAGACCTCGTGATGGGTGAGTGGTGGACCGATGAAACGGGCCGCACCGGCAATGATGGACGACTGATCGTCCGCGGATTCAAGGGCGATTACGTGGTCCGCGTCGGCGGGCAGGAGGTCGTCACGCACCTGCCGGGCGGTGGCGGCGAGGTGCGGATCGAGCTGCCGCCGCGTTAGCCGAACCGGCAGCGAGCAGAAGCCGCCAGAATTGACGCCCCGCCGCCGCAGTCGTCGTAATGTCTTGGTTCAGCCCGCTCCCGCTCCCGCAGCCGCGGCGATACGACTGTCGCGGCGTACATCCGACTTCGACCGCTCCCGTCGCTGCCGGCGGGCACTTGTTCCGTCCGTTTCCGCCCGCTCCTGCCGCACGCCCGCATGAAGACTTCGATGCCGACGACTCGCCTTGGCCTGCCCGCTCCTGAGGGTCTGTACGATCCGGCGTTCGAGCACGACAACTGCGGCTTCGGCTTCGTTGCCCACATCAAGGGCCGGCCGAGCCACGGCCTCGTCGGGCAGGCGCTCGAGATGCTCACGAACATGGAGCACCGCGGCGGCTGCGGCTGCGACCCGGGGTCGGGCGACGGGGCCGGCGTCCTCGTCGGGACGCCTGACGCGTTCCTGCGACGCGTCGCCAGCGAGAACAAGATTGAGCTTCCGCCTCGCGGCGAGTACGCGACCGGGATGATGTTCTTGCCTTCGGACCTGGTCGCTCGTCGCAAATGTGAGCGGCTTTTCGAGCGTGTATTGGCGGACTATGACATGGAGGTTCTCGGCTGGCGAGACGTGCCGACGGACGGCTCCGGCCTCGGCGGCGACGCGAAGGCCGTGGAGCCCCGCGTCCGGCAGGCGTTCGTCGGCATGAAGCGGCACTTCTTCGACCGCGGCGACTTCAACCGACGCCTCTATCTCGTTCGCCAACGGGTCGAGAACACCATTGAATTCGGCGACGAACGCGATTGGCCGAAGCTCGTCAAAGAGCAATTCTACATCTGCACGCTCAGCACGAACCGCCTTGTCTACAAAGGCATGCTGACGGCCCCGCAGCTCGGGACGTACTATGAAGATCTGCGGGCTCCCGATTTCGCATCGCATTTCGCGATCGTCCATAGTCGATTCAGTACCAATACATTTCCCTCCTGGCGGCTCGCTCATCCGTACCGATATCTCGCCCACAACGGCGAAATCAACACGATCCGCGGCAACCGCAATTGGATGCGAGCCCGCTACGGCAGCCTTAAGAGCGAAAAGTTCGGCACGGAGCTCGACAAGCTGTTCCCGCTGCTCTCCGGCTCGACCAGCGACTCGGCGACGCTCGACAACGCCCTGCAGTTCCTCGCCGTCAACGGTCGCGACATTGCCCACGCGATGCTCATGCTGATCCCGGAGGCGTGGCAGAACAATCCGCAGATGGACCCGGATCTTCGGGCGTTCTACGAATATCATGCCTGCCTGATGGAGCCGTGGGACGGCCCGGCGGGTGTGGCGTTTACGAATGGCCGACAGATCGGGGCGCTGCTCGATCGCAACGGTCTGCGGCCCGCTCGATACTACGTGACGCACGACGATCTGCTCGTGATGGGCAGCGAGGCCGGGTCGATCGAGATCGCTCCGGAGCGTGTCCGACAGAAGTGGCGACTGCAGCCGGGCAAAGTATTGTTGGCCGACTTCGAGAAGGGGGAAATCATTGACGACCGAGACGTGAAGGAAAAGCTGGTAGACGCCCGGCCATGGTCGCGGTGGGTTCGCGAAAACATCCTCGATCTAGATGCGATGCCGAGTGTGGAAGGCGACGCAAAGGCGACGCCGACAGCGGTTGAGCCGAAGGCGGACGTCGTGCAGGATCACGACGGAATGTCGACCGAGACGTTGTCCGCAGGTGCAGCGTCGGCCCAAGCCGCGTCGGACGAAGTCTTACGTAGCCAGCGGGCGTTCGGGTACACGAACGAGGACCTGCGGATGTTGGTCTACCC
>CAYQCT010000111.1:0-3011 GCA_964416015.1 uncultured Tepidisphaerales bacterium
GCCGCGGGCGGAGGGGTCGTCGATGTTGACGCTCATCGCGCTGGCTGTGGCGGGTGGGGCATTGATCGCGCATCGACCGATCGGGGCCGCTTTGTCGGCACGAGGTCAAGGGAGTGCGGCGAGCACCTACTTCGTGCGGACGCTGGTGATGCTCGCGATCCTTGAGGGGGCGGCGCTCTTCTCGCTGGTGGCGTTGCTGGTCGAAGGCCAGGCGTTCCTGCTGGCGGTCGTCGGACTGCTTCTGGGAGCGATGGCGTTGCTCTTCCCGACCCGCGGCCGGTTCGAGGGCTTCGTGAAGTGGCACGAACCTCAGGCGACGGGCAACCCGTAGCCACGGAACAAATCGCGGACGGCCTCCGCCCGCTCGGGTGGGCAGGGTGGCGTGTCCTCGAGCGGGTACGAGACGCCCAGCTCCTGCCACTTGTGCCGGCCCATCTGGTGGAACGGCAGCACCTCCACGCGTTCGACGCTCGTGAGCGACGCGACAAACCCGGCCCAGCCGCGCAGGTTGTCTTCGCCGTCCGTCAGGCCCGGCACCAGGACCAGGCGGAGCCACATGGGGCGGCCGCGGTCGCTGAGTCGGCGGGCGAAGTCGAGGATCGGCTCGATCGGCACGCCGGTCACCTGCTGGTGAAGCGCCGGCAGGAAGCTCTTGAGGTCGAACAGGAACAGGTCGATGTCGTCGAGCTCGTCGTCGGTCAGTCGGTCGCCGAGGAAGCCGTTGGTGTCGAGGGCGACATGCAGGCCCAGCTCGGCCTTGGCACGTTGCAGGAGGTTGAGGGCGAAGCGGTGCTGGACGAGTGGCTCGCCGCCGCTGACGGTGAGCCCGCCGCCGGCGGCGTTGATGAAGGGGGCGAACTTGCCGATGCCCTTGAGCAGGTCGTCGACGCCGCGAAGGGTGCCGCCGCCGCGCTGCCAGGTGTCGGGGTTGTGGCAGTACTGGCAGCGCATGAGGCAGCCGGTGGTCCAGACGACGAACCGCAGACCGGGACCGTCGACCGCGCTGGCGTTCTCGGTGGAATGGACGAAGCCGACCTCGCCGCGACGGCGTGCGTCGCGGTCGGCGTCGTCGGCGACGGCATCGAGGATGGGCAGTCGCCTGCCGTCACGTCGGGCGGGGGCGAGCAGGGGGGCAGGACACGGCATGACTGGGACCAGTCTACAAACAAAAACCGCGACCCGATCGGGTCGCAGGTCTGGATCACTGACGGGAGCAAAGTTTACCGCCTCTGGGGCGACACGCTCGATGATGCTTCAGGACCAGGCCTGCGACCGAACCGGGTCGCGGCGATGTACTGGGTGTATCGGCAGGATCGCGCCTGAACGTGATGACTTTGTCCGATTTAGAGCTTGGCGTGGAAGGTGCGGTCGACCACGTCCTGCTGCTGTTCCTTGGTCAGCTTGACGAAGTTCACCGCGTAGCCGCTGACGCGGACGGTGAGCTGCGGGTAGTTCTCCGGATGGGCCATCGCGTCGACGAGGGTCTCGCGGTCGAGGACGTTGACGTTCATGTGAAACCCGCCAGCACCGAAGTAGCCGTCGAGGCAGCCGGCGAGATTGGTGACCTGATCTTCCTTGTTGCTGCCCAACGCAGACGGCAGGACCGTGTTCGTCAGGCTGATGCCGTCCTGAGCCTCGGCGTACGGCAGCTTCGCGACCGACAAGGCGGAGGCGATGTAGCCGTCCTCGTCGCGGCCGTGCATCGGGTTGGCACCAGGCGCGAACGGCTCGCCGGTCTTGCGGCCGTCGGGGGTGTTGCCGGTGCTTTTGCCATAGACGACGTTGCTGGTGATCGTCAGGACGCTTTGCGTGTGGGTCGCGTCGCGGTACGTCGGATGCTTCCGCAGCTTGGCCATGAACTGGCCCATGAGCCAGGCGGCGATGTCGTCGGCACGATCATCGTTGTTGCCATACTTGGGGAAGTCGCCGTTGATCTCGTAGTCGGTGATGAGGCCGGTGTCGTCACGGACGACCTTCACCTTCGCGTGTCGAATAGCCGAAAGCGAGTCTGCGACCACGGAAAGACCCGCGATGCCGAAGGCCATCGTCCGCTTCGGGTTGTAGTCGTGCAAGGCCATCTCGACCCGCTCGTAGGCGTACTTGTCGTGCATGTAGTGAATGCAGTTCATCGCGTTCACGTAGACGCGGGCAAGCCAATCCATCGCCGTATCGAAGCGTTCGAGCACCGCCTTTTCCTCGAGCACGTTTCCCTCGATCGGGTCGAAGGCCGGCATGACCTGATCGCCGGTCAGCTCGTCCCGGCCGCCGTTGATGGCGTAGAGCAGGCACTTGGCGAGGTTGACGCGGGCCCCGAAGAGCTGCATTTCCTTGCCGACCGCCATGCCGCTGACGCAGCACGCGATGGCCGCGTCGTCGCCGCGGGAGTCGCGGAGCAGGTCGTCGTTCTCATACTGCACACTCGACGTGTCGACGCTGACCTTCGCGCAGAACTTCTTGAAGCCTTCGGGCAGGTCCTTCGACCAGAAGACGGTCATGTTCGGCTCCGGCGCGGGGCCGAGGTTGTAGAGCGTGTGGAGGTAGCGAAAGCTGGTTTTCGTTACCAGCGGCCGACCGTCACGGGAGACGCCCCCGAGCGCCTCCGTGACCCAGGTCGGATCGCCGCTGAACAGCGCGTCGTACTCCGGCGTTCTTAGGAACCGAACGATGCGGAGCTTCATGACGAAGTCGTCGACGATTTCCTGCGCTTGCGTCTCCGTCAGTGTGCCCTCGGCCAGATCGCGTTCGAAGTAGACGTCGAGAAACGTACTCGTCCGGCCGAGGCTCATGGCCGCCCCGTTCTGCTCCTTCACCGCGGCGAGATAGCCGAAGTAGAGCCACTGCACGGCCTCTTTGGCGTTCGTTGCCGGGCCGCTGATGTCGAAGCCGTAATTTGCAGCCATCTGCTTCAGCTCGCCGAGCGCCTTGAGCTGCTCGCTAAGTTCTTCACGGTCGCGGATGATCGACTCGGTGGAGTGCTCCTTGTCGAGCGACGCCTTCTCCGCCTTCTTGAC